>JAKSCL010000326.1 GCA_022360615.1 Hyphomicrobiales bacterium
GGTACGGCGGACACCGAGGCATGTGAAGCGGCAATCCTTGAGGCGATCGGCTGATTGCAGACAGTCTTTGAAACGCCTAGGGATCATCGTGGCTGATCCCGCCCCAGTTGAATGTGCAAAGCGTGGCGCTGTTTTGCACTTCATTAACCACAATCGCCAACACTCATGGGCATTACATCCTGTGACGTTGCGTGACTATGGCCAATACCTACCGCCACAATCCGCCTGATCCGGCTCGGCACTTCCGGGGCAGTTCCTCCGGTTTGCGTTTGAGCTTTCCCCATGAGAGTGGAATACGCACGCTGACGATTGCGCCTTGGGCCGCGATTGTCATCACGCTGATTGTCGCCGCGGTCCTTGCCTGGTGTTTTGCGGTCACCGGCTATGTGATGTTCCGCGATCAAGTCATCCGGTCGATGGTTCACCGGCACGCTCAGACTGTCGAATCCTATGAAGGACAATTGTCGTCCTTGCGCCTTCAGGTGGACGCGCTACGCGGGCGGCAGTTCGTGAACCAGGATTCGCTGGAAGCCGGCCTTAAAAATCTCTCAGAGCGTCAGGAGCGCATCGAGACGCGTCAGGAAAAAATTCGCGAGATTATGGAACGGGCCAACGGCGCCAGTCTTGATGCATCCGATCATATGCCTGAACAGCATGGAACGGCCGCCTGGGATTTAGACACTCAAACGGCTTCGGCCCTTCCGCCCCGGTCGAAGCCTGGACGGCTGCTGATCCGGCCGTCCCTTGCAAGTCATGGCGGCCAGACGGTCTCCCGGCCAGCCGCCGTCGCCCAAGCCGACTTCTCTTTTCTGGCCGACACCGATCCAGGCCCGCATGTGACATCGGCGCGGGCGCTTGCCTCACGGCTTTCCAGCATCGAACGCAGCCAGACAACGACACTGAACGCACTTGAGACCGCCGCGCTGAAGGAAATCGCGCGTCTTGAAAGCGTGTTCGCCGATATCCGGCTGCCAAGCTCCCGTTTCATCGAAAATGCACCGGAAAACCTTCTAACGGGAACCGGCGGCCCGTTTTTGCCCGTTCCTGAGGCATCGGCACCTGGAGACGCCTTCATCCGCCAGCTTGCCCGCATAGATACCGTGCTTGCTACGGTCGAGACCTTTCAAAACGCGGTGGACGTCATCCCCATCCGCCGCCCCGTCGCCGGTAACGCCCGCATCTCGAGCGGTTTTGGCCCGCGGGTCGATCCGTTTCTTGGCCGCCGCGCGATGCATTCGGGTATCGATTTCGCCGTTCCCACAGGCACTCGGATCATTGCGCCAGCCAGCGGCACGGTCGCCAAAGCCAAGTGGTGGGGCGGTTATGGAAACGCGGTGGAGATCGACCACGGCAACGGCGTCGTCTCCCGCTATGGCCATTTGAGCAAAATACTCGTGAAGGAAGGCCAAGCGGTCTCCACCGGCGAGGTCATCGGCAAGGCAGGCAGCACCGGGCGCAGCACCGGCCCGCACCTCCACTATGAAACCTGGGTCGACGAAAAGGCTGTTAATCCCATGCGCTTCCTCGGCGCGGGCACCTAGAGGGTTTTCAAACCGGTTTCTGCACCCGGACGATGGGGTCATCGTAAACGGCCGTTACGCGTCTTCGCCCTCGGTGATGCGCTGCGCGAGTGCCGCTTCCATGAAAGCATCGAGATCGCCATCAAGCACAGCCGTCGGATTGGTGTTTTCGATGTTCGTGCGCAGATCCTTTACGAGCTGATAGGGCTGCAGCACATAAGATCTGATCTGGTGCCCCCAGCCGATTTCGGTCTTCGAAGCAGCCTGTGCGTTCGCTTCCTCCTCGCGGCGCTGAAGTTCTGCCTCGTAAAGGCGGGCCCTGAGCATGTTCCAGGCAGTCGCCCGGTTCTTATGCTGGGAGCGTTCGCTCTGACACTGCACAACGATCCCGGTCGGGATGTGGGTGATGCGCACGGCACTGTCGGTTGTATTCACATGCTGGCCGCCAGCGCCGGATGCCCGGTAGGTGTCGATGCGGACATCGGCTTCGCTCACCTCGACCTCGATACTGTCATCGACGACCGGAAACACCCAGACGGAGGAAAAGCTGGTGTGGCGGCGGGCCTGGCTATCGAAGGGCGAGATGCGCACAAGCCGGTGGACGCCCGATTCCGTCTTCAACCAGCCATAGGCGTTGTGGCCCTTGACGGTGATGGTCGCCGATTTGATGCCGGCCTCTTCGCCATCGCTCATTTCCATGACTTCGGATTTGAAGCCGCGGCGCTCGGCCCAGCGCAAATACATGCGCAAAAGCATGGAAGCCCAGTCCTGGCTTTCGGTGCCGCCCGCTCCGGCATGGATTTCCACATAGCAGTCATTGCTGTCCGCCTCACCGGAGAGAAGCGTTTCGACCTCACGTTTCGCGGCTTCTTCGCGCAGTTTGGACAGCGCTGTTTCGGCCTCCTTGACAACGTCTTCATCGCCTTCGGCCTCGCCAAGCTCGATGAGATCGATGTTGTCGCGGGTGCTCGTTTCCAGCGTTTTGATAGATGCGATGGCGTCTTCGAGCCGTTGGCGCTCACGCATAACGCCTTGCGCTGCCTCAGGATCGTTCCAAAGATCGGGATCTTCAGCCTTGGCGTTCAGCTCTTGAAGGGTTTCATGGGCGGCATCCCAGTCAAAGATGCCTCCTTAGCAGTGCAAGCGACCGCTCGATGTCATCGACAAGGGATTGGGTTTCGGCGCGAAGTGTCATGAATCGGTTTTTGCGTAGGTTTCTTATGGGAGCCCGGGCCTATAGCCCAGTTTCCGCACCATACCAGACGGGGATTGAAGGACTAGTACAAACCGCCCGTGCCGGAAGTGACAGCGGCATCGGCTTCCGGACTCACAGTCAAGGTACGGCCGTAGCCGTCCGTCATACCGATAATCGAATAATCGTCGGGCGGGCTCGTTCCCGGTTTGAAAGCCTCAAGGATGACTTTCGCATCGCCCGGACGGGCACGCAGACCATTGTCGGCGTTGATCCGCACGAGTCTGATTCCCGGCGGCACCCGGAAAGGCACGGCCGGGGTATCGGCCAAGGCATCCACCATGAAATCCTTGAATACCGGCGCAGCCAATTGCCCGCCGGTTGAGCCGCGGCCCATCGGCTTCGGCTGGTCGAAACCGATGAACACGCCCACGACCAGATCGGGCGAGTAGCCGACGAACCAGGCGTCCTTCTCATCGTTGGTCGTGCCCGTCTTACCGGCCAGCGGCTTGCCCACATCACGCACGCGGGTCGCCGTGCCACGCTGGACGACGCCTTCAAGCATCGAGGTCATTTGATAGGCCGTGAAAGCATCGAGCACGCGCGGACGTTCATCGACGAGTTCGGGCTCGTCCTGGCCCTGCCACGTTCCGTTGCAATTGTTGCAAGTGCGCGGATCGTGTTTGTAAATCGTGCGCCCGTAACGGTCCTGAATACGGTCAATCAGCGTCGGCTCGACTTTCTTGCCGCCATTCGCAAGAATGCTGTAGGCGCCCGCCATCCGCAGAACCGTTGTCTCGCCCGCACCCAGCGACATCGACAGGACCGGCTGCAGGTTTTCGTAAATCCCGAAGCGGCGGGCATATTCGACAATCAGCGGCATGCCCATGTCGCGCGCCAGCCGCACGGTCATGACATTCCGCGAGAGTTCGATGCCGCGCCGGAGTGTCGAAGGCCCGTAAAACTTGCCGCCGTAGTTCTGAGGAGTCCAAACTTCGAGCCCGGGGCCTTGATCGATGGCGATGGGCGCATCCATCACCACGCTAGACGGCGTATAGCCATTGTCGAGCGCAGCGGCGTAGATGAAGGGTTTGAACGAGGAACCGGGCTGGCGCCGTGCCTGTGTCGCACGGTTGAATTCGCTTTGATCATAGCTGAAGCCGCCGACCATGGCCTTTACCCGGCCTGTATGCGGATCCATCGCCACGATGGCACCGCCCACTTCCGGGACCTGGCGCAGTTTCCAGCCGGGATTCTCGCCTTCGACCGGTTCGAAATACGCCACATCGCCGACCGAAAGAACCTGGCTGACCGCGGTGATATCGCGTCCCCTGCGTTCACCGGACGCCCAAACGGCCCATTTGACGTCATCCAAGGTGACGATGGCGGTTTCGCGCGCATCGGACAACCGGCGTGAAGGCAGCCGTTGCGGCCGCAGCCCGATCGCTGCTTCGCTTTCGGAGACCTGAAGGACAACGCCGAGCCGCCAAGGCTCCACGTCGTTCAGCATTTCAACCTCGCTAATCGCCTCGCCCCAATCGCCGCTCACACTGATATTCGTGACGGGACCGCGCCAGCCCTTCCTCTGGTCATAACCGACAAGCCCCCTGACAAGCGCATTCCGCGCCATTTTCTGAAGCTCAAGATCAAGCGTCGTGCGCACCGAAAGACCGCCTTCGTAAAGCGCTTTTTCCCCATAACGGTTGGCGATCTCGCGCCGCACTTCCTCGGCGAAATAGTCGGCGGCGAAAATCTGCGCGCCGCGCGAGCGCGGGATGACACGCAGCGGATCGCTTTTGGCGGTTGCGGCTTCCTCTTCGGAGATAAAACCATTGATCGCCATCCGGTCGAGCACCCAGTTGCGGCGCTCAATCGCCCGCTCGGTCTGGCGGAACGGGTGGTAGTTGTTGGGGGCTTTCGGCAAAGCGGCAAGATAGGCCATCTCCGAGAGCGTGAGTTCGTGCACCGACTTATCGAAATAGACAAGCGCTGCCGCGGCCATGCCGTATGCGCCGAGCCCGAGATAGATGTCGTTCAGATAGAGCTCAAGGATCTGGTCCTTGGTGAAGGCGCGCTCGATGCGAAGCGCGAGCAGCGCTTCCTTTGCTTTACGCTCAATCGTCACATCGTTCGTCAGCAGGAAGTTCTTTGCGACCTGCTGGGTGATGGTCGACGCGCCGACCGGGCGCCGGTTGCGCCTCAAATTCTGTATGTTGACCACAACGGCGCGCGCGATCCCCGAAAAATCAATGCCGCCATGCTGATAAAAGTTCTTATCCTCCGCCGACATCACCGCCTGGACGATTTTGTCCGGGATCGATCCGATCGGCAGGTAAAGCCGGCGCTCGGTCGCATACTCGGCAACCAGGCGCCCGTCCGTCGCATGGACGCGGGTCATCACCGGCGGCTCGTAATCCTTGAGCACCTTATAATCCGGCAAATCCTGGGAAAGGTCCCAAATCACATAGGCGAACGCGATGGCGCCGCACAATGCAAGGATGACCCCGGCGGTAAACAGCACTCCCAAAAACCGCAAAATCATAATGGCTCGTCAGCTTACTGGTTCGTCACGGTTCGATGCCCGGGCGAAATCACATGAACAGACCCTGAAATCGGGTCTGATTTCCGATTGAGGCGACATCGCGGCGCTATGCGCTCACACTCTGTAACAAATAAACACAGCGTAACAAGTAAACACAGGCACGCGGCCTTTCCACCCGCTTGCCAATCCCGCTATCGATTTCGATTCAGCCTTCAGCCTAAAGGCCGATAGTTACGTTACTGTATGCCCGTCTCGCTGCGTGAGGTCTGAACGCTTGCCTGAATTGGAAGCTGTTCCTGCGCGCGCAGATAACCAAGCATCGCCTCGACGATCGCCCCCGCAGTCTTGTTCTGCCACTCAGGCGACATCATGCGGCTTTCATCCTTTTGATTCGACAAGTAGCCGAGCTCAAGCAACACCGACGGGACGTCGGGCGCACGCAGCACCTTGAAACCGGCAAAGCGATGCGGATTTTTGTTGAGCGCGGTAGCCGAACGCATCGAGTCGACAAGTGTTTTTGCGAAAAGGATGGACAGGTTCTTGGTCTCGCGCCGGACGAGGTCGAAAAGAATGCTGCTGACAGCATCGTTCTCGGTTTCGATATCGATACCGGCCAGGATATCGGACTCGTTTTCCCGCGCGGCGATGGCAGCAGCCTCAGCATCCGAGGCGCGTTCGGAGAGCGTGTAGACCGTCGCACCGCGGACATGGCCCTGACGGAATGAGTCCGCATGAATGGATATGAAAAGCGTAGCGTCTTCGTCCCGGGCGATCCGCACCCGCTCCGCAAGTGGAATGAACGTATCCGTGTCCCGGGTCAGATGGACGTCGACAACGCCGGTTTCCGCTAGCTTCTCGCCAAGCAGCTTTGAAAACTGCAGGGCAAGGTCCTTTTCCTTCGTACCGCGGGGACTTATGGCGCCGGGGTCAATACCGCCGTGGCCCGGGTCGACGACGACCATCGGACGCTCTATCACAGGCCGCTGGGCCAGCGGCTCGCGCGCGTCGGGCGGAATGCGCCCCTCCTTCGCGCGCGTATTCGAGCGTGGCCAACTGGTCGCTGTATTCGCCACCGCAAGCCGCTGTTGAAAGGTGCCCGCATCCGTTTCAATGAGGTCGACGACGAGGCGTGCCGGCTGTCCGGCCTCAGGATCACGCACGAAAGCGCGGTCAATCAGCACCGGACGGTCCGCGTCGAGAACGATCCGAGACTTTTCCGGGCCGATACGGCCATACCGGTAGGCGGAAATCAGACCGCGGCCTGTCTCGCCTTTCCCGTCGGGAAGCGTAAACGAGACCTCGGGCAAATCGATCACGACGCGGTAGGGACGGCCGAGTGTAAATGCACGAATTTGCACTGAATGCGAGAGATCCATCACGAATCGCGTGCGGCGGTTGTCGCCCGCGATTCGCGAATCAGTTACAATTGCGACTGTTTCCGACGCATTCCCGGAAGAACCGGTTCTCGCATCGAGCGGCGGTGCGGCCATCAGTAGCATGGAAAGGGCGGCAAACGCCAAAACGCATGCGCGGCCTACCGCTCCCGCATTATGTTTGTCCCACATTGATGTTCCGCCCATCCGCATCACATCCGCCTGCTTTCATGCCGCGCGCACGCCATTTCCCGCGATGGCCCAGCCACTCGGCACAATACCGTGTTATGAAAATGGCGCGATATGATTAATCGCTGCTTTCCAATGTTTGTTTGCATTGCTTTTTCATAGAGTTGGGACTGCTCGGCACCTCGCGTCCTGCAAATCGGATTTGCCATCCGGGAAAAGGCGGATAAGGTGTTCTTGTCATAAATCGACGATCCTCTGTTTCGCCTGCCCGTCTCCGGGCCTCTCAACGGTCCGCTTTCATACACATGTGCCGGGCGAGATGACCCCCGCAATTGCTGCGGTGGCGGATCGGCTGACATGGGTAACACAAATGCACTGCTCCAGTCATATCGCAGCCCTTGAAATGGATGCGCACCGAGGCCCGACGGCCCGGAAGAAGACGCATCTGGCTGGCTTGGGGACATGCAAATCGCACAACCGAATTATCAACCTTCGCGCGGCGAGGCGCCCGATCGGGATGCCCGCGTTTCATTGGCTTCCGTCCCGCGGCCCGCGCGCGATCACAAAGAGCGTAACCAATGCCAAACAAGATGCTCATCGATGCGGTCCACCGGGAAGAAACCCGTGTGGTCGTATTACGCGATGGTCGGGTCGAGGAGTTTGACTTTGAAGCGGCTAATAAGCGGCAACTTCGCGGAAATATTTATCTCGCCAAGGTAACACGCGTCGAACCATCGCTTCAGGCGGCCTTTGTCGACTACGGCGGCAACCGCCACGGTTTCCTCGCTTTCAGCGAGATTCACCCGGACTACTATCAGATCCCGGTGGCTGACCGGCAGGAGCTCCTGCGCCAGGAACAGGAAGCCGAAGAAGCGCTTGCGCAATCGGAAGATGCGCCGACGCCGACTGAGAACGAGATTCAGAACGAACCGGCCGACACTCATGAACCGCGGGGCGAGGAACCATCCGGCAACGGCGATGACGCGGTTCAAGTCTCAGATTTCGATGCCGATGCGGCTTCGGAAGCGTCCGAAGAGACCGCGGAGGCGGCAGGGGACGAAAAACCAGGCAGCGCAGAGAGCGTCACCGAAGAGAATGGCGACGATCCTGAAACGGGCGGCGGAATGGCGCTCGCTGCGGACACCGGCGCCGAGGAAACGCTTGTATCCGAAAGCGAGGATGACGAAGACGCAGATGAAACTGGCAACGGCGCCGAACCTGAGGTGGTCGGCAGCGAGGATGCCATGGAAGAGACGCCTGTCCGGCGTGCCCCCCGTCCCCGGCCATACAAGATCCAGGAGGTCATCAAGCGCCGTCAGGTGCTGCTCGTCCAGGTCGTGAAGGAAGAACGCGGCAACAAGGGCGCCGCTTTGACCACTTATCTGTCGCTGGCGGGGCGCTATTCGGTGCTGATGCCGAATACGGCGCGCGGTGGCGGCATCTCACGCAAGATTTCAAACGCGACTGACCGGGCCCGGCTGAAAACCATCGCTAGCGAGCTCAATGTCCCTGATGGCATGGGCGTCATTTTGCGCACCGCCGGGGCAAGCCGCACGAAAACGGAAGTCAAGCGCGATTTCGAGTATCTGATGCGGCTTTGGGAGAAGGTTCGCACCACAACGCTCGATTCGACCGCGCCGATGCTGGTCTATGAAGAAGGCAGTCTCGTCAAACGTGCCATCCGCGACCTCTACACCCGCGATATCGAGGAGGTGCTGGTCAGCGGTGAGGAAGACTATAAGGAAGCCAAAGAGTTCATGCGCATGCTCATGCCGAGCCATGCGAAGAACGTGAGGCAGTACAAGGAACAGGCGCCGATCTTCGTCGATCACCGGATCGAGCCGCAGCTCGAGGCGCTGTTCAACCCGCAGATCACGCTAAAGTCGGGCGGCTATATCGTCATCAACCAGACTGAAGCCCTCGTTGCCATTGATGTGAACTCCGGCCGGGCGACGAAAGAGCACAATATCGAGGACACAGCGCTCAAAACCAATCTTGAGGCGGCCAGCGAGATTTCGCGCCAGTTGCGCTTGCGCGATCTGGCGGGCCTTATTGTCATCGACTTCATCGACATGGAGGAACGGCGTAACAACCGGACCGTCGAACGCCGCTTGAAGGAAGCCTTGAAGACCGACCGGGCGCGCATCCAAGTGGGGCGTATCAGTTCCTTCGGCCTTCTGGAGATGTCGCGCCAGCGCATCCGCTCGGGCGTGCTTGAAGGCTCGACCGAGCTTTGTCCGCATTGCCATGGCACGGGACTTATTCGATCGACGGAATCCGTCGCGCTTCATGTGCTCAGAGCCATCGAGGCGCGGCTTTACGGCGGCTCAAGCACCAGCATCACGGTGCGCTGCGCCACATCCGCCGCGCTCTATATCCTTAATTACAAGCGGCCATATCTGCGCGAACTGGAGGAAACCTTCGGGATTCTGATCAATTTCGAGGGCGATGAGAACTATTTCGGCACCAACCATATGATCGAGGAAAGCGACAGCGGCATCGCGGTTCCGGTTCCGGCCGCCGTCGTGCAGACCGATGTGGCCGACACCGACAGCATGGCTGCAGATGATGATGAAGGCGGACAGCGCAGAAAGCGCAGGCGCAGGCGCCGCCGTGGCCGCAGTTCCGATCAGGATGTCTCACTCCCTGCAGACGAGGCGCTCGAAGCGGCCGAAGAGGAAGACGAAGGCGAAGGCGAAAAGGACGAGGATCAGGAAGAGCAGCGGGCATCGGAAGACGAAGAACAACCCCGTTCCCGCCGGCGCCGCGGCGGCCGCCGCCGCCGCCGCCGGACATCGGAGACGGCCGAGGAGCCCAAGGTGGGCGCCGATCCCGAGGCCGTGTTCGAAGAGGCTGTCGCAATTGCCGAAAGCGACGCGCCGGAGACAACCCCAGACACGCCTGAGGCCATCGCCACTGCGCACGAAGCAGCCTCTGATGAGATGCCTGAAGGGTCACCAGAAATGCCCGCGCCCGCCTCCGGCTCAGACGCGGAAGAAGAGGCCGGAGCTTTGCCAAACGACGAAACGGCGAAGCCGGCCAGACGCAGGCGCGCCAGAGCGAGGAGCACTGAAGCTGCTGCTGCGGAAACAAACGGCCGGGTACGTGAAATGGCGAAAGCTGTTAGCGAGGCAGCCGTCGAAAGCGAAGTGACCGTTGAACCTGATGCCGATGCGGCGGAAGATACGACGCCCCGTCCGGTACGGCGCGGCTGGTGGCAGCGCAGACTGACCGGACGGCGCTAATTCGCTTTCGACCGGGGTTGTGCTTCCGCAGCGAAATCACAATGTTTTGCGCAAATGGGGCGTCCGATGCATTGACGCCTTACTGCGCGGGCCATAGCTGAAGGCCGGGTGGGCGCAGGCAGCACACAACCGACGGATTTCGCCCATGGTTCATGACGGTAGATTGACCGTATCCGGTCCGTCCGAAAGGTTCGGAGTCCTTCGGCGTTCCTTAAGACGCGCCGCGGCCGTGGCCATGGCAGGCGCGGTCGCAGCGACCTCTATTCCCAATGCGGCGCAGGCTCAAGGCCGCAGCGTACCGCTTGTCCGCGACACCGAAATCGAAAACCTCATCCGTGACTATGCGACGCCGATTTTCCGCGCTGCCGGCCTCTCATCCAACAACATACGCATCTTCATCGTGCGCAGCCGCGAGTTCAACGCTTTCGTCGTCGACCAGCGCAGGATGTTTCTGAACGTCGGTGCGCTTCAGTCCGCTGAGACGCCGAATGAGATCATCGGGGTCATCGCGCACGAAACCGGCCATATCTCAGGTGGGCATCTGGCACGCCTGCGCGGGCAATTGGCAGGTGCCCAGACGGCGTTTCTCGCCGCCCTCCTTCTTGGCACGGCAGCCGCAGCGGCGGCGGTTGCTGGCGGTGTCGACACGAGCCAGGCGGCACAGGGCGCAGGCGCCGCATTGCTTGGCGCCGGGCAAGTCGGGCAGCGCAATCTGCTTTCCTACCAGCGCAGCGAGGAACTGGCCGCAGACCGCGCTGCCGTGAACTATCTCAATGCCACCCAGCAGTCGTCCAAAGGCATGCTGACAGTCTTTGAACGCTTTGCCGGACAGGCCGTTTTCACCAATCGTTTCGTCGATCCCTATGCGCGTAGCCACCCCATGCCGCGCGAGCGGATCGCGGCATTGGAACGGGTTGCTAGAGCAAGTCCTTATTTTGACCGGCGAGACCCGCCTGCCCTGCAAGCCCGGCACGATCTGATGCGGGCAAAGATTTCAGGCTTTCTCGATCCGCCAAATTCGGTTTTCCAGAAATATCCAGAGAGCGACAACAGCCTGCCGGCGCGCTATGCGCGTGCGATCGCGCGCTACCGCACCGCCGATATCCGAGCGGCAATCCGGGACATTGACGGTCTTATCCAGTCACAGCCGAACAATCCTTATTTCCGTGAGCTAAAAGGCCAGGCGCTCCTCGACAGTGGCCGTCCGCGCGAGGCGATCGCACCGCTTGAGCGCGCGGTATCGCTCAGACCGAATGCTGGACTGATGCGCATTATGCTTGGCCAGGCCCTTGTGGCAACGAACGACGCGCGCCTCCTTCCAAACGCCATTACGCAGCTGCGGCGCGGCCTCAGCACCGAGCCCGACCATGCGCTTGGTTTCCGTCAACTGGCGATCGCTTATGGAAGGCAGGGCAATCAGGCGGAATCGACGCTGGCGTCCGCCCGCAGCTACTTTGCTGAGGGTAATCTGGACCTTGCGCGGCAACAGGCCGCTCGGGCGCAAAACCTGTTTGCACGCGGTTCCCCCGGCTGGCTGCAGGCCGACGACATATTGAATGTACGTTCGCCCCGACGATAATTTGAACAGCCTTTCGGCGGATTTTCCTGTTTAATGTGGCCGGCTCGGTATGAAAGAGGACAACATGATCGGTCTCGGTTCCCTGACACGGCTGCTTTCGGCCTCTCTCCTGGCAATCGGCATTTCGGCTGCGGCGCCCCTTGCTCATGCGGATTTCACCGAGGACGAACGCCTGGAGATCGGGGAAATCGTCAAGGATTACCTCCTCGACAATCCGGAAGTCCTGCGCGACGCCTTCATTGAGCTTCAGCGCCGGGAAACCGCTGCCCTGCAGGAACAGCAGCGCGACGCGCTCCGGGAATACCGCGACCGTATTGAAAACGCGCCTGGAATGCCCGTTGTCGGCAACCCGGAAGGCGATGTGACGCTGGTTGAGTTTTTCGACTACAACTGCCCCTATTGCAGCCATGCCCTTGCCGATCTTCGCGATCTTTTGAATGCCGACCCGAATGTACGGGTCGTCCTTTTCGAGATGCCGATCCTCGGTGAAGGCTCGGTCGAGACCGCCCGCGTCTCGCTCGCTGCGGCGCGTCAGGGCAATTATCTGGAACTGCACAGCGCGCTTCTGGGCGCCCGCGGTCAGAAGAATGAAGCCCGCGCGCTGCAAATCGCAGAAGCCCTCGGCTTCGACATGGAGCGTCTGCGCCGTGATATGGAAGACCCGGAAATCATGGCCATAATCCAGAACGCCGTGGCGCTTGCTCAGGAAATCGGCATCAATGGGACGCCGTCCTACGTGGTCGGCGATCAAATCCTCGGTGGCATGCAGAGCTTCGCCGCGCTCCGTAGCGCAGTCGAGGAAGTGCGCGAGGCCGCGTGCGAGACCTGCTGAGGCCAAGGGACGGAGCGGTTTAGATTTACCTTAGCCGCCCTTCACGCGAATTGAGGCTTTGCCCTGCCTCATTTCCGTGCGTATAACGCGTCCGATCTTTCTCTCCGGCGCGCATCTCCTTCATGATGAAGACGGTTTTCGTCATCAATGGCCCTAACTTAAACCTGCTTGGCAAGCGGGAGCCGGAAGTCTATGGAAATATGACACTTTTCGGTATTGAGAAAGCGCTTCATCAACGCGCGGAAGCACTTCGGATAGGAATCGATTTCCGGCAGTCGAACCACGAAGGCGAATTGGTCGACTGGCTTCAGGAGGCGGGTGAGAAGGCCGATGGCGTGATCCTTAATGCGGCCGCATATACCCATACGTCTGTAGCGCTCCACGATGCGGTCCGGGCCGTTTCCGTGCCGGTGGTTGAAGTGCACCTCTCAAACGTCCATGCACGCGAAACGTTCCGGCGCCGATCGTTCATTGCACCTGTTGCGGCTGGCATCATCAGCGGCTTTGGCGCCCAGAGCTATCTGCTGGCACTCGACGCATTGCATGCAGGTCAATATTCGGAACAAGGGGCCAATGAGGCGAAAGCGTAGGGTTCGGTATCGCGGGAAAGACGGAAAAAGAGCATGAGTTCGGAAAAAATCGATATCGACAAAGATCTTATCCGCGATCTCGCGGATATTCTGAACGAGACAGATCTGTCCGAAATTGAGGTCGAGCGCGCCGGTTTTCGGATCAAGGTCGCACGTACGCTTAATGTGCATATGAGCGCGTCCGCACCGCCGGCTCCGGTGGCGTCCGCCGCTCCAGACCTGCCGTCGGCGGCGAAAGAGGAGACCGGAGCCCTCGGCCCGTCCGGCTCTGTCGTCACATCGCCAATGGTCGGGACCGCCTATCGCGCCGCGGAACCAGGGGCGAAACCCTTCGTTGAGGTGGGCGATCAGGTTGAGGAAGGGCAAACAATTCTCATCGTCGAAGCGATGAAGACCTTCAACCCTATCCCCGCACCACGCAGCGGCGTCGTGAAAGCCATCCTGGTGGCCGACCAGCAACCGGTGGAATTCGGCGAACCCTTGATGACGATTGAGTAAAGGCCAACAAAAGAAGTCCAATGGCCATGTTCGACAAGGTTCTGATTGCCAATCGCGGCGAAATCGCGCTCCGTGTGCTGCGTGCCTGCAAGGAACTAGGCATCTCGACGGTGGCCGTTCACTCAACAGCCGATGCGGATGCCATGCATGTGCGCCTTGCCGATGAAAGCGTGTGCATCGGACCGCCAAGAGCAGCCGATAGCTATTTGAATATCCCGACGATCCTTGCGGCTTGCGAGATCACTGGCGCGGACGCCGTTCATCCAGGCTATGGATTTCTGGCGGAGAATGCGCGCTTTGCGGAAATCCTTGAGGCACATGACATCGCCTTCATCGGGCCGAGTGCGGAACACATCACCATGATGGGCGATAAGATCATCGCCAAGGAGACGGTGAAGACGCTCGGTATTCCGGTCGTGCCGGGCTCCGACGGTTCCGTCGCCAATGGAATCGAAGCCCGCAAAATCGCTGATTCCATCGGCTATCCGGTACTCATTAAAGCAAGCGCAGGCGGCGGCGGGCGCGGCATGAAAGTGGCGGGTTCGGCGGCAGAGTTGGATGAAGCCTTCACGACAGCGCGCGCCGAGGCGCGCGCCGCTTTTGGCAACGATTCCGTTTATATCGAGAAGTATCTCGGCTCGCCCCGACACATCGAGGTGCAAGTTCTCGGCGACGGGAAGGGCAACGGCGTCCACCTTTACGAGCGTGATTGTTCGCTCCAGCGCCGGCATCAAAAAGTGTTTGAGGAGGCGTTGTCCCCTGCCCTGAACGATGCGCAGCGCCGCGAGATCGGCGAAACCTGCGCCAAGGCCGTTCAAGACCTTGGCTATTCGGGCGCAGGCACCGTGGAGTTCCTTTACGAGAACGGCGCCTTCTATTTCATCGAAATGAACACGCGCATTCAGGTGGAGCATCCGGTCACGGAAGCGATCACCGGCATCGATCTCATCAACGAGCAGATTAAGGTCGCTGCTGGCGCCGAACTCTCGCTGCGCCAGGAGGACATTGTCCCCTCCGGGCACGCGATTGAATGCAGGATCAATGCGGAGAATCCTGAAACCTTCCGGCCCTCGCCCGGCACCATAACGTACTTCCACCCGCCAGGCGGGCTCGGTGTCAGGGTCGATTCGGGCGTTTATCAGGGCTACACAATCCCGCCCTACTATGACAGCCTTGTCGGCAAACTTATTGTGCATGGGAAGAACCGGAATGAGTGCCTGATGCGTTTGAAACGGGCGCTCGGCGAATTCGTCGTCGGCGGGATCGAGAGCACGATTCCGCTTTTCCGGCGGCTGCTTGAAGAACCGGACATCGTCAACGGAACCTATGACATTCGCTGGCTTGAAAGGTATCTTGATCGCAACGCGCATGATGCGGCAGCTTGAATCGCGGGCATTTACGCCGTTTCCCGCTGAATGGGAGAACGAAGCCGCGGTATGACCAGCGCCGATGACATCCTCTTCTCGATCACGCCAGAGGTGCTTTTAAAGGCCTATGCCTGCGGCATCTTCCCAATGGCGGAAAGCGCAACCGATACGGCGCTATACTGGGTCGAGCCGGAAATGCGCGGCATCATCCCCATCGAGAAGTTCCATATCCCCCGGCGCCTTGCCCGCACCATCAAGTCGGGCGTTTTCGATGTGCGCATCGATTATGACTTTGAAGGCGTCATCGAGGGCTGCGCCGCACCCGCACCTGGCCGGCGCAAAACCTGGATCAATGACCGAATCCGCGAACTTTACGGCGAGCTTTTCAAACTCGGCTATTGCCACACGGTTGAGATCTGGCGGGACGATGAACTGGTCGGCGGGCTTTATGGCGTGCGTCTTGGCCGGGCCTTCTTCGGGGAAAGCATGTTCCATCATGCGCGCGATGCTTCAAAGATCGCGCTTGTTTATCTCGTCGCGCGCCTCAACAAGGGTGGCTTCAGGCTTCTCGACACGCAATTCGTCACCGATCACCTGAAGAGTTTCGGCGCTGTTGAAGTGGACCGCAGGCATTATCACCGCTTGCTCGAAGAAGCGCTCGGAGGCAATGAGGGCGACTTTCACTCGTTACCGGCGGATGCTTCGCCTGGGCTCGTTTTGCAATCCGTCAGCCAGACATCGTAAATCGGGTGCTCGACCGCATTGATCGAGGGGCTGTCGGCAAACATCCAGCCTGAAAAGATGCGGCGTACGCGGTTGTCGAGAAGCACCTCGTCGACCTGGATAAAGCCCGTGGTGCGCGGCGGCTCGGTCGGCGGCCGCGTGTAGCAGACCCGCGGCGTCACCTGCAATGCACCGAACTGCACCGTTTCATCGATCAGGACGTCGAACGCCACGATCCGTCCGGTCACCTTGTCGAGACCGGCAAAAACGGCAATCGGATTGACGATCCTTTGCTGCGGCGGGGCCGCCGGCTGCTGTGCGGCAACGGAACCACCCACAAAGACAGCAAGCAGAACGGCGGCGGCACGGGCGAACCAGCGCGAAACTGCTTTTGCGGTCTCCCCGCCCTTTCTCAAACGGCTTCCAATCACAATGACTTTCCGTTGGCGCCGGTGCGCTTTATCACTTCGTTGTTGCGTGTCCGGAAAAAACCGGCGCCCTGTTCACCGGACACGCTTAAAGGGAACACGCTCAAAGACGCGCTTCGATTCTGAGCCGAACATAATCAGCAATCCAGCCGCCTTCCACTCCGCAAAGAGACGGGCGCAGCGAATCGACAACGAAGGCAAGCACCTTGTCCCGCTTTGTCCCATGGAACTGACTGAAAAATGGCGCCCGGAACGTGGAGAGCCAGCCTTCAATGCCTGTTGGAAGCGGCGTCGGGCGAGGAATAAGCGCAGCGCGGTTGACGGTAAAGCCCGCGCGCTGAAGAACGCGGCCATATTCCTCAGGCGCCGGGAAATACCAGGGATGGGCGAGGGCCGGGTCGCCGCCGAAGTGTCTGGCTGCCGCCATCATCGCCGTCACAATGGCCGCCACGTTGCCGAAACCGCCGAATTCAGCCACGAACCGGCCGCCCGGCCTCAGTGCACGCACCACGCCTCTTGCAACCTCATCGGCCTGCGGCACCCAATGGAGCGCCGCGTTCGAGAACACGGCATCGAATTCTGCATCGAAATTGAGTGCGGCGGCATCGCCAACCCGAACATCGAGCCCGCGTGCCCGGGCGGCTTCCACCATGTCGGGCGACGAATCGACGCCGACGACCGAAGCGCCAGCCGCTGCGATTCGCTCCGTCAGCGCGCCATCGCCGCAGCCAAGATCGAGAATCACTTCGCCAGGCTTGGGTCCGAGCCACGCGAACGCACCCTCGCCCAAATCGGAGACAAAGCGGGCATGGTTTGCATAGCCCTCAGCCGACCAGCTTTGTTCCATTGATGCGTTCACGGTCATTCACTACGGCTAGCGGCGTCGGTTTATCGGCCCCTACCCTGCGCTCACAGCTTTGATTCACGTTGTTAGCCGCAGCAGCACCTCACTTGGGCGACCATGCCTCGTAGTCGCCAGTTGCGTGCGGGCGGCGCTCGGGCGTTAGAACGCTGCCGTCAGGGCGATAGGCCTGCGGTGTGCCGGTCATGTTCGGCTGATATGGCACTTCCCACTCGCGCGCGGTGTAGTGCTCTTTCGAAGGCGGCACATCGACACGGTGATGAATCCAGCCATGCCAGCCGGGCGGAATGGCGGAGGCTTCCGCCTCCCCATTATAGATGACCCAGCGGCGCTCACCGAGCGGCGACACGTTTTCGGCGCGGTAATACTTGTTACCGAATTCGTCCTCGCCAACGAATTCGCCCTTCCTGGCTGTAAACCAGTGTGTGCCGGGGGTGGCGCCGTTCCACCAGGTGAAAAGCTGCAGGAAGAAATTGCGCATAATCTTGTTTTTCCGGGTCATCCCGGCCTTCTTTTGCTGTTTTCACCTTGGTGGTGACTATGGTTCCGCCGCCAATTTCCACTAAGGTTTTGATCAAATCTCATTTTTGTTCTCGAGGTTGAAGCAACCTCAGCAAACACTTATTCCGCCCGTTCTTTACGCATTCGTAGTCTTAAACGCTCGCCTTAACAAGAACTCAAGATGCAGCCATGCAGGTTTCTGACATGACAGGAACGAGGCGGAGGACCGGCGGCTCGCACGATACCCGTTTGAAGACGAGGCCTATTCGCCTGGGAGCGCGTTGGAGCCTCGGCCGCCGCCGCCTTAGCTGGAAAAGCGCTTCCGGAACCAATGGCGCAGCATATGCTTCTCGTAGGCGAAGCGCTTGCTCGATAGGCGCGCCGGCGTGTTCATCAGATAGTTTAAGTCCGAAATCGTCTCTTCGCCTTCGGAAACCTTTTTTCCCTTATACCGAAGTTCGTAACGCAGCTTGATGCGCGGGGGCGTAGTGCCGCGCAGAATCCGGACGTCATAAAAACGCGGCTGCCAGGGTTCGTATCTGCCCGCAAGATCGATATCGAGGATCTCGACTTTCAGCACCTGACCTTTTCCGAGGTAGCGTTCGCCAAGCTGTTCAAAGTAGCGGTCGAACTCCGTCAAAATAGATGCGCGTTTTCGCGTGCTTCGAAAGTCGCGGTCGCGATAACTCTCGGGACTGACATACGTCACCCTGACATCGGCCAAGCTTGGAGCCGACGGCATAACCGCAAAGATGAATGCAAGCACCAACGTCGATCTGATCATTGACCACATCTCGCTTAAGCCGTTGTCTGCGACAGACAAGCGGCAACCTGACCGCGGAAACAAGACGTTGCTTATCCCCTTTCAATATAGCGATCTTGCTCGAACCGACCAGGCAGAATGGGCTCAAAAACCGTCGAAGTTCGGGCGCGCGCATTGCAGCCGGACGGTCGACCGTAGCAACGCCGGCACAATGTATCAAAACTGCTGGGAAGCCATGCAGTGAATGCTTGCAACCGTGCCACTTGATCCGTTTTTGCGCCCGGATCGGGGTTGGAGGCACCATCATGAAATGTCTCAGAGACTGAGTCGCGTGCCCCTCGGCTTTCCACAGTATTTCCGGTCTCAAACGCGAGGATTCGCCGCGAAGGAATCGGTTGACGGGAAAACGGTTCAAGCCGGAAAGCGTGGCAAGCACTTCTTTTTCAAGGCCATTTCGCTTGAATTTGAAGGCCTTGAAGCGAATCGCCCGGTTGCCGCCAAAACAGGTTATCCCCATATCCCACATACGACATTTAGCGGTTTGTTCACGACTCGCTACTAGGTGTTGACGTAGGCAAAACGTTCGTCGTAGCCTGAGTGAGATCGTGGTTGACGGGATGACGCCTTCGAGACACCCGCAAAAACGTCATCGGCGTCATCGGGCTTGGGCAATGCATAGCATGGTTCGGGCGCGGTGGCGGAGACGCCGGGCAACCACACCCGAAAACAGGAAACGCCGGCGTTAGACCGGCAAGGGCACGCGCAGATTTTGTGTGAGCGCATTATGCCGTGCCTTGAGGAAGACAACAGAACGGAACGGGACCTGTTGGTGTCCATCCGTTCCCAGCCGAATCGTCTACGGATTCGCCGCCGGGGCAAAAGGTCGAAAGAGGTAGATTAATGCGTATCGAACGTCGTTACACCGAAGAGGGCCGGTCCCCGTACGACAAAATCGCGTTCCGTTCAGTGACGAGTGAAATCCGGAATCCGGATGGGTCCATCGTTTTCCGGCTTGAGAACATCCAGGTCCCGGAAGCGTTTAGCCAAGTGGCCAGCGATGTTCTCGCTCAAAAATATTTCCGCAAAGCCGGTGTTCCCACCCGTCTGAAACGCATCGAGGAAAACAGCATCCCCTCCTGGCTGTGGCGTTCGGCCGCCGATGAGGATGCGCTGTCGGAACTCTCCGAGGATGAGCGCTACACCAGCGAGACCGACGCCCGGCAGGTTTTCGACCGCTTGGCCGGCGCCTGGACTTATTGGGGCTGGAAGGGCGGCTATTTCGATGGCGAAAGCGACGCCCAAGCCTTTTTCGACGAGATGCGCTTCATGCTGGCTTCGCAGATGGGCGCGCCCAATTCACCGCAATGGTTCAATACGGGCCTCCATTGGGCCTATGGTATCGATGGGCCGAGCCAAGGCCATTTCTACGTCGATTTCGCGACCGGCAAGCTGACCCGCTCGAAAACAGCTTACGAGCATCCGCAGCCGCATGCCTGCTTCATTCAGTCGATCGCCGACGATCTCGTCAATGACGGCGGTATCATGGACCTTTGGGTACGTGAGGCCCGGCTGTTCAAATATGGCTCGGGCACGGGCTCGAACTTCTCCAATCTGCGCGGCGAAGGTGAATCGCTGTCGGGCGGTGGCAAATCCTCCGGCCTGATGAGCTTTTTGAAGATTGGCGACCGGGCGGCCGGCGCCATCAAGTCCGGCGGCACGACACGCCGGGCAGCGAAAATGGTTGTCGTCGACATCGACCATCCGGATATTGAGAATTACATCGACTGGAAGGTCATTGAAGAGCAGAAAGTGGCGGCCCTCGTCACCGGCTCGAAGACCTGCGCCAAACACCTGAACGCCATCATGAAGGCCTGCGTGAACTGCGAGGGCCCCGGCGAAGACTGCTTCGATCCGCAAAAAAACCCTGCCTTGAAGCGCGAGGTGCGCGCGGCGAAGAAGGCGCTCATCCCTGAGAACTATATCCAGCGGATCATTCAGTTCGCGAAACAGGGCTACACCCAGATCGAGTTCAAGACCTACGACACCGACTGGGATTCGGATGCCTATCTCACGGTATCCGGCCAAAACTCCAACAACTCCGTGCGCGTCACCGACGACTTCCTTGGCGCGGTCGTCGACGATGCCGACTGGGACCTCATCCGCCGCACCGACCGGAAGGTCGCAAAGACGCTTAAAGCACGCGATTTATGGGAGCGCGTCGGTTATGCCGCGTGGGCGTCCGCCGATCCGGGCATCCAGTTCCACACCACGATCAACGACTGGCACACCTGCCCCGCGTCCGGGCCGATCCGGGCCTCCAATCCCTGCTCGGAGTACATGTTCCTCGATGATACGGCGTGCAATCTGGCAAGCTTGAACCTCCTCCACTTCCGCGATGCCGATAAGCGCTTCGACGTGGAGAGCTTCGAACATGCCGTCAGGCTTTGGACCGTCGTTCTCGAAATCTCGGTGCTGATGGCGCAGTTCCCGTCGAAGGAAATCGCCGAACGATCCTATAAGTACCGGACGCTCGGCCTCGGCTACGCCAATATCGGCGGGCTCCTGATGACCTCGGGCATTCCCTACGATTCCGAACAGGGCCGCGCGATCTGCGGCGCGATCACTGCGATCATGACCGGGATCAGCTACGCGACCTCCGCCGAGATGGCGAAAGCGCTGGGTACTTTTCCCGGCTTCGAGCCCAACAGCGCCCACATGCTACGCGTCATGCGCAACCACCGCCGCGCGGCCTATGGCGAGACCGAGGGCTATGAAGAGCTTCACACCAACCCGGTCGCGCTCGATCAGCTGGCAGCGGGCGATGTGCGGCTTGTCGACCATGCCCGCGCGGCCTGGGACAAGGCGGTCGAACTCGGCGAAGCCCACGGCTACCGCAATGCGCAAGCAACCGTGATCGCGCCGACGGGCACAATCGGGCTCGTCATGGATTGCGACACCACCGGGATCGAGCCGGACTTCGCGCTCGTGAAGTTCAAGAAGCTCGCCGGCGGCGGTTATTTCAAGATCATCAACCGGGCTGTGCCGGACGCGCTTCGCACGCTGCAATATGGCGAAAGCACCATTAAGGACATCATCGATTATGCCGTCGGCCACGGCACGCTCGCCGATGCACCCGGCGTCAACCACGCCGAATTGCGCAAGAAGGGCTTCACCGACGAGAAAATCGAGGTGGTGGAAGCAGGTCTCGCATCGGCGTTCGACATTAAATTCGCCTTCAACAAATGGACGCTTGGCGAAGAGTTTTGCAAGGAGACCCTAGGGGTCGCGGCGGACCGCTTGGAGGATCCGACTCTCGATATTTTAAGCGAGATCGGGTTCTCCAAGCGTGAGATTGAGGCTGCAAACACCTATTGCTGCGGAGCGATGACGCTCGAAGGTGCGCCTGGCCTGAAAGACGAGCATCTGCCGGTGTTTGATTGCGCCAACCCATGCGGGCGGATCGGCAAGCGCTATCTGTCCGTTGAGAGCCACATCAGAATGATGGCGGCGGCTCAGCCTTTCATTTCGGGCGCCATCTCCAAAACCATCAACATGCCGAACGCAGCAACGGTCGAGGACTGCAAGTCGGCCTATATGCTTTCCTGGACGCTGGCGCTTAAAGCTAACGCGCTTTACCGGGACGGCTCAAAGCTCTCGCAACCCCTCAATGCCCAGCTTCTGGCGGACGATGAGGATGAGCAGGAGGATGTGGCCGAGGCGCTTTCCGCGGACAAACCGGCTCAGGCGCGGGCGACCGTCCTGGCCGAGCGCGTGGCCGAAAAGGTCGTCGAACGCGTTATCGAGAAAGCGGTGCGCGAGCGCGAGAAGCTGCCGAACCGCCGCAAGGGCTACACCCAAAAGGCGATTGTCGGCGGGCACAAGGTCTATCTGAGAACCGGCGAATACGAAGACGGGCGCCTCGGCGAACTCTTCATCGATATGCATAAGGAAGGGGCTGCCTTCCGTTCGCTGATGAACAATTTCGCCATCGCGATTTCGCTCGGCCTGCAATATGGCGTGCCTTTGGAAGAGTATGTCGAGGCCTTCACCTTCACCCGCTTCGAACCGGCTGGCATGGTGCAGGGCAACGACGCGATCAAGAACGCCACGTCGATCCTCGACTATATCTTCCGCGAGCTTGCGATCTCCTATCTCGGCCGGCACGACCTCGCCCACGTGAATCCGAGCGATGTGTCTTCGACCACGATCGGCTCCGGCGTGACAGAAGGCTCAAGTCCGGGCGGAACCGAACTGCCGGTGAGCCGCGGTCTCGTGCGCGGGCAGAACCTTCAGGTGATCGACTCCAAACCCGCAGGCGAAACGGGCGCGCCAACGCAAGCCGGTGCCACTGGTCCCGTTGCGAAAGCCATCGGCCAATTGCCGCAAATGCGCGGAACGGGTGTACCGGAAGGCCGGAGGGCTGCGCAAACGGCGGCCAAGGCCGAAGCCCTCTATCACAGCGTCCTCACAGAAGATGCCGGCGCCCACTCGCCGGAAGCGGAGCGCATCGCCGAGGCCCGCATGAAGGGTTATGAGGGTGAGAGCTGCCCCGAATGCGGCAACTTCACCCTCGTTCGAAACGGCACATGTCTCAAATGCGATACCTGCGGCGGCACAACCGGGTGTTCATGAAACACTGAGAATAGAGAGGGAGGTTCAGTTCGATGGCTATCTTCAAGCTTGAGATCGCGTCCGATGCAGCCCCCCTCCTCGTGGCGACAACGAATTCGCCGGGTCCGATCCTCGTTGAAGCGAGCGACGAGACGACGGCGCGGGTGATCGCCAAAACCAATTTTTGGGCGATCGAACCGGATAGAGACGGCTTCCCGAGGGGCGCCGATTGCATCTGGGTCGATCGCCTTGCGGTTCAATGCCAGACGGTGAGCATTGACCCAAAAGAGCTCCGGACGGAGAAGGCGCGGAAAAGCGCGAAGCTTAGAGCTGAGTTTCGCCCCATTGTCTGCCCCGACTTCGATCTCGGAAACGGCCGCTACGCCAAAATGGTGTGGTGGCCTGTGCGGCCGGGCGAGCGCTGTCCCTTCTAAATGGACTGCGGCCACCGGCACACTGTGCGCGTAGCGTTCGTGTCTTCTCCCTCGCCCCCTGGGACGGCCCACGTGTATCGCGGGTCGTCCCCTTTTTGATTCCAGGCGGCTGTTTTCAAAAGCAAACGGCAGCCTTGCAATCGCAGGTGGTTTAGATTTGAGGGATCGATCTCACTATATGGGAATTTACCATGATCCAGGCGCTCGCACTGCTCTTGGGCAGCCAACTGGCCGGTGAGGCGGTTGTGCGTTTTCTCGGGCTCCCGGTGCCGGGGCCGGTCATCGGCCTTGTGCTTTTGCTCGGGCTTTTGTTTGTCCGGCCCGCGACGGCCAACTTTCTCAAACCGGTGACGGATGTGATCCTGAAGAACCTGTCGCTCCTCTTCGTGCCGGCAGCCGTCGGTATCATCCAGCATCTGGGACTGCTCGGCGAATACGGACTTCAGATCCTTCTCGCCCTCACCGTCTCGACCATCGTCGCGATGGCGGTCTCCGCGCTTGTCTTCGTTGGCCTGTCACGTCTGATGAAACGGCGTGGGGGAGCGGAGAAATCCGCGCCATGACCACAAGCGTCTTCGACATCTGGGTCTATCTTTCCGCGCGCCCTCTTCTCTGGCTGACTGCGACGCTGATTGCCTATGTGATCGCGGACGCGATCGCAGAGCATTTCAACCGGCCAGCCATTCTCAATCCGGTACCGATGGCGGCTGGTGCGCTCATCATCATCCTCAGCGTATCGGGTACACCCTTTTCAACCTATTTCGAGGGCGCACAATTCATCCATTTCCTGCTCGGTCCGGCGACGGTCGCCCTGGCCGTCCCGCTCTTCCAACATATCGGCCCGGTTCGAAGAAACCTCCTGCCCATGGCAGGCGCACTTGTCGCCGGTTCGCTCACCGCGATCATGACGGCCATGGGAGTTGCCTGGGCATTGTCGCTCCCTTTGCCGGTGATCATTTCGATCGCGCCTAAATCGGTGACGACGCCGATCGCCATGGGGATTGCCGAAACGCTTGGCGGTATCCCGACGCTTGCCGCCGTCCTCGTCATCCTGACAGGCATCTTGGGAGCGACTCTGGTCACACCGCTGCTCAATCTCCTGCGGATCAAGGACTACGCCGCCCGTGGTTTTGCCGTCGGGATCGCTGCTCATGGCATCGGCACGGCGCGCGCTTTTCAAGTGAACGAGATGGCAGGGGCGTTTGCCGGCATCGCCATGGGGCTCAACGGTGCGCTTACGGCGTTCCTTCTGCCGCTTCTTTTGTGGCTTGTCCTTTGATGGGCTGCTTTTAAGCCGTTTGCCGGCGTTCCATCACCACGCGTGCTGCGATGTAAAAGGCAAGGCCATTCAGGATGTGCCAGAAATAGTGGACGCCAATGGGAAGCGCATCGCAAACCGCCATGTCGATGGAGCGCAACGCGATAGACAAAGCAAAAATGCCGGTCAGAAAAAACAGCGTTTTCGCGGCAGGATCGGCGCGCATCCGAAGCACGACGCCGCCGAAAAGAATGGCCGCAAGCGCCGGGAGATAGGTTCCTGACCCGTTCAAGAATCCTTCCGGCAGGACGAAGCCGTTCAGCACATTCAGGCCGAGAAAAAGGACAACCCCCAGCGCCGCGGCAATGGCCGACAAGCCGAACATGCGGCGCTGGGCAATAAACAGGAATGCCAAGAGACAGAGAATGATCGGCAGCACATCGGCAGCGGCCGCCCATCGGGTCGCGAAAGTGTGGAACAGAAACGACCCAATGCCGATCAAGCCGATGAGAAGGATGAGGACGAGGGCCGGCCAGTCATCCGCCCCCCGGCGGCGCCAAATCGCAAACGCCCCGAACGCCGCCAACAGAAAGGCGGCATTTGAGATGGCGTTGAGCGGTTCGGCCCAGAACTCCGGGCTGAGACGCTCGCAATAGATATCGACAGGCGTGTGCCAGTGACTACCCGCCATCCCACCTCGCCATGCATGACGACTTGTCAGACCGCCAGCTTGCGGATGTAAGGCGGCAAAGCAAAGGCCGCCTTATGCACCTCCGGCGCGTAATAACGGGTCTTGATCTTGCCGGCCTCATAACGGTCTTCCAACAAATCGAGGGAAACACGGCGGTTTTCAAGATCATGCGTGGCCCAACCGCAGGCGAAGAAACCGCCCACATAAGTCGGCATGGCACAGACATAGCAACCCGCATCGATGAAGTGCTTGTTGAATGCCTTCACACTGTCAAGGAGTTCGCCGGGTTGCAGAAGCGGGTTGCCGTTCTGCGTCACCAGAATGCCGCTATCCGTCAGCCGCTCGCTGCAGGCGCCATAGAACTCCTCAGTGAAGAGGACCTTGGCCGGGCCGATGGGGTCGGTCGAGTCGACGATGATCACGTCATAGCGCTGGCTCGTCTCCTGGACATGCTTCATGCCGTCCCCGATGACGAGATTGAAACGCGGATCGTCAAAGGCATTGCCGTGAACCTCGGGAAGATGCTCGCGGGCGAAATCGATCACCGCCTCGTCGATCTCGACCATGGTCAAGCGCTTGACTGTGTCGTGTTTGAGCACTTCCTCGGCGATGCCCCCATCGCCGCCACCGATGATCAATACGTTTTCCGCACTGCCATGGGCCATCACCGGCACATGCGCCATCATCTCGTGATAGACGAATTCGTCCCAGGTGGTGAGCTGTGTGGCACCGTCGAGAACCAGGATCTTACCGAGCCCCTTGGTCTCGAAGAACTGCATGTGCTGATATTCGGTTTTCGTGTCGAGGATCATCTTGTCGACCCGGAACCGCATACGCAGGCCCACATCGTCGTGAAGGGTCTCGTCGACCCAGCGGGATTCACCCCCGCCGGCTGTCTTCGTCATGCCCCCTGGCCCCGCAAAAGCCTGTCGACCTCGATGCGATCCGGGCGGAAGGCCTCTTCAAGCACGGCGACACAGCGCTCGGGCTCGGCCGCCCCGCACATAAAGACGTCGAGCGCGGCGTAATTGCGCTCCGGCCATGTGTGGATCGAGATGTGGCTTTCCGCCAGCACCGCAACACCGCTGATGCCCGCATTGGGCGTGAAATGGTGCAGGTGAATATGCAGGAGCGTGGCGTTCGCCTCGTCCACGCATTTGCGCAAGGCGCGGTCGACCAAACCGATATCGTCAAGGCCTTCCGCGCCGTGCAGATCGATGATGAGGTGCGTTCCGGCGCATGTGACGCCGTCTTTCACAATAAAAAAATCCTGGCGCTCGTCATCGAGGCCAGCGACGTATTCCCCTTTCGGGGTGTCCGCTTGGGCGGTGCTTGGATCCTCCAAGTCCATCCCCAATTGGAACAGGGCGTGTTCAGCCATTCGGCCTCCCCTCCAACCAGTAGATGAAACCCGGGGTGTTGAGGCCCCGTCTTTGAAACAGGCCCCTCTTCCGGAAGACCTCACATAAGTGGGCGCGTTGTCACAATCAACGCCCGCTTCATGACAAACCTAAAAAACAAATGTGCACTTAGTGCAGTTTTCATCATTCGCGCAACGCCGCCTCGATGGCGGCCGTGACCTTGCGCGTGGCCGGACCCGTGGCCGTGCCGAAGGCGTCGATCAGGCGGCCATCGGCGCCGACAAGGTATTTATGGAAGTTCCAGCGCGGAGCGTTCCGGGGGCCCAGCGTCTGCCGTGCCCAAGCGTAAAACGGATGCGCTTCAGCGCCCTTCACCACGGTCTTGCGGGTCAGCGGAAAGGTGATGTCATAATTGATCTCGCAGAATTCCTTGATCTCAGCCTCCGTTCCCGGTTCCTGATTGCCGAAATCGTTGGACGGCACACCAATGACGACGAGCCCGTCATCACGGTATCTCTCCCAGACGGCTTGGAGACCGCGATACTGGTCGGTGAAGCCGCAGAACGAGGCAGTGTTCACCACGAGAACCGGTTTGCCCGAATAAGCGGCGAGCGGTATCGGATCGCCGTCGATACTGGTGAAGGAATAATCATGGGCGCTGCCGGAGGCGGCCGCAGCCGGCTGCGGTCCGCCATCCGCCACGGATGACACCGCGCCAAGAGCGCCAAACGCTATTGCCGCAAAAAGTGCCGGAATACGCATTGTCTCTCAAGTCCATTTCGCTGGTTGCAGCCAAGGGGCTGCCGTCCGTCCCTATCGCGATACATGGAGAATTTCCCCGGGAGGGAAAGGTCCAAGGAGACATTAATCACTCATGGTTTTATCTAGACCAGAAGACCGGAGCCACTTGAAAGGCTAAATGCAGCATGCAGGCACTTTTCATCGGTCACGCCTATATCGACGTGACCTTTCTGACCGGCCATGTTCCGGAAGGCGACGAAAAGACCATCGCCGATGACTACGCCATCTCGTTCGGCGGCAATGCCGTGACAGCGGCTTTCTGTTGCGCCAAGCTCGGAATCGCACCCGACCTGTTATGCACAGCAGCCGATGACTGGCTCGCCATCATGTTCCGCGACATGGCCCGGGCGCACAGCGTGACCGTGCATGAGCGCAAGGTGGCGGAATCCTCCCTTTCCTTCATCATGCCGAATGACGGCAAGCGCGCCATCGTGCGCTGCCGGGACGATCATTACCTGCACCCTTTCCCCACCCTCAACCTCGATGGCTGCAAGGTTCTTCACATCGATGGCCACCAGCCGGATGCCGCCCTCCATTACGTCAAGCGTTGCCGGGAACTGGGTATTCTCACCTCCCTCGATGGCGGCGGCGTGCGTTCGAACACCGACGAGGTCCTTCAGTACATCGACATTGCCATCGCCTCGGTGCGCTTTTGCGAACAGCTTGGCCTCTCGGTTCCCGAGACGCTTCAATACCTGAAGTCGAAAGGCTGCCGGATCGGCGGCGTCACGCGCGGCGAGTTCGGAATGGACTGGTACGATGAAACAGGGCAAATCCGGAATCTTCCGGCCTTCCCCGTACCCTTGCCGCGCATCCGCGACACCAACGGCGCAGGCGATGTCTTCCACGGCGCCTATGTCTACTCATATCTGAATGCCCCAGAGAAACCGTGGGGCGAGCATTTCGACTTTGCCCGCGCCGCTTCCGCCCATGCGATCCAACACCTCGGCAACGAGGCGAGCCTTCCGGGGCTTGAGGATGTCGCCGCCGTGCGGGAGGAGTTTCTTGCCGAGGCATCCTGAGCGTCCAGCAGCGCTTTCGAAGAGACCTACCAGTGCCATTTCGCCCCGGACTGAGGTGCGGAACCGGCAGCCAGGTCTCTTGCAACCAGACCGCTGAATGACGGCCTCCGGCTTTCGCCAGAGTGGCGGTCGAAGGGTAGCATTTATTCCGGCAGGTTCAGCCGGATATGCAATTCCCGCAACTGCTTGGCTGAGACATCCGACGGCGCGCCCATCATCAGGTCTTCGGCACGCTGGTTCATCGGAAAGAGCGTGACCTCGCGCAGGTTCTCCTCGCCGCACAAAAGCATGACGATGCGGTCGATCCCAGGGGCGATGCCGCCATGGGGCGGTGCGCCATATTGGAGCGCGTTCAGCATGCCGCCGAACTCTTCCTGCAGGACGTTTTCACCATAACCGGCAATTTCGAACGCCTTTTTCATGATCTCCGGCTTGTGGTTCCTGATCGCGCCGGAGGAGAGTTCAATTCCGTTGCAAACGATGTCGTACTGGAATGCCTTGATCTCCAAGGGGTCCATGTTTTCGAGGGCGAACATCCCCCCCTGCGGCATGGAGAAGGGATTGTGCGAGAAGTCGACACGTTTTTCGTCTTCGTTCCACTCGAACATCGGGAAATCGACGATCCAGCAGAATTCAAAGCGGTGCTCGTCCACAAGACCGAGTTCAAAACCGATGCGTTGCCGGGCGTGTCCGGCGAAGTCCGCTGTCTTTGCCGGGTCGCCGGCGACAAAGAAAACCGCATCGCCATCACCGAGGCCCAATTGCTCGCGCACCGATTCCGTGCGGTCGGGACCGATGTTCTTGGCGATCGGACCCGCCCCCTCAAGAACGCCGCCCTCGTGGCGGAAGAAGACATAACCGAGCCCAGGCTGGCCTTCGCCCTGCGCCCAGGTGTTCATGCGGTCGCAAAAGGCGCGCGAGCCACCGCCTTTTGCCGGGATGGCCCAGACCTCGGCCTTGTCGTCGGCATCGAGCATCTTCGCGAAAATCTTAAAGCCAGAGCCGCGGAAATGATCGCTCACGTCTTCGATCACGATGGGGTTGCGCAAATCCGGCTTGTCGGTGCCGTATTTGCGCATCGCCTCTTGATAGGGGATACGCGGGAAGACCGGGGTCACCGGTTTGCCATCGCCGAACTCTTCAAAGAGGCCACGCAACACCGGCTCGACAGCGGAAAAAACGTCGTCCTGCTCAACGAAGCTCATTTCGATATCGAGTTGGTAGAACTCACCCGGCGAGCGGTCGGCGCGGGCATCCTCGTCGCGGAAACACGGTGCGATCTGGAAGTAGCGGTCAAAGCCCGCGATCATCACGAGCTGCTTGAACTGCTGCGGCGCCTGGGGTAGCGCGTAGAACTTGCCCGGATGGAGGCGCGAGGGCACCAGGAAGTCGCGTGCGCCCTCGGGCGACGAGGCCGTCAGGATCGGCGTCTGGAACTCGAAAAAGCCCCCATCCACCATACGTCTCCGGATGGAGGAAATGATCTCGGCGCGCTTCATGATGTTGCGGTGAAGCTTCTCGCGCCTGAGATCGAGAAAGCGGTATGTCAGGCGTGTGTCTTCGGGATAGTCCGGCTCGCCGAAGACCGGGAGCGGCAGTTCAGCCGCTTCGCCCAGCACTTCCATCTCCTTGACGAAAACCTCTACAGCGCCCGTTGGCAGGTTCGGATTGACCGCGTCGTCGGACCGGCTCTTGACGAGCCCGTCGATGCGGAGCACCCATTCCGATTTCACCGTCTCGACAAGCGCGAAAGCGGGCGAATCCGGATCTGCCACACACTGGGTCAGGCCATAATGGTCGCGCAGGTCGATGAATAGCACCCCGCCATGGTCGCGGATGCGATGCACCCAGCCCGATAGCCGGACGATCTCGCCCGCATGGTCAAGTCTCAAATCCCCGCAGGTGTGGGTGCGGTAGCGATGCATGGCGGCAATATCCTGGTGGCGAAGGAGAGCGAATTGCGGTTCAGATGGCCGCGAACGATGCGCCGGGAGAAGCGCATCGCCGCGCGCTTGTCAAGTGCGCCCTGTCTTGACCACGGTCAGGATATCAGAAAGGGCGACCGTTCCCGGCGCGCCCTTACCATTTCAGACATGGTTCAGCCGTCAGGCTGAAGGAGCAATGTGCTTCAGAATCGGATTCCACTGCATGCGTACGGGACGCAACGATGCGCTTTGGCGGTCGAAAATGCCAAGGCCGCCCGCTGCTAGGTTGGCATAGGCTGAACGGTCCGAAAGCTGAGCCGATACATTGCGCCCCGCCTGTTTCAAGTGGCTCGAAAGATCATCGGCGGCGCGCGAGCGCGGCCGCACCCGATTGGGCACAAGCATGATATCCGCCTTGCCCTTCTTCACCTTCTTGATCCGCTCGATCCGTTTCAGGAACCGTTCCGTGGCGGTGATATCGTAGATGGAGGGCAGAAGCGGAACGATGACATGCCTTGCTTCCGCAACCAGGTCTTCGGCATCCGGTCCGCGCAACGCACCCGGTGCGTCGACAACCAGCCAATCCAGCCCCTTTGGAATGCCACTGAGCTTGCGTTCCTTGGACCAATCGAACGATTGGATGGCGCGCTCTTCACCGGGACGGCTCTTAAGCCATTTCAAGGTCGATTTCTGCCGGTCCGCATCGGCAAGACCGACTTTTGCGCCCCACCCCGCCAATGCCGTCGCCAGTGTCGTGGCGAGTGTCGTTTTTCCGCACCCGCCCTTCGAATTGGCAACGAGTATGACACGCATGGTGAAAAATCCTTTCCTCTTTCTCCTGTTTAACGGTAAAGCGATGTCACTTTCATGTATGCGCACTGAGTGCGCTTTTTCAAGACTTCGCGCATTTTCTCATACTTTTTACCGAGAGTGCCGGGTGCAAGAGCAGGCTGCACTTTGGCGCCCTCCCAAGCCTGCGCGAACAAGAGAGCATAACAACGCCTGACGGTACAACGGCAGGCGCCGCCGACACCGAAGACACCACGGCCGCCGATCAGGAAGCCGCCGCCGTGCCTGAACCGGAACCCGAGCCGGAAGTGTGTCCAGGATCCGAATGGCACCCCGATGCGGAAAACGGTTTCACACCGCCATTGGCGGTACTAGAGACTTCGACCGTGCCAAGACGGGTCTGAAAGACAACGATTGAGGCGCTTGTTTCCTTCCCTTTTGCGCTTAGGAACTGACAGACACGGCCACTTCGGCTATACGCAAACAATATGGTCCATGTCGTCACAAAAACCGAAGACCTTTCCAAGATTTGCGCGCAACTGCGTGGAGACGCCTACGTCTCGGTCGACACCGAGTTCATGCGCGAGTCGACCTACTGGCCGAAACTCTGTCTGATTCAGATGGCGAACGCGGAAGGCGCGGCGGTGATCGATGCACTGGCGCCCGGTCTCGATCTCCAGCCTTTTTTCGAATTGATGGCCGATACGGACGTCGAAAAGGTTTTTCACGCGGCGCGCCAGGATATCGAAATCGTTTGGCACATGGGCGGGCTCATCCCCGCCCCAATTTTCGACACCCAAGTGGCCGCCATGGTCTGCGGCTACGGCGATTCGGTTTCCTATGAACAGCTTGTTTTCAAGATCACCGGTGAGCGGATCGATAAATCCTCCCGCTTCACCGATTGGAGCCGCCGCCCGCTTGCCGATAAACAGCTCGCCTATGCCCTCAGCGATGTCACCCATCTGCGCGAGGTGTTTCACTCCCTAAAGGCCAATCTTGCCGAACAGGGCCGTACGGAGTGGGTGCAGGAGGAAATGGCGATCCTTAAATCGCCCGACACCTACTGCCTTGCGCCCCAGGATGCCTGGAAGCGCCTGAAAATGCGGGTGCGCAAGCCGCGCGAGATCGCGGTGATGATGGCCGTCGCGGACTGGCGCGAGGCGGAAGCACAAAACCGGAATGTGCCGCGCAACCGGGTGCTGAAGGATGACGCGATCTACGAAATCGCCCAGCAGCAGCCGAAAACGCCGAACGATCTCGGACGACTGCGCAGCCTTCCAAAAGGCTTCGAACGGTCAAAGTCGGCTCATGGCGTTCTAGGGGCCGTTTCAACGGGGCTTAAGCGCGACCCCGATACCGTCCCGAAATTTAAGCACCAAACCGGCCCGCAGAACGGCGCGGCGGCGGTGATCGATCTCCTGAAAGTGCTGCTTAAAGCGGTTGCCGACAACGAAGGCGTTGCGCCCCGCGTGATCGCGACCGTCGATGACTTGACAGCGATTGCCACGGATGATGATGCCGATGTCGCGGCACTGAAGGGTTGGCGGCGTGAGCTTTTTGGGCAAATCGCGCTCCGGCTGAAGGCCGGAGAAATCAGTTTGGCGGTATCAGCCGGGCGCGTGCGGGTGCAGGAACTGACCGTGGAAGAACCGAAGAGTCTCGCGGCCGAGTAACCGGCAATCGCGTCTCACCAAGACGTATCTTTCTCGCGCCGCCCCTCCAAATCCTTGGGTTCAGCACACCGCCGGCCGCGAAATGGTCCTCCGGGGTTCGATGAGATTTCGGCAAGCTCATCGCCCGACTGCCTTGTCACTCACCGCTGAATGCACGGATTCAGCACCTAACCGTAAACAATGATCTCAGCGGCAAGGCTGCTGATCTTGGCCACGCGTTTCAGCCGGCTCTCGACGCGGTCGGAGACAAGATCCTCCATATCTCTCGGCACCAGGAACTGAACCGTGTCGCCCTTGCGCGCAAAGCCCGTGCGCGGAAGAATGCCGGGCATGGACGCCGACAAGCGATAGGCAAGCCTTAGAGCCGCACCGAGAAGCATGGCGTTGCGAAAAGTGTCGAGGTCGACAAGGCTGCGCAGACGGGGGCCCGGCTGCTCCTCCTCA
>JAKSCL010000395.1 GCA_022360615.1 Hyphomicrobiales bacterium
CGGGCCGGTCGGCTCACGACCGCCCGCGCACTGGCCGAGCGGCTGGAGGTCTCAGAACGCACCATCTATCGCGACATCGCCGATCTGCAGGGCTCCGGCGTACCGATCGATGGCGAGGCCGGCGTCGGCTATCTGATGCGTGACGGCTACGACCTGCGGCCCCGCATGTTCCCCCGTGACGAAATCGTTCCGCTCGTCGCCGGCGCCAGGCTGATCCGGGCCTGGGGCGGCGCAGCGATGGCGCGGGCCGCAGAAGAAGCGCTCATTAAGATCGAAACGGTTCTGCCCGATACCGAGCGGCAACGTGCCTACGAGGTCCAAGTCCACGCCATGGCGCCGGAGATGACCGACACCGTGCGCGCCCTCATCGACCGGATCGAGCAGGCCATCGAAACGCGCCAAAGACTGGCGCTCTCCTATCTCGATGCCGAAGCGCGGCCGACCGAGCGGGTCATTCGCCCCCTCGGCCTGTGGTTCTGGGGCAAGGTCTGGACCGTCGTCGCTTGGTGCGAGCTACGCGAGGATTTCCGTATGTTCCGGCTTGACCGCATCGCGCACATGGAGAACGGCGGCGAAGGCTTCCGGCTGGAACGCGGCAAGACGCTCGCGGATTTCTACCGCCTGATGGAAGACTGCTCCGGGCGATCTCACAGCTAAGATCGCCCCCGCGCTTCCGGGCCCGCACTAAAGCTCGTATTCCCACCCCGCCGGCACGAAGCCATAGGCCGCGCCGTCGCGGATCACATGGCCAAGCCCTGGAAACTGCAGGTGCATACCCGCCACCTTGAGGCGCTCAGCAGCTGCCATATCGAAAGTGCGCGACCGCGTGGCTGCGGCGGCACGCGGATCGCCATCGAAGATGACTGTCCAGTCAGGGTGCGCAAAGTGGAACATCGGCAGATGCACCGTGTCGCCCCAAACAAGAAGGGCGTCACCGCCCGATTCCACCAGATAGCCGGTGTGGCCTGGGGTGTGACCGGGGAGCGCCATCGCAGAGACCCCTGGCGCGACCTCCATATCGGTCGCAATAAGACGGACACGGCCCTCATAAGGCTTTACGGCCGCCTGCGCCAATTGCACGAAGAGTTTGAAATCGTCGGGCGCATTGGAAAGGGTTTCTTCAGCCGTCCAATAGGCCCATTCCGCCTCTTGCACAACCAGTTCGGCATTGGGAAAAGCCGCTACGCCCTCCGCGGTTACGATGCCGTTGATGTGGTCAGGATGCATGTGGGTGACGAGCACGGTGTCGATTGAAGCCGGATCGACCCCAGCGGCGGCCAGGTTCTGCAGCAAGCGGCCAAGCGTGGGGCCAAACGCATCGCGCGTCCCGCTATCGACCAAGATGGTCCGATCGCCGCTATGGATGACATAGGCGTTGACTGCGGCACGCAGCCGGTCCGCGGGCAGGAAGGCGTCGGCCAACAGACGCTGCGCTTCCACCTCGTCCATGCCGATGACCCAATCGAACTGAAAGTCGAAGAAACCATCTAGGACGGCCGTCACCTTGATGTCACCCACCGAAAAACGCTGAATGCCTGGAACTTGCGTTGTGGCTGCTGCTGCACCGTCTTCGGCCGTATCCGCCTCACTCGACCACGCTGCCGGAACAAGACCTGGAAACGCTAGCGTTGCGGGTGCCGATGCAACACCTGCGAGCAGGGATCTGCGGGAAACGCGCATTCTTTTAATCCTTTTGCTGCCTTCTTAACAGTGTGCCCGCGCCATGGCCGGTTCTCTTCCGGCCTGACACTGCTTATCGGTTGCGCATTCATCCTGGGGTTGCGCAGTGATTCAGCATTCCGCACCCGCAAAAGCGGTTGCATAATCCGTGAAGATGCGCCGAAATACCTAGAAGCTTGTGTTGCTTATCAGGAAATAAGCGGTCTGGCGATGAATCCCAAGGGGCCCGCCAAGTGGCGGATCGCCCCTGCATGGGTGTCAATCAGGCGAGGTGAAGGCCATGCATTTTTTTGCAAAGATACTGGCATGTGCGGTCATGGCCGCGGCCGCAATCAATGTGGCATCGGCCGAAGAGTGGACGAAGGTCCGGATCGGAACCGAAGGAGCCTACCCACCTTTCAACTACATCGATTCCAACGGCGAGCTTCAGGGCTTCGACATCGAGATCGCAAAAGCGCTTTGCGACGAGATGAAGGTTGAATGCGAATTCATTGCCCAGGATTGGGACGGCATCATCCCCGCGCTTCTTGCCAACAAGTACGATGCCATCATCGCATCTATGTCGATCACGCCCGAACGCAAGCAGGTCGTCGATTTCACGAACAAATACTACTCGACGCCGCCAGCACTGGTCGCAGGCAAGGACAGCACGCTCACCGAAACGACGCCCGCCGCCCTTGAAGGCATGACGGTTGGCGTCCAGTCGGCGACGACACACGCCACCTATGTGGAGGACAAATATACCGGCTCCGATGTCCGGCTCTATCCGACCCAGGAAGAGGCAAATGCCGACCTGGCATCAGGGCGCCTCGATGCCGTGATGGCAGATTCGGTTGTTCTCTCCGAATGGCTCAAGACCGAGAACAGCGGCTGCTGCAAGATGATCGGTGCGGTCGAGAACGATCCGCAGTATTTCGGCGAAGGCGTTGGCATCGCGATCCGCAAGGAAGACACGGCTCTTCGGGACAAGTTCAATGCCGCCATTGAGGCGATCCGCGCCAATGGCACCTATCAGGCCATCAACGACAAGTTCTTCGCGTTCTCGGTCTATTGAGGAAAAACCGCACCCAGAGCGGGGGATGTTCGCCTCTTCTTTGGACCAATGGGTTCGCTTCTTGCAGGACGGCACGAGATGTCTGGAGCGAAAACCGGCCGGTTTGCATAGGGTATTCGCTCCACGCTTTGGTTCTGACGCACGATTTGTCCGGAAACCGGCCGTCAGTCTCCGGTGGATGCTTTTGGTGAGACGCGTTTTTGGGTGAAATCTTCGGCCTTTTGTCGTTCGGGCCCGATGGCTGGGGCGACGAGATTGCAGCCGGGACATGGCTTACCATCCAGCTCGCCTTGGCAACCCTGCCCTTCGGACTTGTTTTCGGCTTTTTGGTTGCGCTTGCCCGCAACGGCGAGAACCGCTGGCTGCGCGGGTTCGGCGACGCATACACGACCGTCTTCCGGGGACTGCCGGAGCTGCTCACCCTCTTCATCGTCTATTACGGCGGACAGATCGCGCTGCAGCGCTTCATCAACCTCTTCAGTGACACTTATGTGGAGGTGAGCGGCTTCGTTGCGGGGATGATTGCTCTCGGGCTCGTGTTTTCCGCATTCGCAAGCGATGTCTTTCTGGGAGCGCTGAGGACGATCCCCAAAGGACAAGCGGAAGCAGGTCAAGCGCTCGGCCTCAATCGCCTTCAGACGATTGCACTCATCGTCGCGCCGCAGCTTCTGCGTTATGCACTGCCAGGGCTGTCAAATCTATGGCTCGTGCTTCTGAAGGACACCTCGCTCGTTTCCATCATCGCGCTCGATGATCTTCTGCGCCAGACAAATGTCGCCGTCAGCAGCACAAAAGAGCCCTTCTTCTTCTACCTCACGGCCTGCCTCATCTATCTCGCCCTTTCGATCATTTCGAGCGTTGCGCTGCAAGCCATCGAGGCGCGCAGCTTCCGCGGCGAAGAGCGCATCGGCTCAAAAGCAGAGGCGGCGTGATGGATTTCGAGCTTCTTGCCCGCTACGGCCCGCGCATGCTCGAAGGTCTCTTCGTCACCGTGCAACTCGTGACGCTCTCGGTCGTTATTGGGGGCGCCCTGTCTCTGCCCGTTGCCTTCGCCCGGCTAGGCAAGAACAGGTGGCTGTCGCGATTTGCCTTTTGTTACATCTATTTCTTCCGGGGAACGCCGCTGCTTGCCCAGGTGTTTCTTGTCTATTACGGCGCCGGCCAGTTCCGGGCAGAGTTGGAGGCAGTCGGTCTGTGGTGGTTTTTCCGCGACGCATTCAATTGCGCTGTCTTCACATTTACGCTCAACACATCGGCCTATCAGGCCGAGATCCTGCGCGGCGTGATCAAGGCCATTCCGCGTGGCCAGTTTGAGGCGGCCCATGCTGCGGGCCTTTCGCCTTTTGCGACCTATTTCAAGGTCATCCTGCCGCAAGCTTTCCTCATCGGCCTTCGGCCTTATGGCAACGAAATCATCTTGATGATCAAGGGATCGGCTATCGCGAGTGTCGTGACCGTGTTCGACCTGATGGGAACGACGCGGCTTGCCTTTGCCCGTTCCTTTGACTTCCAGGTCTATCTCTGGGCGGCGCTTCTCTATCTCGCCATCGTTGAGACGCTGCGCCGTGTCTGGGACAGGCTTGAAATCCGCATGACGCGTCATCTTCGCCCGGCAGACGCAAACACGCTCCGGACGAATGGGCAAAAACAGTTTCAAACCTGATAGCCCAACGTGGAGGAGTGTTGATTTCGCCCGGCATCCCGGCTAGTCCCCTCTGCCACCGGGCACCGCTGTCCTGAAAAAAGCGGCAAGCCAGCAAAATCACACGAAGGAGAACGCCCATGGCCAGAGCGGCATTCATTGGATTGGGGGTGATGGGTTACCCCATGGCCGGGCATCTCACGAAACACGGCCATGGGGTGACGGTTTACAACCGCACTTTTGCAAAGGCCGAGAAATGGGCCGCCGAATTCGGCGGAACCGCCAAGAAAACGCCGAAAGAGGCGGCAGAGAACCAAGACATCGTTTTCTGCTGCGTCGGCAATGACGACGATCTGCGTCATGTGACACTCGGCGCGGACGGCGCTTTTCATGGCATGGGTAGCGATACTCTTTTTGTCGACCATACGACAGCGTCAGCCAATGTGGCGCGCGAACTCGATGCAGCGGCGCGCGGGAAAGGCTTTCATTTCATCGATGCGCCCGTATCGGGAGGCCAAGCCGGAGCGGAAAATGGCGTGCTTACCGTGATGTGCGGGGGCGAGCAGTCCGCCTTCGACCGCGCGAAGCCAGTGATCGATTCCTTTGCCCGCTCCTGCCTGCTCATGGGTCCCTCCGGCGCCGGCCAACTCGCCAAAATGGTGAACCAGATCTGCATCGCCGGTCTACTCCAGGGGCTTTCAGAGGGCGTTTCCTTTGCGAAAAAGGCGGGTCTTGATGTGCCCAGTGTCATCGACGTGATCTCAAAGGGTGCGGCAGGGTCCTGGCAGATGGAAAACCGGGCGCTCACCATGGCCAAGGGGGAGTTCGATTTTGGCTTTGCAGTCGACTGGATGCGCAAGGACCTGGATATCTGCCTCAATGAGGCAAAGGAGAACGGCGCGCTTCTGCCGGTCACCGCACTTGTCGATCAGTTCTATTCCGAGATCCAGAAAATGGGCGGCAACCGCTGGGACACGTCAAGCCTGATAGCCCGGCTTGACCGCGATGATTGAGAAGTAGAGACGGGAAACGCGGGGTGCCGGGCCGAAAGCCCGGCACTCTCTGTTTTCAGAGCGCCGCCGCGCCTTATTCGGCCGCCTCTTTTTCGAGGAAGTGCAACGGAATCGCGCTCGTGTGTTTGATGCGTTCCATCGCAAAGCTTGAGGAGACGTCGTCAAATTCATGTGACGCAATGAGCTCGCGGTAGAACCTGTCATAGTAATTGATGTCGGGCACAAGCACCCGAAGCAGGTAGTCCGATTGGCCGCTCATCCGGTAGACTTCGGTGATCTCCGGCATGGATTCCACGAGTTCCCTGAACCGCGAAAGCCAATTCGAATTATGTGTGGCTGCGCGCACATGAACGAAAACCGTGACACCGATTCCCAGCGACTTGGGGTCAAGGATGGCAACACGGTTGGTTACAATGCCCGCGGTTTCTAACTTCCTTATTCTGCGCCAGCACGGTGTTTGAGAGAGACCTACGCGAGATGCGATTTCGGCAAGGGGAAGGGAGCAGTCTTCTTGCAATATTGACAGAATGCGCCGGTCGTAGACGTCGAGTTTCACCAACAGTCGCCTTTCTTCCAAAAAAACACACACACACAAAAACGACGCAGAACACGCTTCTTCGAGCTTTTCTTTTATCCACCCCGATCCATTCATCCACGGTTTATGCGCTTTTTGAGCTCAATTCGTGTGATGGGATCGCAAGCGGATTAGCGTGCGTGATTGCCGCGCGTCGTCGCGGTTGACATAGTAAAGCCAAGCAGTTTTTGAAGCCCCAAGCGATCATGGGCTCAATGTGGAGTTACGATAGTTTCTTGCACCCCCCTGTTTTGTAGAAACCGTTTCTATTATTTGATGAAACTCGGTGACGCATGGGAATTTCGTTCACACTATGCCTGACAGCGGGTTGAACGGATTTTAACGCGAGGCATATCATCGCAGTGCAAAAATTTTGTGCACGGGACCAACCCGCATTTCACAACCGCAGTCCTTTGATAGCCGGAATTGAAAACTCGCGATTCGCACGCGCAAGAAAAGAATAGCGCTGTCAGATCAGCTTGGTGATTTCGGCCCGCAACACGGGTACGAACTCGTCTTCAAACCAGGGGTTTTTCTTCAGCCAGGCATTGTTGCGCCATGACGGGTGCGGCAGCGGAACGACGCGGGGACGTTCTTCCGTTTTCCAAAGCGCGCGCCAAGCTCTCACTGTCTCCGTGAGCGTTTTGCGGCGGCGCGGACCCATATGCCATTTTTGCGCATACTGTCCGACAGCCAAAACAAGCTCGACGCATGGCAGATGCATAAAGACCCTTTCGCGCCATAGCGGCGCGCATTCACGGCGCGGCGGCAGATCGCCGCCCTTTTCATCGAGACCTGGAAAACAGAAGCCCATCGGCACGATGGCGACTTTTGCGGCGTCGTAGAAAACCTCCGGTCCCACCCCCATCCAGTTTCTCAGGCGGTCGCCCGAGGGATCGTTGAAGGGTTTTGTCGTGGCATGGGCGCGCGTCCCTGCTGCCTGTCCGGCGACACACAACCGTGCCTCCACCCCCAGTTGGAAAATGGGATTGGGCTCATGCGGCAATGGCGGCTGCCAACTTGGCGCGTCGCGGCAGATGCGGCAGGCCCGCATTTCAGCGATCAACTCATTTAAAGCGGGTTCGGCAGCCACGTCGCCCTAACGCTGAATGAGGGTTTCGAGATAGGCGATGAAGTCGCCGATCTGATCAGGCTCAAGCTCGAATTGCGGCATGCCGGGATGTCCGGTCACAATCCCTTCTGCGAGCGCTTCAGCCAAACTTTCCGGCGGATAAAGGGTTACGATCTCACGAAATGGCGGAGCTTCCTTCAACGGGCTTGCCGCTTCTTCACCGATCGCGTGACATTGGCTGCACTCCGCCTCCGCAAAAGCGCGCCCCAGATCCGCCTCGCCGCCGCCTGCAAATACCTCCGTGGAGCTCAAAACCAATGCTGTTGCAAGCAATAAGGCAGAGCCGCGCATATCATTGTCCTTCCACTGTTTGGAGCGCTTTGGGTCATTCTCCGATTTTAACCATTTACC
>JAKSCL010000163.1 GCA_022360615.1 Hyphomicrobiales bacterium
TATCCCGGATGAAACGGTCAGTTGTTTTGACGTTCCGAGCGTTCCGCACTGCGTCCCCACGTTATGTGACGTGCAGCCCTTGGCAAAAGACGGTACGGACCTCGTAGTTTCGAATCAGTGTGTATCGGTCCAACCGGTCCCGGAACGCGGCTGTACGGATGGCTGTCATCAAGGCATCGAAAATATTCATCCGTGGTTCGGAGGTCCCGAGCTGACCTGCGTCGCGTGTCATGGCGGCGATGACTCTGCGTCGAGCCGCGAAGCCGCGCATGTATCGATGCCGGACGAATGGCAGTTGAATGCGCCCGTTCCCGGACGGCCGAACTATCGGTACTACTGGAACTATTTGACGTTATCCGGAGTCGAGAATTTCTCGGGGGGACTCGAGTGGCTTCGATTTCGCAATCCATCCGACCTTCGGGTGGCCGACCAAACCTGCGGTCGAAGCCTCGGTTGTCACTTTGAACGGGTGGAAAACGTGTCAGCACAATTCGTTCTTATCGTAGGTAGGCGCGCTGCCGGGGCGGTTTGAAACAAACCGCAACGAGACGGTAGCGCGCATTCAGGCCCCAAACGGGGCCTTTTTTAATGCCTTGAAGCCAAAGCCGCAGGAAAGCAAAGCGCCGGAAGGGAACACGGAGATGAACAAGACAACGAACGGCACCGCCAACGGAGACATGACTGGAGCGGAGATCGTCCTCAAAGCCCTCAAGGACCAGGGTGTCGAAATGATTTTCGGCTATCCGGGCGGCGCCGTGCTTCCGATTTACGACGAGCTTTTCATGCAGGAGGATATCCGGCATATCCTCGTCAGGCATGAGCAGGGCGCCGTCCACGCGGCGGAAGGCTATGCGCGTTCTTCCGGCAAGGTTGGCGTTGTGCTCGTCACCTCCGGCCCCGGTGCGACGAACGCGGTCACCGGGCTCACCGACGCGCTGATGGATTCCATCCCGCTTGTCTGCATCACCGGCCAGGTGCCCACCCATTTGATCGGCTCCGATGCCTTCCAGGAATGCGACACGGTTGGGATCACCCGCCCGTGCACCAAACACAACTGGCTCGTGAAGGACGTGAACGACCTTGGCCGGGTTCTGCATGAGGCGTTCTTGGTTGCGCAAACCGGCCGGCCGGGTCCCGTCGTCGTCGATATTCCGAAGGACATTCAGTTCGCGACGGGCCGCTATACCGGGCCTCAAAACGTCGCCCACAAGACCTACAACCCGAGGGTGAAAGGCGATATGGATGCTATACGCGCCGCCGTTGAGCTGATGGCGAACGCCAAGCGTCCTGTCTTCTACACGGGCGGCGGGGTCATCAATTCGGGGCCCGAGGCGAGCCAGCTCTTGCGCGAATTCGTGCGTCTGACGGGCTTTCCCATCACCTCAACCCTGATGGGGCTCGGTGCTTATCCCGCTTCCGACAAGCAATGGCTCGGCATGCTCGGCATGCACGGCACATACGAAGCGAACCACGCGATGCATGACTGCGATGTCATGATCAATATCGGCGCGCGCTTCGATGACCGGATCACCGGGCGGCTCGATGCCTTTTCGCCGGGCTCGAAGAAGATTCATGTCGATATCGACCCATCGTCCATCAACAAGAACATCCCAACCGATATCGGGATCGTGGGGGACGTGGCCCATGTCCTTGAGGACATGATCCGGATGTGGCGCAACACCGCGCCGCAGGTGGACGAGACCGCGCTCGATGCCTGGTGGTCTCAGATCGATACGTGGCGGGCGCGCAAATGCCTCGCCTACAAGCGCTCCGACGAGGTGATCAAGCCGCAATACGCGCTGCAGCGGCTCTATGAACTGACGAAGGACAAGGACAGCTATATCACGACCGAGGTCGGCCAGCACCAGATGTGGGCCGCCCAGTTCTATGGCTTCGAGGAACCGAACCGCTGGATGACCTCGGGCGGGCTCGGCACCATGGGCTATGGCTTCCCGGCCGCGATCGGCGTGCAACTCGCCCATCCGAAAAGCCTTGTCATCGACATCGCGGGCGAAGCCTCGATCTTGATGAACATGCAGGAGATGTCGACCGCGATTCAATACCGGCTGCCGGTCAAGATCTTCATCCTCAACAACCAGTATATGGGGATGGTGCGTCAGTGGCAGGAACTCCTGCACGGCAACCGGTTGTCCGAAAGCTATATGGATTCCCTGCCCGATTTCGTGAAACTGGCGGAAGCCTATGGCGGTGTCGGCATCCGCGCGCAAACGCCCCAAGAGCTTGACGAAAAGATCGGGGAAATGCTTGCGGTTCACGACCGCCCCTGCATCTTTGACTGCGTGGTCGATCCGTCGGAAAACTGTTTCCCGATGATTCCGTCGGGCGAGGCGCACAACGCCATGATCCTCGGCGATCATATCGATGATATGGGTGCGATCGAAGTGACCGAGGAAGGCAAGATGCTTGTCTGAGCGGCGTCCGCTTCAAGTGAGAGTGAGGTTTGCAGACACATGAACGCACAACAGCCGGGTTCGGCCTATGTGATTGAGGAGCGGCGGGAGGAATTGGGCAAGCACACGCTTGCCGTTCTCGTGGACAATGAGCCGGGTGTGCTCGCCCGGGTCATCGGCCTCTTTTCGGGGCGGGGCTACAACATCGAAAGCCTCACCGTTTCCGAAACCGAGCACGAGAAACATCTCTCGCGGATCACCATCGTCACCTCCTCGACGCTTTCGGTCGTCGAGCAGATCATCCATCAGTTGGAGAGGCTGGTGCCCGTCCACAGCGTGATCAACATCAGCGCGACGGAAGATCAGGTGGAGCGCGAACTCTGCCTCGTTAAGGTGCGCGGCACCGGCGAGAACCGGCTTGAAGCGCTCCGTCTCGCCCAGGCGTTTAACGCGAAGACCGTGGATGCGACGCTTGAGTCCTTCGTTTTCGAACTGAGCGGGCGGACGGTCGAAATCGACCGCTTCATCAATGTGATGACCGCCGTCGGTCTCATCGAAGCCGCCCGCACCGGCGTCGTCGCCATGACCCGCGGCGAAGAGGGCATGCGGGAGTAGGGGGCTTCACTATTCGCGTTGCTTTTGTTTGCGGAACATGGTCCCGCGAGAGAAATCGACAAGCGAACGAGTTCTGAATCCAAATGGAATGAAAACAATAAAGAAATTAAGCTCACGGAGAAAAGTCATAAGAAATTCCATGGTGGGCGATCTCCTCGCCTAGATCTGACCACCACCAAAGCAAACCCGTCGGCGACGACGGATACAAGCCCAAGTTCTTCATGTGCTATTCGTGCCAATGTGTCAAGTTTCCATTTTGTTCTTAGCTGTAATGTTGTCCCGTGTCACCCTCCGGCTCGACCGGAGGGTCCAGAAACAATCACAGCATTTCTGGCATGGATTCTCCGGTCAAGCCGGAGAATGACATGGAGTAACTGGCCGCCCTCGCAAACCACTCTCCGTCACTCCGGCCCCGGATCGTGGTCCGGGGCAGGCTGCAGCCGGAGTCCATGGAGCAACGGATTCGCGGGTGGCTTGATGGATTCCGGCTTCCGCCGGAATGACGATCGGTTTTTCGCAAAGGCCGTTGCCCATCTTGGACCAATACCCGATTGTGGATCGATTCTCGAAACCGATTCCACTTGGCCTCAATGAACCTCACCCCCGAACAGGACGATGCTCTGAAAGCCGTCTCGCGCTGGCTCAGCGCGGGGCAAACGCCGGTTTTCCGCCTGTTCGGCTATGCGGGGACGGGGAAGACGACGCTTGCGAAACACTTCGCCGAAGGCGTCGATGGCGATGTTCATTTCGCGGCCTTCACGGGCAAGGCGGCGCAAGTGCTGCGGAACAAGGGCGCGCCGAACGCCCGCACCATTCATTCCCTCATCTATCGCCCGAAGGGCGAGACGACGGACGAGGAGGAGGGGACCGTCACCCCGACCTTTTCCCTCAAGCCCGATTCAACGCTTTCAAAGGCCGCGCTGGTCATCATCGATGAATGCTCCATGGTCGATGAGGAGCTGGGCCGCGACCTCCTTTCCTTCGGCGTGCCGGTACTGGTTCTCGGCGATCCGGGGCAGTTGCCGCCGGTTTCGGGCGGCGGCTATTTCACCGAACACGAGCCGGATGTGCTCCTCACCGAAGTGCACCGCCAGGCGCGGGACAACCCGATCATCGATATGGCGATGCGGATTCGCGAGGGCGAGCGCCTGGACTATGGCGGTTTTGGCGACAGCCGCGTGATCGCGAAATCCGATGTGGATCAGCAAGAAGTGCTTGACGCCGACCAGGTGCTTGTCGGCATCAACCGCACGCGGCGGCGCTATAATGGGCGGCTGCGCGAGTTGAAAGGTTTCGAGACGCTTCTGCCGGAAGTGGGCGACAAGCTCGTCTGCCTGCGGAACGACGCCAAGAAGGGGCTTTTGAATGGCGGGCTGTGGAACGTGAGGGCGATTTCGCGCGACAAGGGCGCGTCCATGTCGCTGCTTGTCCATTCCGACGATGAAGGCCCGTCAGGGCCCAATGCCAAAGTGCGCGTCCTTAAACAGATGTTCACCGAAGGCCCTGAAAGCCTCGATTGGCAGCAGCGCCGGCGCTACGAGGAATTCGATTTCGGCTATGCGCTGACCGTGCACAAGGCGCAAGGCTCGCAGTGGGATCATGTGGTGCTCTTCGATGAGAGCTTTGCCTTCAAGGATAGCCGCACGCGCTGGCTTTATACGGCGGTGACGCGGGCGGCGGAGCGGCTGACCATCGTCAGATGATATGACGTCCGGGAATGGGAGAAGCGCTTAGAGCGGGGTAGGTCATGTAGCGCCCAGTTGTATTTTGTTGTCCGCGCTTCTCGCGATTGCCACACTTCAAGGTGCCGCCATGCCGTTCGATACCTGGCTGGTCTTTCTCGTTGTCAGTATCCTGCCCGCTCTCAGCCCGGGACCGGCGATCTTCCTCGCCATCAGCAATGCGCTTCGCTTCGGGCCGAAGGCCACATGCTATTCCGCGTTGGGCAATGCGGCGGGGCTCGTCGTGGTCGGTTTCGCCGTTGCTTTCGGGCTCGGTGCGCTGATGGCGGCCTCAGCGACGCTGTTTACAGTCGTGAAGTTCGCGGGCGCGGCCTATCTCGTTTATCTCGGCATCAAGGTCTGGCGCGACAAATCCGTGCTGCAGACGCCTGAAGCAACCGTGACGGCGCTGCCGCGCAAGCCCGTCGCCTATCTTTTGGAGGCGTTTTTCGTCTCGGTTCTGAACCCCAAGGCGATCCTTGTCATCGGCGCGCTGTTTCCGCTGTTCATGGATTTGTCGAAGCCCGTCGTCGCGCAGGTGTTCGTGATGTCCATCACCTATGCGGGCCTTTGCCTCTTAAACCACTTCGCGCTCGCTTTCCTCGGCGGACATGTGCGCCGCTTCTTCTCGTCCGAGAAGCGCATGCGCGCGCTCAGGCGCAGCCTTGGCGGCGGGTTCGTCGCGTTTGGGGCCGCACTCGCCGCAACGACGCGTTAAGCCGCCAGCTGCATCGGCGTAACATCGCCGCCGACAATCAGGTTCGCTTCGGTTGCGGCCCGAACGTCGCTGACGGTGACATCTTCGGCGTGCTCGCGGAGCACGAGCCCGTCTTCGGTCGGTTCGATGACGGCCATTTCGGTCACGATCAGGCTCACGCGGCGCAGCGAGGTGAGGGGAAGCGTGCATTCGGGGAGGATCTTCGGCTTGCCTTTCGCCGTATGCGTCATTGCAACGATCACGCGCTTCGCGCCGGAAACAAGGTCCATCGCGCCGCCCATGCCCGGCACCATCTTGCCCGGGATCATCCAGTTGGCGAGATGGCCTTTTTCGTCCACCTGCAAGCCGCCGAGCACGGTCATGTCCAGATGGCCGCCCCTGATGAGCCCGAAGGACATGACGCTGTCGATCGAGGCAGCCCCCGGCACGGCGGAAACGAAGCCGCCACCGGCATCCGTCAGGTTCGGATCTTCAAAGCCTTCTGGCGGCGGTGCGCCCATGCCGACGACGCCGTTCTCCGATTGGAAGAAAACGTTGATGTGGTCCGGCAGGTAATTGGCGATCATGGTCGGCAGGCCGATGCCGAGATTGACGAGCGTGCCGGGCTTGACTTCCAGCGCCACACGCCGGGCGATGCGTTCTTTCACGTCCATTAGGCGGCCCTTTCAAGGATATGATCGACGAGAATGCCGGGGGTCTTCACATGGTCGGGCGGGATCACGCCGACCGGCACGATCTCCGCCGCTTCGACGATGACGCAATCGGCTGCCATCGCCATCACCGGATTGAAGTTGTGGGCGGTCAGCGAGTACTCAAGGTTCCCAACATAGTCGGCGTGCTGGGCATGGAGGAGGGCGAAATCGGCGCGGATCGGCTTTTCCAGAAGAAATGTCTCGCCGTCCACCTCGACCGTTTGCTTGCCGTCTTCAACGGGGGTGCCAAGGCCGGTTGCCGTCAGCACGCCGCCGAGGCCGAAGCCGCCCGCGCGGATGCGTTCGGCAAGCGTGCCTTGTGGCACCAGATCGACCTCGATCTCGCCCGCGATCATTTTTTGCTGCAGTTCTGGATTAAGGCCGATATGGCTCGCGATCACCTTCTTCACGGCGCCCGCCGTAATCAGCTTGCCGACGCCTTGATCGGGCCGGGCGGCATCGTTTCCAATGACGGTGAGGTCGTTCTTACCGGCTTGAGCAAGTGCCGCGAAAAGCCGGTGAGGGCTGCCCACGCCCATGAAGCCGCCAAAGAGAATGGTCGCCCCATCTGGAATGATGTCGACGGCATCCGCCATGCGCATCGGTTTCTTCATCGGCTGTTCCCATGTAAGCGCATCTGATTTAACCGCATTCCTTGCCGGTTTCCCATGTCAATTCAGTCACAATGTGCCTTTTCGCCTATGATCTGAGCGTCTTGGAGGTGTTCAAGCCCAATGCTCGCCCATAGCTAGGCTCCGAACCTCTTGTCCGCATCACATTTCGCCATTGCACCGCATCGATCATCTGTCTTGACCGGAGGCGCCTGAAGTTCTAAACGAATGTACCGTACGGTACAGTACGGTCAATTTCGTGACACACGGATGAGCAGGTGATGCCAGCGGCGGCGAGGAAGGATCAAGGCGAGGGGGCTTCAGAGTTTGTCTTTTCCGCCCGCCAGAACGCAGTGCTCGAAGCGGCGCTGCGCCTTCTTGTGGAGGGTGGGGAAAGGGCGCTGACGACCGGTGCGGTCGCTGCGGCTGCCAATTGCTCCAAGGAAAGTCTCTACAAATGGTTCGGTGACCGGGATGGACTCTTGGCCGCGGTCGTCACCTATCAGGCGTCAAAGGTGCGGGTCTTTGACGATGAGGCCGCGCCCGCGACGCGGACCGAATTCGAGGCCGCCCTCTGCCGCTTTGCCGAAGACCTCATGACGGTCCTTTTCTCCGACACGTCGCTTGCACTGAACCGCCTCTCGATCGGCTCCGTGCGGGGCGGGCAAGCGGGGCTTGGCGCCGTCCTCCTGGAGCGCGGCAAGCGCCGGATCGAGGACCGGGCGAGAGAACTCCTCAGCATCGGCCGCAGCCGCCGGTTCATCCATTTCAACGATGCCGAGACCGCCTATCAGGCGCTCTACGGCCTCGTTATCGGGGACCGCCATGTCCGCGCCCTTCTGGGTGACGGCGCGGCGCTCAGCGCAACAGCGATCCCCTCCCATGCGTCTTTCGCCGTCGGCCAATTCCTCAAACTTCATTTGCCGGCCGGTGGCGCTGAACCTCCCGAAACCCATCAAAGCCCCTGAAGCAGAAAGGAAACCCCAATGCGCGTTTATTACGATCGCGATGCCGATCTCAATCTCATCAAGGACAAGAAGGTCGCCGTTGTCGGTTATGGCAGCCAGGGCCACGCCCATGCGCTGAACCTGCGCGATTCAGGCGTCACCAATATCGCGGTTGCGCTGCGCCCTGGCTCCGGCTCGGCGCGCAAGGCCGAGGCCGAGGGCATTCAGGTGCTCGATGTGGCGGAAGCCGCCAAGTGGGCCGACATGATGATGATGTGTACGCCCGACGAATTGCAGGCGGATATTTGGAAGGACCACATCGAACCGCACATCCGCGATGGCGCGGCGATTGCCTTTGCGCACGGTCTGAACGTCCATTTCAACCTGATCGAGCCGAGTTCGACGATCGACGTGATCATGATCGCGCCGAAGGGGCCGGGCCATACGGTGCGCTCCGAATATCTGCGCGGCGGCGGCGTGCCCTGCCTGATGGCGATTGCCCAGGATGCCTCGGGCAATGCGCATGATCTTTGCCTTTCTTACGCGTCGGCCATCGGCGGCGGGCGCTCGGGCATCATTGAGACCACGTTCAAGGAAGAGTGCGAGACCGATCTGTTCGGCGAACAGGTTGTGCTCTGCGGCGGCCTGGTGGAGCTGATCCGCGGCGGCTATGAGACGCTCGTTGAAGCGGGCTACGCCCCGGAAATGGCTTATTTCGAGTGCCTGCACGAGGTGAAGCTCATCGTCGACCTCATCTATGAGGGCGGTATTGCCAATATGAACTACTCGATCTCGAATACGGCCGAGTTCGGCGAATACGTGTCCGGCCCGCGCATCATCACCGACGAAACGCGGGCGGAGATGCGCCGGGTGCTTAAAGACATTCAAACAGGGGCCTTCACGTCTGAATGGATCCGCGAGAACAAGGCAGGTCAGCCGAAGTTCAAGGCGGCGCGCCGGATGAATGATGCCCAACCGATCGAGGAGGTGGGCGAGAAATTGCGCGGCATGATGCCGTGGATCAAAGCTGGAGCCCTGGTCGATAAGGATAAGAACTAAGATCCTGGGCTTCGCCCGCTGTCATAAGGCAGCGGGCGGCAGCGATCGGTGCACCATGCTGAAACCTTTCTCCGAGACATCGATCCGCAGGGGAGGGCGTCCCTGGCCATTCGCGAATGAGAATGCCGCCGCGATCGAAGCGCATTGGCACAACCGCGTGTCGGAGAATCCCGCAATTTTCAATGGCCGGACGCTCATGGCAGCGGATATCCGGCTCACGGACGGACGTCTGAGCGCCGACATGCTGGACGCCGATTTCAAAGCGTTTCTTTATTGGCGCGATCACGGCTTTCCAGACGAAAGCGTCAAACATCTGATTTCGCTCGCGGCTGTCGTCACAAGCGACAACGCTTTGCTGCTAGGCGAGATGGGGCCGCAGAATGTGACCGGCGGTCTCATCTATCCGCCCTGCGGGACGTTTTCCTTCGATGATGTGACGTCTAACGGCATCATCGACGATAAAAAATGTGCGATCCGCGAACTGGCCGAGGAAACCGGCCTCGATGCCGCGCCTCATATGAACGGCGGGGGGATCGTGATATGGTATGGCGCAAAAGTTGCGCTTGTACGGCTTTGCCGTGTGCCGATGGATGCGGGCGACGTCCGTGCGTTTGCGGAAGCGCATCTGAATGCGCAGTCTGATCCCGAACTCGCAGCCATTCATTTAGTGACCGGACCGGGGCAAATCCCTTCCGGGCGAAGCCCTCGTTATGTAGAGATGCTCATCCAACACCTTTTTGCGTGAGTCGCCCACAATGTCCGAGCCGCCGAAGCCACGCCGTTTTGCGACCTATGACGTTTTCACCACGAAGCCGCTTTCCGGCAATCCGCTTGCCATTGTGCATGACGCCGATGGGCTCGATACGGATGCGATGCAGCGCATAGCGGCTGAGTTCAATCTGTCCGAGACGGTGTTTCTGCTTCCAGCGGCGAAACCGTTCCACACGGCTCGGGCGCGCATTTTTACACCGAACGCCGAACTTCCTTTCGCCGGGCATCCGACTGTGGGAACGGTCATTCATCTTGCCCGCGAGCGGTTAGGCGAGAGCGAGCGCGAGCAAGACATGATCGTGGTCCTTGAAGAAGAGGTGGGGCCGGTGCGCGCCGCCGTCGTTCTCAGGCCCGGTGAGGCGGCGCATGCCCTTTTCGATCTGCCGCGTTTGCCGGAACCGGCTGCTGGCTCGCTTGAGAAAGATGAAATCTCCGCCGCCCTAGGCCTAGCCAATGGCGAGATCGGCTTCGAGAACCACAAGCCGGTCCGTTATAGCGCCGGGGTGCCGTTCAGCTTCGTGCCGGTGCGCGATCTGGGCGTGATGGAGAGCATTACGCTCAATCCTGCCGCATGGGCGGCCGCATTCGGGGAACAGGATCACAACAACGCCTTCGTCTACACACGCCAGACGGTGCATCATGACAGTGCCTTCCATGCCCGCATGTTCTGGCCGGGTATGGGGATTTCCGAGGACCCGGCGACAGGTGCTGCCGTTGCTGCTTTCGCGGGTGTCATCCATCGCTTTGACGATCTCGTTGAAGGCGAACATCGCTTTGTTATCGAACAGGGCTATGAAATGGGGCGGCCGAGCGAAATCATCCTCGAGATCGACATTTCGAACGGCAAGATCGATTTGGCCCGGATCGGCGGCAGCGCCGTTCAGATTGCTTCGGGCGAGCTTTTGATCTGACCTTGGGTCCTTTCGCCGGACCGGCTGTTGCGCCGAAAAGCTTGAATCGCCGCAAGCCCTGGTTTAGGAAGCATTAACCTGCGGCGTTTCACACTTCGCCAAGGTCATCTCATCAGCCGGACGAGACGATGGCAGATACTGCCTTCACATCTTCTGTTTCCACTGGCCGCGCCGCTTGGCGCGCGCTTCCGGCGCTGTCGCTTACCCTTCTCCTTACCGGCCCCTGAGTGCCGGCTGCCCTTCAACGCGGGCGGGTTCTCAGGGGAGATAGTCATTCTCAGCGAAACGACTGAGCCCCATATGTGATGTGAGGGCCGCAAGAAGGATAAGGATCATGAGCGACGTATCTGAAAACCGATCGGACGGGAGAGAAGCCGGAAGGATTCTGATCTTCGACACCACTTTGCGCGATGGCGAACAATCGCCCGGCGCATCGATGACGCACACGGAAAAACTCGAAGTCGCGGAAATTCTCGACGAGATGGGCGTCGACATCATCGAGGCCGGTTTCCCGATCGCTTCGAATGGCGACTTCGAAGCGGTGAAGGAAATCGCGGAGCGTACGAAGAATGCCGTTGTCTGCGGTCTCTCCCGCGCTCAGCCGAAGGATATCGACCGGGCAGGCGAGGCTTTGAAATCCGCAAAGCGGGCACGCATCCATACCTTCATCTCCACGAGCCCGGTGCACATGAAATACAAGCTCCAGATGGAGCCCGACGCCGTCCATGAGGCGGTGATCGCGTCGGTGACGCGCGCCCGGAACTACACCGACGATGTGGAATGGAGCCCGGAGGACGGTACGCGTACTGAGCACGATTTTCTGTGCCGCTGCGTCGAATCCGCCATCAAAGCAGGTGCGACGACGATCAATATCCCCGATACGGTCGGTTACACCGTGCCGGAGGAATACCGGGCCCTGATCGAAATGCTGATCGCGCGGGTGCCCGGCGCCGATCAGGTCACCTTCTCGACCCACTGCCACAACGATCTCGGCATGGCGGTGGCCAACTCGCTGGCCGGTGTGAAGGGCGGGGCGCGCCAGATCGAATGCACGATCAACGGTATCGGCGAGCGGGCAGGGAATGCGGCGCTCGAAGAGGTCGTCATGGCCATCAAGACCCGCGGCGACGTTTTGCCGTTTGCGACGGGCGTCGATTCCGCGCGGATCATGCGCGCTTCGAAGCTGGTGTCGACCGTGACGTCCTTTCCCGTCCAGTACAACAAGGCGATTGTCGGTAAGAACGCCTTCGCGCATGAGTCGGGTATCCATCAGGACGGCATGCTGAAGCACACCCAGACCTATGAGATCATGACGCCGGAATCGGTCGGCGTCGTTGAGTCCTCGCTGGTCATGGGCAAGCACTCCGGCCGTCATGCCTTTGCAGAGAAGCTGCGTGAATTGGGCTATGAGCTTGGCGACAATGCCTTTCAGGATGCCTTCCGCCGCTTCAAGGACTTGGCCGACAAGAAAAAGCTCGTCTATGACGAAGATATTGTCGCGATTGTCGATGACGAGATGGCCCATGCCGATGATCGCATCAAGGTCGTTGCACTGACGGTGATCGCGGGGACGGGCGGTCCGCAAAAGGCGACGATCACGCTCGATGTGGACGGACATCAGCATACGGCGGAGGCCTCGGGCGATGGGCCGGTCGACGCGACCTTCAAGGCGATTAAATCGGTGATCGGGGAGGGGCCGAAGCTCTTGCTCTATCAGGTCCACGCCGTTACCGCCGGCACGGACGCCCAGGCGGAGGTTTCGGTGCGTCTGGAAGAGGAAGGCAGTACCGTCACCGGGCGGGGCGCCGATACCGATACGCTGGTCGCCTCCGCGCGCGCTTATGTGAGCGCGGTCAACCGCCTGGCATTGACCCGCGGCCGCACGAAAGCCCAGGCTGCGACAGGGCTTTAAGTTCGTCGAACGCCCGTTCGAATGGCCGGGTCCGCCCGGCCTTTCTTTCGTGGTATCTTGAACCGCGAGACTTGCGCCTTTGCTCACAAGGGCGTATGACACGCGGCCTTATTGCTCGGGTGAGCGCTAAAGCAAATCCAAAAGTAACGTTTAGGCGAGCGGGAACCGGTTTTCTGTTCGGATTTGAGGCAACCCAAGAACTTGGAGCGATTGAACGAAAAGCGAAATTGCTCCAGGGCGCATAGCTCGGTTGGTAGAGCAGCTGACTCTTAATCAGCGGGTCGCAGGTTCGAGCCCTGCTGCGCCCACCAGTGAAATCAGCGATTAAAGTCCCCGGCTTTTCAGCAGGCTGTGAGCGCCGTCGTGGCCGTTGGCATATGCGATTTCGGAAGGTGCCTGCCCGCCAAGGCAAAAGACCCGGTCGTGACGCCTCTCAAGCTTGTCGGCCAAAACTGTTAGTTTGCCGCCATGCCCCTGGCGTGCGGCCACGCAAAGTGCATCGATCAGCGTTGCCGTTTCGATGCGGGGCGCGAGATTGACGACGAGCCGAAGAAGGTCCGCGTTGTCACGCGCGGTCAACAATGCAAGCGCTGGGACCCTCGTGCCTTTTCGCCAGTCTTCAAGAGGTGTCGTTAGCTTGACAAGCGCATTCATATTGAGCCCAAGGGTCACGCGCCGAATGATCTGATCGGATGAACTGCCATAGATGATGCGGTCAAGCGGGGGGACGAACGGGCGGGTCTTGATCTCTTCCGTTGCAAGTTTCGCCAGACCTGCTCCGGCCAGGCTGCTAAACACTGCTGCGATAACAACGATGCCGAGCCGTTTTACCAAGTGCATGCGCCGTTCCTTTCGCAGAACTCTTCAACGGCCGCACTCAGGAGCGTGCCGCCGACTTCAGGCCGGAAATGCACGGGGTCGCGGGGTGGAAAATTCCGGCGATCGGAAAAGTCGCTTGCCGTGAAGTCGACAACGAATGGGAACTTTTCAACGACCTGATGCTGGATCATGCGCCGAACTGCCGTCATGTCCGTTCCCGAGGCCACCAGCAGATCTCTGTTGATCGGTGCAAGCACCACCAGAAACTCGCCACCATTTTTTTGTATACGAGCTTGCATCGCCCGTAGTGTTTCACCACAGACGGTCAAATTCTCGAGACCGGAATGAAGGGGCGCCTCTCTCGCCGCTGCCGCAACCCGTGTTTGATAGCGCGCATCGCGGGTGCCATCCCATCCGGCGGGCGTGAGCACCCGGGAATCGGGATAGCGCGTTCCGTCCAGCTGGTGGTCTGGGATGGCCCCGGAGATTCTGTGTTGCAGATAAGATAACGCTTGGCCGAACGCATCGAAGGTGGCGCCATAGCGTATCAGATTAAGGGGGTCGTCGAGCCGGCTCCGTTCGGTTCCACAGCGTCCGGCGATATCGCCGACAGGAGCCATCAGGACGACTAGATCGATGTCTTCAAGATCATGACGCCGCAACAAGGCATCGGCATCGGCAAGGCTCGCTCCGCCTGATGCCGCATTGAAGAAGGTTAGGCCGTCGATACCGCCCGGATCGGTAAACGCTGCGCGGCTATCGCCAAGCAGTAACGCATTGTGCGGACGGTGCTGCATAAGTGATGACTTGATCAAGAGTTCATCGCTGCGATAGGTACCGAAGCCGTTGAGCCGGAAATACCCACTCGGATCCACGGCCACCGTGAATCCGACGGTGCCAAAAAGCGGAATGATCACCGCCAGCGCCCAAACCATGAGCACGTGCGCGGTGAGGTTGGCCGCGAAATGCGACCTGCGCGGCGTACCGGTGAAGGCTGTCAGCGTTTCTGTCATCGTCAAAAATTGTAGTAGAGGAATTCCGTTGTCCGGGAGAGCGAGAGAAGGGCGGCCGTCATCATCAGGCCGCAAACCGCTGCCGACCGCGCATCGAGGCGTATCGTACTCGCCTTCAATTCCTCATCGTCGGGGCCGGTGTTGAAGAACCAGCGATAGGGTGTCGGCGCCACAAGCACCCAAATCAGCGCAAGTGCAGTCATGGCCCAAGCCGTTTCGTATCCGAAGGCGACCGGCACATCCGGTGTTGCGGCGGCGGCGGTGCCAAGGCCGATCATGCTTGCCCACATGCCTATCGCTCCATCAAGAGAGGTGGCCCGGAAGACCACCCAGCCGACGACGACAAATACGAAGGTTATGAGCCAGGCCGCGGCCACACGCAGCGGTGAATCGATACGCGGCGCGATCCCGAACCTAATGCCCATATGGCAAACGATTAAGGCCATTCCGTGTAACGCGCCCCAGACAACGAAAGTCCATCCCGCGCCGTGCCATAATCCGCAAAGGATCATCACAAAGCCAAGATTGCAGGCATGGCGGAGCGCGCTGCCCCGGCTGCCTCCAAGCGGAAAGTAAAGATAGTCCCGGAAGAAACGGCCAAGCGTGATATGCCAGCGGCGCCAGAAGTCTATGGGCGAGATTGCCCGGTATGGGGCCAGAAAATTGACGGGTAGGACAATGCCGAACAAGGCTGCAATGCCGATCGCCATGTCGGAATAGGCGCTGAAATCGAAATAAAGCTGGAATGTGTAGCTTAAAGCGGCCAGCCACGCCTGTTCGAAGGAGAGCGGGCCATCGGTTTGGTCGAAGAGCGGTGTTGCGATGCCGGCAAAGCTGTCGGCGATCACAACCTTTTTAAACAGACCTATCGAAAACAAGAGAAGGCCGACCGTGAAAAGGTCGAGATTGAACAAACGTCTTCGTCCGGCAATTTGCGGCATGAATTCTGTGTCGCGGACAATCGGTCCGGCCACCAATTGCGGAAAAAAACTGACATAGACCGCATAGTCGAGGAACGGTCGGGCTGATGTGCGCCTCTCGCGCCAATTATTCACTTGAAAGGCGATCTGCTGGA
>JAKSCL010000212.1 GCA_022360615.1 Hyphomicrobiales bacterium
GCCCGCGAGGCGGAGATCTGCTACGCGAGCTGTGCGATGGTGACCGATTACGATTGCTGGCACCCGGATCATGACGATGTGGACGTGCCGTCTGTTCTAGCCACCATGCGCGCGAACCAGGAGAATGCGCAGCGCCTTGTCGCCCGTTTCGCCCGGGATTTGCCGCGTGAACATGAGACTTGCCCGATCGGTTCAGACACGGTGCTCGAATACGCGATCATCACGGCGCCCGAGGCCCGCGACCCCGAAATCCTCAGAAAACTCGACGCCGTAGCGGGAAGGGTTTTAAACCGCGGCTGAGCGAACGTTTTTCGTTGTTTTTCGTGAAAAGAGACTTGCGATCCCATGAACAACACGGCCCTTTCCCACGAGCTTGAGAACGCCATCCGCACGATCCCCGATTATCCGAAACAGGGGATCATGTTCCGCGACATCACCACGCTTCTCGGCAACGCCAAGGCCTTCCGGCGCGCGGTCGACGAGTTGGTCCATCCCTGGGCAGGCTCGAAGATCGATAAAATCGCCGGTGTCGAAGCGCGCGGCTTCATCCTGGGCGGTGCAATCGCACATCAGCTTTCAGCCGGTTTCGTCCCGATCCGCAAGGCCGGCAAGCTCCCGCACCAGACAGTGAAGATGTCTTACGCGCTCGAATATGGCGAAGACGAGATCGAGATGCATGTCGATGCGATCGGAAAGGGCGAGAAGGTCATCCTTGTCGACGATCTCATCGCGACGGGCGGCACGGCGGAAGGCGCGGTCAAGCTTTTGCGGCAGAATGAGGCCGATATTGTCGCGGCCTGTTTTGTCATTGATCTACCGGACCTCGGCGGCGCCGAAAAAATCCGTGACATGGGCGTGCCCGTTCGCACCCTCACGGCCTTTGAGGGTGAATAGGACCGTGGTTCATGGGGCCGGACTTCGATAACGCTTTCCGCGCCGATTTCGAAGCGCTGTTGCGCTGGCGCCGTGACGTGCGGCGCTTCCGGTCCGATCCCGTCGAGCCTCAGGACATTGAAACGCTTTTGGGCCTCGCCGATTTGGCGCCGTCCGTTGGCAATAGCCAGCCCTGGCGTTTCGTGCTGGTCGAAAGCCCGGATAGACGGGCCCGCATCCAGGCGAATTTCGAACGCGCGAATGGCGAAGCGTTGGAGGGGTACTCCGGTGAACGCGCCGCGCTTTATTCGAAGCTCAAGCTGGCGGGTCTTAGAGACGCACCCGTCCATATCGCCGTTTTCTGTCAACCGGACCCGGATCAGGGCCGCGGGCTCGGGCGGCGGACAATGCCGGAGACGCTTTGCTATTCGGCGGTGGGCGCGATCCACACCTTGTGGCTTGCGGCGCGTGCGCGGGGGCTTGGCTTCGGCTGGGTCTCGATTCTCGATCCCACCCCATTGAATGCCATGCTCGATGTCCCGGCTGACTGGGCCTTTATTGCTTATCTCTGCCTAGGCTATGCGGAAGAGGAGCACAAGGACCCAGAACTGGAGCGTGCCGGCTGGCAGCCGCGCACGGCGTTAAGCAGGCGGGTGTTCAGGCGCTGACGGTTTCCTGGGAAATGGGCAGCAGAACCGTGGCCTTGAAACTGAAGACCGGAGCGTCGTGCTGGTTCCGGCCTTCATTGTCGGAATGGACAATCCCCCAGCCCGGGCGTGAGTTGAGCTTGCGCTTTCCTGTGCAGGTGGTCGTATAGCGGATGGTGTCGCCGGCAAAGACCGGTTTCAGCCAGCGTAGCTTGTCGAAACCGGGTGAGAGGCCGGTCAGCAACCCGCCGATGGGTGGCGAGACGGAGGCCGCATGCGCCGTCATCAGCCGCATCCAGATGGCCGAAGTATGCCAGCCCGATGCGCAAAGCCCGCCCAAAAAGCTGTTCTTTGCGGCTTCTGCGTCCACATGAAAAGGCTGCGGATCATATCGCCGTGCAAAGCTGATGATTTCGTCGGCGGTGAATGTGTGAGCGCCGAGGTCAACCGTCTCGCCTTCACAGAAATGCGTGAAATGGCTCATGATGCGCTTTCCTCATTTCGCCGGGCAAAAATGTGCCGGCAGTCGATGGCAAATACGTCTTCGCCGTGCTGGTTCTTTACCCGATAGGCGATGACGCAAATGCCTATTTCCGGCCGGCTCGTCGAGGCCCGGGCGCTTTCCACCGTGCCGCTGCCGGAGAGCCGATCACCGGCTCTCACCGGCCGTATCCATTTAGCGTTGTCGACGCCGGGCGAGCCCAGACCCTTAGCGTTTAAAAGAAAACCGCCGCACATCATCCGCATGAAGATGGCGCAGGTGTGCCAGCCCGATGCGCATAGGCCCTCAACGATGGTTTCGCGGGCGGCATCTTCATCTGTGTGAATCGGCTGAGGGTCGAACCGAACCGCAAAATCGATGATCTCTTCGCGGCTTATCTCATAGTCTGCAAGCGGCACGGTGTTGCCTTTCTCAAAGTCCTCAAACCAGAGTTCGGCCCTGTCAAAACTCTTCACCTTGTTTTGTCTCCGCCGTGAGCTAGACTCTTGATGAAATAGCAACAAAGCAGGGTGGCGTAAGGGTTTTCCGATTAGAAAACCGCGAAATAGGCCCGTATCGCGCCATTTTCTTACACCGTGCCATTGGAGATAAGGCAATGCGAACATTTCTTTTGGACAAGAATATCGGGCTTCTCGACCGGGGCTTCCGGGTCGCACTCGGGGTGACGCTCCTGTCTTTTGTCTTTGTCGGCCCTCAGACGCCATGGGCTCTGATCGGGGTTGTTCCGTTGCTGACTGGTCTTTTTGCCCGCTGCCCGGTTTATTCGGTGTTCGGCTTTCGCACCTGCTAACCATTTAGCCAGCCCCTTAAACCTTATTTGCGGTACGGGGCGGCTTATGAGGCAGTTTACCTGTTCTTTTGGGTGTTTTTTTACCGGATTGTTGGAGAACTCTCCGTCATGCCGCCCAGCGTTTTTTGCCGGTGGGCCTTTGCACATTCTGCCGTGACCGGAGTTGGTAACCGACGATGTCGAACCGCCGTCTCGAACAGCGTTTAAAGGAAGCGCTGCCGGAGCTGCCGCCTGACGCACGAAAGATTATCGTACGCCGTCTTGAGCAGAAAAAAGCGCGGGCCGCCGACAATCAGGATTTCGACGAAGTTCTTGAGCTTATCCGCAAACACGATTTAGAAAAAAACTCGTTTCCGAAACGCATCCCGACGCCAGCACGGTTGTTCTTCAACGGGCTCGAACCTTTTCTTTGGGACCTCCCCGACATCTTCAAACAACGCGGCCGCATTCCACGTTCCGCCTTGACGCCCGTTTGGGGATGGCTCGTTGATATTCTCCCAACCGACGCGCTGCTTTCGCAAGTTGAGAGGGCCAAGTTCCGTCTCGCGGCAGATCAAATCAAGGACGCGGAACAGCTCATTTTAAAAGCACGGGCGAAGGCGCTACCGCTGATCCGTACGATGCTCGCGGAGTACCGCACGCGACCCAAACGCTGGACCGAGGTCGGGGTTGGCATCGATCGACCGCATACCCTCGATCATGTCGCCGACATGGTCGATATCCTCGAGAACCTTAGTGTGCTGGAGAAGGTCCAAGGCAAGTCTCCGCAGAGCGGGGATGCAGAGCGCAATCCCTTCAAAATCGATGAATGTATTCTGGAGGACCTTCCAGAAAATGCACGGGATCTGGCCTATGCCAAGGTCGCCGGGCAGATAGGCAATCCGGTGGTCTTCGCCGCGCATTACAACGACGCCGTTTCATTTGATGCTGAAAGCGGCCAGCCCGGACATCCGGCAATCGCGGTTATCGATATCGCAACCGCGGAGGCCATGCTGTGTGCAAGTGACCTTGTCCGGCTGATCGAAAGCGGCGATTGTTCCTCGAAAGCCGGCACCCTGATGAAGCGCATCTCGACTGCCGTTGCGTTTCTAACCCGCCTGCGGAACCATCCCGGCCGTCCATGGCGCGGAAAACTGGCAGAGCCCTTATCCAAGCTCGACGATGTGCTCATTGAGGTTTTTAAAACCGTTCTGCACGATATCGAGGCCGCTTTCGCTCCCTGCCACGATCTGCAGCTGGTGGTCGGTCCCGACATGGACCGGATGAAGGTCCTGACGCGCTGGGGCCGTTTCATGAAGGTGTGCGAAACCTCGTTTGAACTGCCTAAATCCTCAAAACAACTCCCTGACATCAAACGTCAGGCTATGGGCGTGCTCGAGCGGGTGAATGCCGCCATCGTGAAGAACATGATCGTGGATAAGGACAATCGGAACGTGCACCGCTTCTTCGACTGCGCCATTAAGGTCACCGGTGCCATCCATGGGCCGAAGCTGGCGACGGCATGGCGCAATGCCGGCCTTCAAGCGGTCAACGGCGTCCCCAAGCGCGATGCCAGTGAAGCTGAACCGGAAGTTGGAGGTAACGGCGTCAAGATCTATCTGTCATGAGGTCTTCGAGACGGAGCTCCATGTGGATTTGATTGATCTGGCAAGTCACCCCCTCAAGCCACCGCCTGATTTCATGGGTCATGCTTGCCGGAATAGCCGGCCCTTCCGGCGCAAGCGGCAAGGCGCCTGCGGGGAAGAAATCCTGAAATGTGAAGCCCGGCCTGTTGATCGCGTTTATGAAAATCGGATCAAGATCCGGGATGTCCATCCGCAAAAGGCCCTGTAAGCCTGGATGCGCATGGTGCACGCCGGTCCGCTTGTCCGTTTCGCTGCGCACCCGGTTTTCGATGAGAACAATCGGCGCCTTCGGTACGGTGCCGACGAGGTGCTCCGCCAATTCCGCCGAGGCCGGCGAACCATCGAGAATGAAGAACACCACCACATCGAGGCCGTGGGTTTTGGCTTCCTCGATAAAGCCCACGTGATCGAGGGTTTGAAAGAAGAGCCTGGTGATCCGATCGGAAAGGTCGATCACATAATCGCGGCCGGGGGCAGCGATTATGGCGTCCAGAAGCGCCATCTGACCCCTGATGCGTTCAAAGCTGAGAAGCGTCGTGTCCTTTGGGAAAAGCGTAATGAGGTCGCCCGCAGGCACGTTGGTGTCGAAGACACCGGGCATCTCGTCGAAGCGTTTTAAAAACTCGATCAGGACACGGGCAAACAGCGTTTTACCCGCACGTGGCCTGTCGGAACAGATCACATAGGCTTTCGACCGCCGCGCCATTTGCCGCTCAGTGCATCATCAACCATCGCGCATATGAGCGCTTCCCGCCACACCCGCGTTTGGCCATGATGCGTTCAATTCAAGCCGATGTCAGCGTTTTCACGAGGCCTATACGCTCTAATTCGGTATCGATGTCGCGCACCCATTTGCGCACATAGCCGCGCAGGGTGAAAGAGAACTGCGCATCCCGGCCATCGGCGGTGCGGTTCGCGACGAAATCGCCGAAGCTTGAATTGGCGAGGTCGACCTGTTCATAGGCCATCTCGTTCAGCTTCGGAATGTCGATTTCGGCCGATTTGTCGACCTGATCAAAATAGTGATGGTACGTCTTTTCGTCCCACTCGAAGAAGTCGCTCTCATTGATGAAATTACGGGCGGCGATGTATTCTATGCCGTTGGCGCGCGGTGCAATGTCGGCAATCTCGTCAAGCGAGGCGACCGACGGTCCGAGCACGTGAATAAGCCCCAGCGCCGCATCGCCGTTGCGGGCATATTCCAGAAAGCCGATGTCCTCAAGCGTTTGCAGCGTCTGGTCGAGCTGGCCGGCACGGATATCGATGATCGTTACGCGGGCATTGGTGTCGTCCAGCGTATCGAGAATACGCATCTGGTCGGAGACATCGGTGATGTCGACCACTTCGGTGATATCGGGGTGGAAGCGGTGCAGCGTGCCGCGCGGGGCTTCCGTGTCGAAAGCGCGCACTGGCACGTTGCGCTCGATCAGATGATTCATCAGGGCGCGGGCAATGGTCGTCTTCCCAACGCCCCCTTTATCGGCGCCGATGATGATGACGACAGGCTTAAGGGCCCGCAGCGGTTCCGTTGGCTTTGCGGCGGGTGCCGTCCGTCTTGTGTTGGTGGTCTTTTTTGCGTTGGCCGCACGTGTCTGCTTTTCCATCCGCCTTCGGGCTCCCTCTCCATCTTAGGGCTGCTGAACAGTTAGCTTTATAAGAACTTCCCCGATTCGGTGCGACAGGGAGAAGCCGCATTTTTGTCAAATGCACGGTGGAAAAGGATTTCCGGCCCTTTCAGGAGGCTCTAGCGCCGTCCGCCGTCGGCTTTACGGGCTTTCGGTTTCGGCAGCAGGCCTTCGCGTTGGGCGTGTTTGCGGGCCATTTTGCGGGCCCGGCGGCGGGCTTCGGCGGCTTCGCGGGCTTTGCGCTCAGACGGCTTTTCATAAGCGCGCCTGCGCTTCATTTCACGAAAAAGGCCCTCACGCTGGAGTTTCTTCTTCAGCACACGGAGGGCCTGGTCGACATTGTTATCGCGGACGAGAACTTGCAAGCGGTCTTCTCCTTATCTGGCGGTTGAGCCTATCATAATTTCAAAAGCAAGGGGTTGGGCGCGAAACCTTTTCGGCCGCACCCGTTCGAACAGAGTTCGAACCCGTCCAAAAGTGAGGCGGCCATTCCAGATGGAATGGCCGAAGGACGGTATTCATACCGTCTGATCGTCACACGGCCTGGAGGTTGTCTGCGGCCGATTTGCCCGAGCGTTCGTCGGTCTTCACCTCGTAAGAGAGCTTCTGGCCTTCCTCGATGGAGCCGAGGCCGGCGCGCTCAACGGCGGTGATGTGAACGAAAACGTCGTTGCCGCCGCCATCGGGCTGAATGAAGCCGAAGCCGCGGGAATGATTGAAGAATTTAACAGTACCAGTGGCCATATTGGCCTCCTTTTTTCAAAAACAGCGTTGAAAACGCGTTGTGCCCGCGCACCAATCGCGCAGGCTTTCATTCGAATTCAGTGATGTCTTGAGAAGAAAGGCCGATGCCCCCTCAATCGGGAAGGCCGCAGTTCAATCGTCTGGCCAAGGCAATCTAAAGTTCGAATACTCTATATATGCGGGTTCGAAGGGGGAAGGTCAATGGGCAGTGGTATCGGCGCGAAACAATCGAACTGGCGAGCGGTTTGGAAGTAAGGTTGAATAGTAGCACAAATGAATGGCGGTGACTGTCATTGGAGGTTGTTTTTTCCCATACCCTGACTCTATTCTTGAGATCGATACTCAACAAGAAGAAGAGCTAAGGGAGGCGGCGATGGCTAACCGCATCGAGGATCATCCAACTGTCTGTGACGGTGAGAGAGCGCGCCTTTTCCCGGTTCTTTCAGAAGGTTCCAAAGAAGGTCGTGCAGCGTCAATCTTTCTGGCTTGTTTGCAGGCAGTCCCAACTTTCGCAGACACAATTCTTGGCCCGATTGGCCGCCCAATCGGCAAACGCTCATCGGTGAAGTGTTGGACCGAGGTTGTCTTCAAATCGGACGATCAAATTCGCCCGGATGGGTTACTTATAATCAAGACTGGGAAATCAGTTTGGAATGCAATTTTGGAATTTAAAGTTGGTGGGAATTTACAGACCGATCAAGTTGAACAGTACCTTCGCCTTGCAAAAGATAATAAAATAGATTGTCTTGTCGCAGTATAAAATGATCTAGTTCCACATCCATCTATATCTCCGGTTAGATTTGACGGCAGATTAACACGAAGCGTCAGTTTATATCACTTTTTATGGACCTATATAGTAACTCAAGCTGAGATATTGTTGAGTGAAAATGGGTTCGAGAATTCTAACCACAGATACCTAGTATCTGAGTTTGCGAGATTTATTATTCACAAGAGTACAGGTATCAAAGGTTATGATGCCATGCCGCAAGATTGGAAGGACGTTGTTCAATCTATTCGTGTGAACGATCCCTTTGGAAAAAGTGATACCAGGATAAACAATGTGATAGATGGTTGGATTCAGGAAGAGCGTGAACTTTCGTTGATCATGTCGAAAACAACAGGTAGAGCGTGCTCAACTCGCCGTAGGCGTGGTACAGACACGGATATTGTTGCATTGCGTTCGGGCCATATTGATCAGCTTTCAAAAACCGGTTGCCTTGCCACCTCAATTCAAGTTCCTGACGCTGCCGCTCCTATTGATGTCAAAGCCGACCTAAGATCACGTGCGATTGCATACGAAATGAAAATCCGGGCTCCTGAAGATCGAAAACGTGCAACGGCGAGTATCAATTGGCTTACTCGCCAATTTGAAAAATGCGAAATTCCAGATTTAGAAGTTCGTGCTCACTGGCCTGGCCGGACGCTAGCAACTCGCGCCACTTTAGAAGAAATAAAATCTGATCCAAATACTTTGCTTGTAAATGGGAATATGATCTTGCCGCATGCATTTGATGTTATTTGGTCACGGGATATTGGGGCCGCTTTCGATAGCCGCAAGAAATTCATTTCCGAATTAGAGAGTGGGATACTTGAGTTTTACAAACATGCTGGGGAAAAGGTAATATCTTGGCAGCCGCCACCGCCAAAGAAAAGAGAAAGTAGTACAATTGAGGAAATAGTTGAGGAATCAACTGTTGCTGAAGTTCCGCTTGATGTTGAGAGAGATCTTTAGATATTGAATTTAAACAACAGCACATCCCCGTCTTGGACCACATAGTCCTTGCCTTCGTCGCGGGCCTTGCCGGCTTCGCGGGCGGCTGTTTCGCCGCCAAGCGCGATGAAATCGTCGGTCGTGATGGTCTGTGCGCGGATGAAGCCCTTTTCGAAATCGGTGTGGATGACACCCGCCGCCTGGGGCGCCTTGGTGCCGATTGGGATGGTCCAGGCGCGCGCCTCCTTCGGCCCGGCGGTGAAATAGGTGATCAGATTCAAGAGCTTATAGCCCGCGCGGATGAGGCGGTTGAGGCCCGGTTCCTTCAGGCCCAAGTCGGCCAGATATTCGGTGCGCTCTTCCGGATCGAGACCGGCCACTTCCGCCTCGATCTTCGCTGAAACAACGACCGTCCCGGCGCCTTCTTCCGCTGCCCTTGCCGCGACCTTCTCGGACAGCGCATTGCCCGCACCGGCATTCTCCTCCTCGACATTGCAGACATAGAGAACGGGCTTGGCGGTGAGGAGATTGAGCGTCTGGAAAAGCTTTTCCTCCTCCTCATCGGCGCGCTCGACAAGGCGGGCGGGCTTGCCGTCGCGCAGAAGGGGAAGGGTGCGTTCAATAAGCGCGAGGGTGGCCTTGGCTTCCTTGTCCTGGCCGCGAACCTTGCGCTCCAGGTTCGGCACGCGCTTTTCAAGGCTTTCAAGGTCCGCGAGCATCAGTTCCGTTTCGACCGTCTCGGCATCGGCGAGCGGGTCGACCGTGCCCTCCACATGGGTGACGTCGCCATCCTCAAAGCAGCGCAGCACATGGGCGATCGCATCGACCTCGCGGATATTGGCGAGGAACTGGTTGCCGAGCCCTTCGCCTTTCGAGGCGCCTTTCACGAGCCCCGCGATATCCACGAAGGTGAGACGGGTCGGGATGATCTCCTTCGATTTCGCGATTTGCCCAAGCTTTTCAAGCCGTTCGTCGGGGACGGCCACCTCGCCGACATTAGGCTCAATCGTGCAGAAGGGGTAGTTCTCCGCCTGCGCCGCCGCCGTCTCGGTAAGTGCGTTGAAAAGCGTCGACTTGCCCACATTCGGCAGGCCGACAATACCGCATTTGAAACCCATTGTTCTCGTCCCCGTCGCGGCTGCGCCGCTTCTCGCCTCTTAATTGCTTCCCTGTCGGCCCTGCGGGCCTTCTCGCCTCTTGATCTCTTCCCTGTCGCGCCTTCGGCACTCCACGCCTCTTGATTTCTTCCCTGTCGTGCCTTCGGCACTCCACGCCTTTTGTTCTCGTCCCTGACGTGGCGCCGCCGCTCCCCGTCTCTTGTTGTCGAACTCCCGGTCGATGCCGGAGAGATCAGTTTTCACCGTCACCCCGGCGAAAGCCGGGGTCCATGGTTCAGCGGATGCGCTATTGGTGAGATGGATTCCGGCTTTGGCCGGAATGACGCGGACAAAGCGCCATCGGCGGCGTTGTTGCGCTACGTGCGGATATCATCGTTCGACAACCCATGCCAGCAATCGGTTGTCCCGTTGCATCGCTAAGTCCCTGTCACACCTCCGGCGCTCCGCGCCTCTTGGTTCTGCGCCAGGTGCACCTTATTCATGAAGGTCGCGTCGTCACCCTTGGCGAGAAGGTCCGCGGCATCCGCCACGGCGGCCAGAAGCGGGCCGAGCCAAGCCGCATCCGCCTTCGCAAAATCGGAGAGCACATGGTGCTGGACCCGGTTCTTATCGCCCGGATGGCCAATGCCGAGTCGCGCACGGCGGAAATCCGGGCCGATATGAGCGGAAATCGAGCGAATGCCGTTATGGCCCGCCGCGCCGCCGCCTGTTTTCATGCGGAGTTTGCCGGGCGGCAAGTCCAGCTCATCATAGAAGACGACAATGTCCGATGGTGGAATGCGGTAGAACCGCGCCGCTTCGCCGACGGAGCGCCCGCTCTCGTTCATATAGGTCTGGGGCTTGAGGATCAGCGTCTTTTCACCACCCAAAAGCCCTTCGCGGGCAAGGCCCTGGAAGCGCTTCTTTGCCGGTCCGAAATGATGCCGCCCGGCAATGGCGTCGGCGGCGAGAAACCCGACATTGTGCCGGTGTTTCTCGTATTTCGCTCCGGGATTGCCCAGTCCGACGATGAAGAACATCGCGCTTCAGCCCAGTTTGAAACCCCGATCGGGGAACCGGAAAGGCGGTTACTCCTCGCCGCCTTCCTCTTCGCCTTCTTCTTCGCCTGCCGTCGGCTCTTTCATGCCGCCCCCTGGCGAAGCGATGGTGGCGATTGTGAAGTCGCGGTCGGTGATCGTCGGCGTCACGTTCTCCGGCAGGGTGACGTTGGAGATGTGCACCGTGTCGTTGATTTCGAGGCCGGTCAAATCCACCACGAACTCATCGGGAATGGCGTTCGCCGGGCAGTTCACCTCAACGGAGTGGCGCACGATATTGAGCACGCCGCCGCGCTTGATGCCGGGGGCCTTGTCCTCATTGATGAAGCTCACCGAGACCTCGACGGTCACTTCCGTGTCGGCCGCAACGCGCAGGAAGTCGAGATGGATCGGCATGTCCTTGACGGGATCGAGATCGAATGCCTTCGGCAGCACGCGGGTCTTCTTGCCGTCGACTTCGATGTCGTAAAGCGTCGTCAGGAAGTTCCCGGAGAAAATCTGTTTGATGGCGTCGCGCCGCTCCACATAGATCGGCAAAGGGGGTTTTTTGGCGCCATAGATGACGGCGGGCACATAGCCCTCGCGGCGCAGCTTGCGGGAGGCCCCCTTGCCAACCTTCTCGCGCGCCATCGCTTTCAGCTCAAGCGTCTCGCTCATTGCTCATCGTCCTTCGGTTCAACGAAAAAAGCCGCGCCCTCCAGGGGTGCGCGCGGCGAAACGGGTTTATAGCGCGGGCAGGGTGAGGGAGCAAGCGGTATCCCGCGCTGCTGTTACGGTCGATAGCCCGTTTGCGTATTCAGACCGAAGTTCTGGAGAAGGGTTTCGACCCTTTGAAGAAACGAGTCCGGGAGTTGGCCGCCTGATGCCAAGCGCGCCGGCGCGGTCCGCCAATTGGCACCATGGGCCATGATGTGGTCGACCGCGCGGTTGGCGTTCGAAAACGGGTTGCCCGACGGCAGACCATCCGCTGCCGCGAAAAGGCCCTCGACCAGCGTGGTGAGCTTTTTGGAAGCTGCGTCGGCATCGTCTTGCTGTCCAGCGGCGACCATGCCGGCGATGGCGCGCAATTGCGGCGCGAGGCTATTGGCCGTGCTCAACAACCAGCCGTCATAGGGTCCGTTCGGTTTCAAGTGGCCTGCGTAGTCGCCTTCCGCGCCGCGCAGCAAGCGGGTTGAACCGGTGGCGACACCCGATGCGGCGATGGCATCTTTGCCGCTTGTATCCTTGAAGAGCGTGATGCGGGGATTGTCTTTTGCAAGTGCGGCAAGGGTCTCGGGTGCGATTTCGCATTGAACGACCTGCGGCAATTGGTAGATGGCGATGGGTGAGGTGGTCGCGTCTAGAATGCGCTCAAAATGCTGAACGATTTCGTTTTGGGTTGCCGCGGCCGCGATGGGCGCGCAGACCGTCAATCCAGCGTAGGCGGCGGCGAGCGGGCGGTCCCCGATGGCGTTTTCAATCGCTTGGGCGCGGGCGATGACGGCTTCGGTCGTTGCGGCGAACGCGCCGAAGAGGACCGTGTGCTCCGGGCTCAGAACGTTCGGGTTGCGTGCCAGGTCAAGCCAGTCTTCAAGCACACGGCTCGGCATCTCCCAGCCGTCGCCAGTCGTTCCGGCAATCAGATATTGCCGCACATGGGGCGAGATATGGCGCAGATGCGCTGCCGTCCGCGCGCGGTCAAGCCGGGTTTCCGGGGAAGCGTCGTAATGCGTCAGCACGGGGACCCAAAGCGGGTCGAAAGCGGAGGTGCCCATCGGCGTCGCCCTCTCGTAGGGGGTGGTTGAGCACGGTCATAGCTCCATTGATTTTTCGGATGAATAATGAGATTTCGAACTAAATTGTTCTAATTTTTGCATGAA
>JAKSCL010000397.1 GCA_022360615.1 Hyphomicrobiales bacterium
CCAACGAAGAAGAGCCAGGTGTTCTCGACCGCTGAAGACAATCAGGCGGCGGTCACCATCCGGGTCTTCCAGGGTGAGCGCGAAATGGCGGCCGACAACAAGGTCCTCGGCCAGTTCGATCTCGTCGGCCTTCCGCCTGCCCCGCGCGGTGTGCCGCAAATCGAGGTCACCTTCGACATCGATGCGAACGGCATCGTCAATGTCTCGGCGAAGGACAAGGGCACCGGCAAGGAGCAGCAAATCCGCATCCAGGCGTCAGGCGGCCTTTCCGACGCCGATATCGAGCAGATGGTGAAAGACGCCGAAAGCCACGCCGAGGAAGACAAGAAGCGGCGTGATCTGGTTGAAGCCAAGAACCAGGGCGAAGCGCTCATCCACGCCACCGAGAAGTCCATCGTAGAGGTGGGTGACAAGGTGGGCGCGGCCGACAAGGAAGCGGCTGAGGCGGCGATCGCCGAATTGAAGACCGCCCTTGAGGGCGATGAGCTTGAGCCCATCCAGGCGAAGACCCAGGCGCTGGCCCAGGCATCTATGAAACTTGGCGAAGCGGTCTATGCTCAGGCCCAGCAAGAGGGCGGCAGCGACGGCATGGGTGGCGATGGCGGCGCGGATGCCGGCGGCCAGCCCGGTGCTGAGGATGTGGTCGATGCCGATTTCGAGGACGTTTCCGACGACGACCAGAAGAAATCGGCCTGATATCTAAGCAACGTGAAAAGCAAAGGCAGCGCTGAAGCAAATCCAGGAGTAAGGCGTTTGGGCGGAACTGAAAACGGTTTTTCGTCCGGATTTGCGGCAAGACATGTCCTTAGAGCGATTGAGCGAATCAAAGAAAAGCGAAGTCGTTCTAAGGGATAGTCCTTGCGGCGCCGCCCCTTTTCGTGGTCCATCTGGTTTCCCAAATCACAAGACGGTTGGCGGCGCTTGAACGCGTACAAGGCTGAGCGCCGCCGGGGATTTTGCCCATGGCGAAACGTGATTTCTATGAGGTGTTGGGTGTTAACCGCGGCGCCAGCGAACAGGAGCTGAAAAGCGCCTTCCGCACGCTTGCGAAGAAATATCACCCAGATGCCAATCCCGGCGACATGGATGCGGAAAAGCACTTCAAGGAAGTCAATGAAGCGTATGACACGCTGAAAGACCCGCAAAAACGGGCGGCCTACGATCAGTTCGGCCATGCGGCTTTCGAGGGCGGATTCGGTCCCGGCGGCCCCGGCTTCGGGCCGGATTTTGCCTCCTCCATGTCGGATATTTTCGACGATCTCTTCGGCGAGTTCATGGGCGGACGGCAGCGCGGCGGTGCCAGGCGGGGCTCGTCCGAGCGCGGCTCGGATTTGCGCTACAATATGGAAATCACGCTGGAAGAGGCATTCAAGGGCAAGACGGCGCAAATCAAGGTGCCGACATCGGTTACCTGCGAGACCTGCTCCGGCTCGGGCGCCAAACCCGGCACCGCGCCGAAGACCTGTACGATGTGCGGCGGGCTCGGCAAGGTGCGGGCCACACAAGGCTTTTTCACCATCGAGCGCACCTGCCCCACCTGCCAGGGCCGCGGCAGCGTCATCGACGACCCGTGCGTGGTCTGTGCCGGTTCCGGCCGGGTCACGAAGGAACGCACGCTCTCGGTGAACATTCCCTCCGGCGTTGAGGACGGCACGCGCATCCGGCTTGCGGGCGAGGGCGAAGCGGGCGTACGCGGTGGCCCTGCCGGCGATCTTTACATTTTCCTCTCGATCAAGCCGCATGAGGTTTTTCAGCGCGATGGCGCGGATATTTTCTGCCGGGTGCCGATATCGATGACGACGGCCGCTCTTGGCGGTTCCATCGAGGTTCCGACGATCGATGGAGGGCGCACGCGGGTTAAAATCCCCGAGGGCACACAGACGGGCAAGCAGTTCCGCCTGCGCGGCAAGGGCATGCCTGTATTGCGCTCCAATCAGCAGGGCGACATGTATATCCAGGCGACGGTTGAGACGCCCCGCGCTCTCACCCGCAAACAGCGCGAACTTCTGAAAGAGTTCGAGGACCTGTCCGAGGACCACAACAGCCCCGACAGCCACGGCTTCTTCGCCAAGGTGAAAGCCTTCTGGGACGAGTTGGGGGAGTAGGGTCTTTCGACTTCGAGATTTGCCGTGATTGCCCGGCTTGATCGGGGAATTTGCATCCCAGTGCGAACAGGCTTTGAAATTCGTGCTCCGGTCACGCGGAAAGATGACGGGTGTGTGCCTGGGTAGGTCCAAACCTTCACCCTGGCCCCGGATTGGGGCCGGGACAGGTCCCAGCCGGGATCTATAGCACCGGAAGGAAACCCGTTGAGCCACGGCCACCGGCTTTCGCCGGAGTAACGACGGGCGAATAAGTCTTACCGCACACGAAGAAGGAGAGAGTGATAGCGACGAAGCGCCTGTTCAAAGACGCTTGCCTCCTTGTTATCCATCGGTCCCGACCATGACATCGCTCGCCTTGATGACGGCGTAGGCCGTTTCGCCTTCGGCAAGGCTGAGATCTTCGACCGCTTCGTTGGTGATGGCGGCGGTGATCTCCACGCCGTTGACATCGATGGTGACGTGCGCCGTGACGGTGCCCTTGGTGATGGATTTGACCGTGCCCTTCAGGGCGTTGCGTGCACTGACTTTCATGGTTGCCTCCTCTGTTGTTGCCGGGCCCGGCGCCGAGCGGAGAAAAGCATGCCTCCCGACTTGCTTCGGGGGGTGAGAAGCGGTTTTCCACTCCGTCGCGCGCTCAATCAAGACCCCCCGTTGAAATGCACCTTGCCGAGCCGGGTCACGTCATAGCCCTCCATCTCGTTTGCGCGGTGAACGAACATCTCCTCCCGGCAGAGTTCAAGCAGCATCTGAAAGGGCGGCTCGAACCAAGCCCGGCGGCAGACAAGAAGGTCGTAGCGCTCAACGATGACAGGCGCAAAACCAAGCCGGTATTGCCGGGCCATGGCCTTCAATCCAAAGGCGGCGTCCGCTTTGCCGTCAGCGACCATCAAAGCTGAATCCGTCTCGCTCAGCGCTGGGCCGACGGGCTCAATGGCATCGGACGGGAGCCCCGCCTCGCGCATGAGACGCTCCAAAAGAAGCTGGCTTCCGGCTTCGGCTTGCCTCAGCGCGACCCGATTGCCGGCGAGGGAGCCGAAATGGGGAAACCGGATTTCGTTGCCGGGAGGCACGATGAGGCCACGCAAGCGTTTCGCCCATTCGACAAGCACCATGGGCTCCGACCCAAAGCGCTTCTTCACGGCATCCGTATTCCAGCCCTCATCCTTGTTCGGAATGTGAAGTCCGGCAGCCAAGCCTTCCCGATTGGCGAAGCGCTCAAGCCCGTCGCGGCTCGAATCGAAAAAGGTGGCAAGCCCGCAACGCGATTCCCGTAGCGCCCAGTCGAGAAGCGGATCGTGGCTTCCAAGAAAGACGTTTGGCCGCGGCTCGGCGCGGTCCGCGCCGGGGGTGCTGGGCTCGCCCGTCGTATGGCCCGAAAGCCAGCGTTCCACCGCCTGCCGGTTGAAGAGAAGCTTTCCCATGGCGCGCGAGCACGGGATATCGCCCGCTGAGACCAGGTCATAGACCTTGCGTTCCTTCACACGCAAAAGTGCCGCCACCTCTTTGACGGTCAGGTATTCCGGCGCTTCGCGTGTCTCAACTGAACCCATGGTTCAAACCGTGGCGTTTCCATTTGCAAGGTCGACAAGCGTTGCGGCTAGCACCTGCGTGCCTGCCGCCATGTGCTCGGGCGCGGTGTATTCGTCTGGATGGTGGCTCAAGCCGTTCCGGGAAGGTACGAAGATCATCGCGGTCGGACAGATTTGACTTGCAAAAAGAGCATCGTGAAATGCGCCGGAGGGAAGACGCATCACGCTGAAATCCAGGTCTCTCGCGGCTTGCTCGATGATCGCGACAATCGGTTCGGGGAAATGGGTGGGATCGGAAAAAAGACTTGGCCTAACCTCCGCCCGGCAAGGTTCCGCCGCCTTTCTCACCGCTTCTTCGACGGCGTTGCCGCGCTGCTCCAAGACTGCGCGGTCCGGGTGGCGGAAATCGATTGTGAAGCGCGCCTTGTCGGCAACGGCATTGGGTGAGTTGGGCTCGACCTCGATCCGCCCCACAGTGAAGCGCACCACATCATCAGGGTCGGCCATCAAAGCGTTCAGCGCGGCAATCGCCCGGTGCATGGCCTGCACCGCATCCCTGCGGAGCGCCAAGGGGGTCGTCCCCGCATGCGCCGTGTCGCCGGTAATCTCCACGTCGTACCAGCGCACACCCTGAATGCCGGTGACGGCCGCGATCTGAAGCGCTTTTTCTTCGAGCACCGGTCCCTGCTCGATATGGAGTTCGACATATGCGGCGGGCGCATCGCCAAGCGGCCGGGTCGCGAGTTCCGGTGCTTTTGAAAGCGTTTCGTTCAGCGCATCCGCATAGCGCGCGCCGTTTTCATCTTCAAGATCGTCGAAGGAAGCGGGGTCGCGTGCGCCTGACCACGACATCGAGCCCGTGCAGCCCGGCGAAAAGCGTCCGCCTTCCTCGTTTGTGAAGGCGACCACCTCAATTGCCCTGTCCGTCTCCAGGCCCGCTTCCGAGATGGCGTCAAGCGCTTCGAGTCCGCCAAGTACGCCTCCGATGCCGTCAAAACGTCCGCCCTTCGGTTGGCTGTCCATATGGCTGCCGGTGAGGATGGCTGGTCCATCGCGTCGGCCTGCCCGGCGGATGAAGAGATTGGCGGCGCGGTCGACGGAAACCTGATAGCCACGCGCTTCGGCCCAGCCGATGAGTTCCGCCCGTGCATTTTGATCCTCAGCGCTGAGGCATGGCCGGTCGACGCCGCCATCGGGCCGAGCCCCGAATTCGGCCATGCGCATCAGCCGGCCCCATAGCCGTTCCGCATTCACGGCTTGTGCCGCGCGGAGAGCATCGTCGCTTATCGTCACAGAAGTACCCTTTTCGTTTTTCTCAGACGCTAATCGAAGCCGTTCGCGCCCGCAACAAGCTGCCTATGGCGTGAGGCGTGCGCTCACATAGGTGGGCGTGACGCCGTAGCTGTCGGTTAGAGGGGTGAGGCCAGCCGTTTCGTGGATTTCGCGGTGAATGCCATCGCTGAGAAACCAGCTATCGGCGCCGATCCCGGCGGCGCCGGTCACATCGGTTCCCATCCCGTCGCCAACGGCGAGAACGCTAGACAAATCGCCTGGATCGCCAGCGATCTCAAGGGCGCGTTCATAGATGCGTTTTGCCGGTTTTCCAGTCCGGATCACATGTCCGCCGATAGTCTCATAGCGTTCGGCAAGCGCGCCGGGACAGTAGAATGTGCGGCCCTTGTCATGGACGACGATGTCCGGATTTGCGCAAATGAAATCAAGATTGTGCGCTTTAAGCTGCTCGAGATGCGGATCGAGCGCAATGAGGGCATCTTCGCTCGGAAAAAGCCTTGTGCAGACGGCATAGTCTGCTTTGGGGATGGGAGCCGTTTCCACGGCCAAGTCGGCGACCGTCTGCCAATCGGACTCATCGCCGAGGAAATCGATTTTGCCCGGGCGTCCGGCAAGCACATCGCGCATGATGTCGCCCGCCGTGATCAGGCCGTCATAGGCGTTTTCGGGAATGCCGAGCCGTCTCAAATGCGGTTCAAGGAAATGCGACGGCCGCGGCGTGTTGGAGACAAGGACCACACGCCCGCCCGCCCGGCGAAATCCGCTCAGCGCGTCGCAGGCCTCCGGGAATGCGCGCCCGCCATCATGCACGCACCCCCAGAGATCACACAGGATGAGCCCGTAGCGGCTTCCGATTTCACCTAGTCCGGCGATCGCCCGGGGGGCAATGTCCGCCCCTTCCACGTCAGTTTTGACGTTTTGCATAGATGTCCCCCGAATTGGCTTCCTGAGGCAGGGTTTTAAGCCATGTGCGGATCTCTTGAGCGCTCACCCATCCGGTTTGGACAAAGGCATGGCTTTCGCCGAGGCTCGCGCGGTACCGGTATTGGCCGAGCCGCTCGCATTCCGCAAGGGCTTCCAGAGAGCCGGCGGGGAACATCGTGGTGAATTCGAAGGAAAGGGCGGGAACGGGGGTTGCAAGCCCTCTCAGCGTTTCGGCTTCAAACCCCTCCACATCGATTTTGACAAAGCGTGGCGATCCATGGCGCGCGATCAGTGCGTCGAGGGTCAGGACGGGCACCTGCACTTCTCCGCGCCACGCTTGGCCGTCCCAGCCGGGCGCGCCGTCTGCTGCTTCTATGAAACGGTCGGAGGCGGACGAAACCGTTGGATTGGCGGGATTGAGCTTGAGCGTTGCCGACCCTGCGGCCGCGCCCGTTGCGGCGCCAACCAGGGACACGGTGCGGTCGCGCCCGTAAAGGAGTTTGAGGGTTTTCATCAGGGCTGGTTGGGGCTCGACGGCAACCACATGCGCGCCGAGTGAGCGGAAGGCGGCAATGCGGTCGCCCACATGCGCGCCCACGTCAAAAACCAGATCGCCCGGCGCAACGAATGTGCTGTAAAGCGCGGCCATGCGCTTTCGCCGCGCGCGATCGCCATAATAAATCGCAAGCGAGCGCGTGACACCGTAAAGGGTGCGCAGATTCCGCGCCGCCATGGGCCAGCCTTGAGACATGAAGGCTTACTTAAGATGCGCCGCCCGGTATGTCAGCCGTTTAGGCGGCGCGGGAAACATCCTCCGCTGGTTTGCCAGCGGTAATCAGTGCAGGGCGCCGATCATCCCCGGCGCGAACCGCCAGCGCTGGCAAGCCCAGTTCGCGCAAATCGGCGCTTGGAGCCGTTTCTTCCGGCGTGCGCCAGAGACCGGCAGTGAGCGTTCTCCTGCCCCAAGGCTCGACCGATGTCGCCACCGCAAACAGAACGGCAATCAGTGGCCCGACGAGCACGGGCAGCGATGGCAGGATCAATTCCGGCGAAAGGTTGTAGAACCAGGTCAGCCCCGCCGCTCCGAACAGGGTTTGCGGCCAAAGCCGAACCGCCGCCTCGCCCCAGCCGACCGTGTGAGCGCTACGCCGCTGTGCGGGCCATCCCATGCGGCGGCCGAAGAAGAGACCGATGATAAAGATCGAGTGCGCAACCGCCATAATCGGCGCAAGCAGCATCGAAAAGAGGATGTCGATGATGCTGCTGAGCGCCATGCGCAGCCGCCCGCCGAAAGCCCGGGCAAGGTCTTTCCGGACAAGGACGTCGATGATGGTCGCGAATTTCGGCGCGAAGATCATGGTCAGGATCGTCGCCATCAGGGTCAGGCCCGGAAGCGGTGCGATCCCCGTTCCAAGGTGCGGGAGGGCGATGCCCGCCGCGAAAATAAAGCTCATCCAGGCAAGCGAGCCTATGAACATGAGCATCGCAAGCACAAGCTGGACGCGGCTCAAGAGCTTGAGGCCGGGCAGTCCGATGAGGCGGCCGTACTGCATGTTGCCCTGGCACCAGCGCAGGTCGCGCCGCATGAATTCCATCAGGTTCGGCGGGTTTTCCTCATAGCTGCCGCCATCGACCGGGATGACCCGCACCTGATAGCCTGCGCGGCGCATCAACACAGCTTCCACCTGATCGTGGCTCAAGACGTCGCCGCCGAGCGGGCCGTTGCCGGGAAGCTTGGGGAGGTCGCAGTGTTGCTTGAACGGTTTGATCCGGATGGCGGCATTGTGCCCCCAATACGGACCGCAATCGCCCTGCCACCAGGCACTTCCGATCGTGTAAGAGCGCATGCCCAGGCGCATGCCGAACTGGAAGACGCGGGCAAAAGGGCTCGTTGCCGGAAGCCCGGCAATCAGGCTTTGCAGGATGCCAAGGTTTGGATTGGCCTGCATGACGCGTATAAGCCGAAGGATGGTTTCTGCCGACATGTAGCTGTCGGCATCGAGCACCAGTGCGAAATCGTGATCATCGCCCCAGCGTTCCAGAAAATCGCGGATATTGCCGGCCTTAAAACCGCTGTTTTCGCTCCGGCGGCGATAGGTGATGGAAAAGCGGCCGGCCCAATGCGCTTTGAGGCGCGAAACGGCGGCTTCTTCCTCTGCAATCAGGTCGTCCCAGTTGGTGTCGCTCAACACATAGGCTTCGAAGCGGTCGGCCGAACCGGTGGCGACGAGGTTTTCAATCATAACCTCAAGATTGCGCATCACCCGGACCGGATCTTCATTGCGGATACAGCTCAGGATCGCCGTTTTCGCGGTGATGGGGGCCTTGCTATTGAGGCCTTTAAGGTCGCCCGCGACAAGCGCTGTCGCGTCCCGCGCGGTGCGCATGATAGCAAGGCCGATCACCGCGTTCCAAAAGCCGATGACCGTCCAGGGCAGGGTTGTTGCGAAAAGCGCTATCAGCACCCAGTCGATGGCTTCCAGCCCGCCCGGCGACAGCGCGCTGGCCATGAGGCCCAGAAGGCCGAGGATTGACAGGATGGTTACAAGCCCGAATATCGCCCGGCGCTGTCTGAGGCGGCCGCGATAAACAAGGTCTCGCTTGGAAAAGCGATGCGAGTGAAGCGGGATCATGCTCATGTTTCAAGCCTCTATGAGACTGCGGATGGGGTTCGGATGTGCGGATGGAGACCTAGGAAACGGGCTCTGAACCGCTGCTGAATGGAAAGGCTGCGTTATTGCGTCGCAGCGAGAGTTAGGGCGAATGTGCGCCGAAGAGAACGGCGCCAGCGAACAAGGGCGATCAAAATCTTGCGATTGCAGGTTGAAGACGGAGCCGGGATTAAAAGCGAAGCGTTGTGGTATTCGGCGCCGGGTGTAGCGGAGATCAGGCGGGAGGTTTTGCCGGAACCTAAGCCAGAACAGCTTGCTATCCGCGCGCTTTACGGCGCGGTCAGCCGTGGCACCGAGCGCCTCGTTTTTGAGGGCCGGATTCCGGAAACGGAGTGGCAGCGCATGCGCGCGCCCTTCCAGACGGGCGATTTTCCTCACCCTGTGAAATACGGTTATGCAACCGTCGGCGTGGTCGAGGCCGGTCCGGACGAATGGCTCGACCGAGCGGTTTTCGTACTTCATCCCCATCAGACCCTTTTCTGTGTCCCCCAGGACGCTGTGGTTTCATTGCCGCAAGCGCTTTCGCCCGCGCGCGCGGTTCTCGCCGCCAATATGGAAACGGCGTTAAACGCAGTTTGGGATTCCTGTGCCGGGCCGGCGGACCGCATCGCGGTCGTCGGCGCCGGCGTGGTTGGCATGCTAACTGCCGCTCTTGTTAATGGATTTCCGGGCGCGAATGTGACGGTAATCGACAAAATTCCGGGCCGTGCGGCAAAAGCGGAGGCAGTTGGACTGAAATTTTGCACATCGCAAGACTGTTCTCATTTGGCCGGTTCATGCGACACGGTCTTTCACGCGAGCGGAAATCCAGCTGGACTTGCCCTGTCAATGGAGCTTTGCGGTTTTGAGGGAACCGTCATGGAAATGAGTTGGTACGGTTCCGGCGATGTGCCGGTGCCCCTTGGCGGGTCTTTCCATGCTCAGCGGTTAACCCTGCAGTCGACGCAAGTGGGCCATGTGGCCCGGAACCGCCGGCCACGTTGGAGCCATAGCCGGCGGCTTGAAGCCGCCCTCGGCCTTCTTTTGGACTCACGCTTCGATACGCTTCTCGACGAACCGGTTGCCTTTCACGATTTGCCCTCGCACCTTCCGGCGCTCCTCAATCAAACCGGTTCCGCCGTGTGCCCGCTGATTGCCTATCCGGACGCCAACGTCTGATGAGCAAAAGAATTGAAGGAAACAGCGATGTTCTCAGTCGAAGTCCGCGACCACATCATGATTGCCCATAGTTTTAAAGGAGATGTATTCGGTCCCGCCCAAGCCCTTCACGGCGCGACCTTTGTCGTCGATGCCGCAGTGTTTTGTGAAGAGCTCGACGAAAACGGCATTGTGATCGATATCGGCCGGGCGCACGAGGTGTTAAGCGCCATTCTCGCACCATTGAAGTTCGCCAATCTCGATGAGACCCCGCTCTTTGAAGGACAGAACACGACAACGGAGTTCATGGCGAAACACATTTGGGACAGACTTGCTGAAAGCGCGAGGAAAGGGGAACTGGGCCGGCCGGCTGAAGCGCTCGCGCGGCTACGGGTGACGCTGTCGGAATCGCATCTGGCACGGGCCTGGTATGAGGCGGCTCTTTGAGCGGGAGTGCCGCCAGCCGCCGTCTTGCCTTCGCCATTCCGGGTAGTCTTGACACGCCGACAGGCGGTTATCGCTACGATGCGAACATCATCGAAGGGTTGGGCCAAGACGGCTGGCAGGTCGAGTGCGTCGCTTTACCGGAAGGGTTTCCAAAGCCATCGCCGGATGAGGTGCGTTTGACCGAGGAGCGGCTTTTGTCCGTTGCCAGCGATGTGCCGCTTGTGATCGATGGGCTTGCCTATGGCGTGCTGCCCGATATGGGAGCAAAACGGGCGGCGAAAGGTCTCCTCATTGCGCTCGTGCACCATCCTCTTTGTCTCGAAAGCGGGCTTTCCGAGGAGGAGCGGGTGCGCTTTGCCGTTTTGGAGAAAGCGGCGCTCGCTCATGCACATCATGTGATTGTCACGAGCCCGGCAACGGCCCGCGATCTGACGGCCCGTTTCGGTTTGCCGCCGGAAAAGCTGAGCGTGATCGAGCCGGGCGTCGCGCGGCCCGATCCTCCGATTGAACGCGGACGCATCAACGAGCTCTCTCCATCTGCGCCTCTCCGCCTCCTGACGATCGGTTCGATCACGCCGCGCAAAGGTCATGACGTTCTTGTGGCCGCGTTAGCGCGGCTGAAGGATCTGCCATGGACCCTTACCCTCATCGGAGACGGCAGCCGTGATCCAGGCTGCGCTTCGGCGCTCAAGATGCAAATCGCGGAGGCTGGTCTGTCTGACCGGATCGCGCTTACGGGCGCGACGGATGAAGCGGGTATCGATCTAGCCTATCGCACCCACGACGTGTTCGTTTTGGCGTCTCGTTATGAAGGCTACGGCATGGTTTTTTCCGAAGCGCTGGTATACGGCCTTCCCGTTATCGGAACGAAAGCCGGTGCTATCGCCGAGACCGTGCCGGAAGGTGCGGGTATCCTCGTGAAGCCGGAGAATGCAGGTGAGCTTTCAGACGCATTGGGTGTGTTGATTGAGAACGCGAAATGCCGGGAAACACTAGTTTCGAGAGTCTTCGAAGTCATGAGCGATTTTCCCGATTGGGACATGGCGGCGGAAAAGTTCGGGCGAGCGATTCTTGTCGCTGCGGCGCGAATAAATTAATAGAATCAACGGTGTAAAAGGGTTCGAGATGGGCGCGTTCACTGCAGATTGGCTTTCTCTTCGAAAGGAAGCTGACGATCGTGCGCGTCACAAGGCAGTCATAAACGAACTCATCGCCTGGCTTTCCGAACAAGACACGTCTGATCGCCCGCTCGTTCTCGCCGACATCGGTTCGGGGACAGGCGCAACCGTGCACGCCTTCGATGTCTTCGGTGCCTCTCATATTCGCTGGCATCTGTTCGACCATGACGATGCCCTGCTTGGGCGTGCAGCGGGACGGTTCGGTGCCGCGCGTGTTGTGGGAGCCCATGCCATCGATCTGGCTTCTGATATCGAGCCGGTTTTTGCAGTCGCGCCACGTGCCGTAACGGCCTCGGCCTTGCTCGATCTGGTCTCGGAGCATTGGATCGCGGCGCTTGCCGGCAGGGTGGCTGCCGCCGCCGTTCCGTTTTACGCGGCCCTTAGTTATGACGGGCGCATGGCGTTTAACCCGGTGCACGGCCATGACGCACGTGTGTGCGCTGCCGTCAATCATCACCAGGAAGGCGACAAGGGCTTCGGCCCGGCTCTGGGGCCGAAAGCCGCGGAGGCCGCAATCGCGGTCTTCCGCTCACGCGGCTATCGGGTGGTTGAGGGCCGCTCCGATTGGCTGCTGTCGAACGAGGATGCCGCACTCCAATCGGCGTTGATCGAAGGCTGGCGCGAGGCGGCGCTCGAAACCCGGCGGCTGTCCACTCAAGAACTCGACGCCTGGGCGCAATACCGCCTCGGCGCCGTCGCGGACGGCGTGTCACGCATCACTGTCGGGCATGTGGATTTCTGTGCGTTGCCTAAGAACCGGACAGAGGCCTAAATTGAAGGCGCGTATTCTGAAAGATCGCAGTCGAAAAGCACCTCCTCGCCGATCCGGTAAGCCCGCGTTCCGGGCCGTAGCGCGTCGCGCAGATGGGCGATCGGATTGAGCGAGAGACCTGCCGTCCCGCAACCGATAATAACCGGCGAGACGATGAGGTGCAGCCGCTGAAGCGCCCGGTGTTTAAGGAAGGCGGAGAGCGTGAACGCGCCGCCCTCAATGAGAATGCGGTGAAAGCCGAGATCGGCGAGAGCCGAGACGATGGCCGGGGGTGCGATCCGCCCATCGGTGCGCGGCACATGAATAAGCTCAACCGACGGGTCCTCCGGGGTCCAGTCCCGCCGGGCCGTGACGATAATCCGCCGCGTTCCGTCATCCTCAAGAAGTCTAGCCTGAGCCGGAAGCCGTCCGCTTGGATCGATCACCACGCGGGCCGGATGTGCGCCATCGATATGGCGAACGGTTAATTGCGGATCGTCGGCAATCGCGGTGCCAACGCCCACGACGACGGCATCCGCCACAGCGCGCAGGCAATGGAGATGTAAGAGCCCGTGCTTGCCGTTGATGTATTTCGAGTGCCCGGTTTCGGTTGCGATGCGCCCGTCAAGCGACTGGCCAAGCTGGCCGAATACGACGGGTTTCCCATTCACGCCGAGAAGCGGGCCGAAGACGGTGTCATAGGGTGCTTGCAGTGCCGTGGGCCCGCCTTGTGCAGCTTCAAGAACGGCATTCCAGCCCGAAGGCGTGATGTCGAGCACTGCCGGCTCGGTGATGGCCGGCCGCTTGGCTCGCGGCGGTTCCGTATACAACTGCTCCAAGATCAGTCTCTCCCAATGCCCTTAGAGATCAGGCTCCAGGTGAAAAACACGTTTCACACCAATGCCATGCTGCCTGAACATGGGGTGAATGGGGCAAGAGAAGGACATGGATGCGATCCGGACCGCTTGCGGTGCACAAAAAAGTAACAACATCGCGAGATGAGCGGGTTTCCATAATTAGGATATAGCAAGCACAGGTTGAAAGCCTATAAATCGCCATTGAATGCAAGCCGATAGTCTTCAAAAATTTGGCAATCCCGCGATCTTTCACCGCTCGAAGGTGTGATCAATGGCCGGAATCCGAAATAGCGTGGCATGCGCCCTCCTTACAGCGGTGGTTTCCGCAGCGCTTCCGCTCGTTGCCGGTGCCGCGACGCATGCGACGGCGTGTGATACCGCCACATTCTGCGACATAGAAGGCGGCCGATACCTCATCCGGATGCCAGGCAGCTGGGACGGTAAGAACGACGTCGGCGCGATTGTTTATTTTCATGGCTGGCAAGGGTCTGCCGAGGGTGTGATGCGCAATGCCGGGCTGACGAAGATGGCCTCCGATCTTGGCATCGCGCTTGTCGCCGTCGATGGTCTCAACAAGACGTGGTCCTACCCCTCCTCGCCTTCCCAACACCGCGACGAACTCACTTTTTTGGATCGCCTGCTGGCGGACATTGACATGCGTCATGCCATCGACATGGACCGGCTTATGGCCTCAGGCTTCTCCATGGGCGGCTCCATGGCTTGGTATGCGGCTTGTTATCGGGGCAAGCGGTTTGCGGGAATTGCACCGGTTGCCGGCGCTTTCTGGGAGCCGTTGCCTGACAAATGCCCCTCGCCCGCACCTTACCTCTTCCATGTGCATGGCACTACAGACACGGTGGTACCCATCGCAGGCCGCCCGATTGGCGAGCGCTGGCACCAGGGCGACCTTTACGAAAGCCTTGAACGGTTTCGGGAAAAGGACAACTTCCAGACCGGCCCATCCTTCAGACCGGAAGGGACAAGGCTGACCTGCGAACGGCAGGTGAGCCCCGAAGGTCCCTTGATTGAAGTCTGCCTCCATCCCGGCGGCCACAACATGCGTCCCGAATGGGTCGCGCGGGCCTGGCGTGAGCTGTCCAAGGCCCGCGGCTGGAAGGGTTGAGGCGCGCCTTTTCGCCTCACACTTTTGTGAAAGACGTTCAATAAATGCCCGCGCAGATGTGCGCAGCCGTGAGTACAAGTGTTTTGACGGGCATTTTTCCGCCAACCATTTCGGACGTGTGACGGGGGGCATCCCGCTCACAAAGCGCCGGGATCGACCTGCTTTCATGTGGGAGCACATGAAAGCAGGTCGATCTGGCGGCGCACCCTTGAAATCGGGCTCCAGCAAAATGCGCTGTGAGTCCATGTGAAAGACGCCGCCCCATGGTGCGCGGACCTCTCCGCATGCCCTGGCTTCCGATTGAAGAGAAAGGAAAACCATGACCAACACTGCCGAAGCCGCCGGAAGCGGGCAGCGTTTGCTGCCGGCGCTCAATCTTCAAACCCTTCTGACCGTTCTTCTGGCGGGCGTCGTGTCGCTCGTCGTTTGGGAAATCTGGGCCCGGGGCATCTCGCCTGCCATCGGCTATGGCGAACTGCGCCCGACCGACCTTGCCACCGCCGTTCTCAGCAAGCTGTTCGGGGTGACGGACAAATCCGTTGCCCACATCGCGCACTACTTGACGGGCCTCGTTGCTTATCCGGCAGCTTACGTCCTCGCCGTCCGCCCGCTGACGCAACGCCTTCTGCCCTTCGTGCCCTGGTGGATCGTCGCGGCAATCTTCGGCGTCGGCACCTTCGTCTTTGCCCTTTATGTCATGGCGCATCTTGTGATGGGCTGGGCCCCGTTCCTGGGCTGGGGCACGGTTGCGCAAACCTCGCTTGTCGGCCATACCCTTTTGGGCCTAGCCCTCGGCGCCACCGCTCACTGGCGGACGCGCCGCCAAATCAGCTGACCGACGAGAATATGGGGGAATGCATGCCCGAAACCGCTCCGGCGGCAAGCCAGACGAGCGATACCGCGCAAACGGATGAAAACACTGGCAGTCTTTCGGGCCTGCGCGTTCTTGATCTGACCCGCATTCTGGCAGGACCGACGGGAACACAGCTTCTTGCCGATCTCGGCGCGGACGTGATCAAAATCGAACGCCCCGGCCGCGGTGACGATACCCGCGGTTGGGGACCGCCTTTTCTAAAAGACAAGGGCGGCAACGATACCCGCGAGAGCGCCTATTATCTCTGCGCCAACCGCAACAAGCGCTCCGTTGCCGTCGATCTGGGGAATGAAGAGGGCCAGGCGATTATCCGCCGCCTCGCCCTTGAGGCCGATATCCTCGTCGAGAACTTCAAGGTCGGGGGCTTGAAGAAATACGGCCTCGATTACGAGAGCCTTTCAAAGGAAAACCCGCGCCTGATCTATTGCTCGATCACCGGTTTCGGTCAGACCGGGCCCTACGCACATCGCCCTGGTTACGATTTTCTCATCCAGGGCATGGGCGGCATCATGAGCCTGACCGGCTATCCGGATGAGGAAGGCGGCAGGCCTGTGAAGGTCGGCGTCGGTATTGCCGATGTGGTTTGCGGTCTCTACGCGATGACCGCGATCTTGGCCGCGCTGCACAAGCGCTCGGAGACAGGCCGTGGCCAGCACATCGACGTTGCGCTCCTCGACAGCCAAGTCTCCTGGCTCATCAATCAAGGGACGGCCTATCTGATGACAGGGGATGTGCCGGGCCGCCTCGGAAACGGCCATCCCCACATTGTGCCGTATGAGACCTTTCAAGCTTCAGACGGGGAATTCATTATCGCGACCGGGAATGACGAGCAGTTCACCCGGCTCGTGACGGCTGCGGGGCAACCTGAGTTGGCGGCCGATCCGCGCTTCAAGAAGAATGTCGACCGGGTGAAGAACCGGCATCTTCTCATCCCGCTTCTCAACGACCTCACCAGGCAAAAGACCAAGGCGGAATGGATCGCGCTTCTTGATGAGATTTCCGTTCCCGGCGGGCCGGTGAACAATTTAAAGGAGGCGTTCGGCGATCCGCAGACCGTCCATCGCGGCATGACGGTGGAGATGCCGCACGCGCTTTCCGGAAGCGGCACGGTGAAACTCATCGGCAATCCGGTGAAGATGAGCGAGACGCCGGTTCAATATCGCCGCCCGCCGCCGATGGTGGGCGAACATACCGATGAGGTTTTGCGGGAGTGGCTCGATGTTGAAGAAGAGGCACTCGCTGGCTGGTCGTCAGGCGGTGTGATCGATCGGGGGCAAGGCGTATGAGTGCGCCGGTGACGGGGGCACAGATTATCGCGAAAAAGCTGGCGGCGATTGGCTGCGAAGCGTCTTTTGGCATCCCGGGCGGCGAGGTGCTCGCCATCATGCAAGCGCTTGATGAGGAAGGTGTGCGCTTCCACCTGACCAAGCATGAGAATGTCGCGGGGTTCATGGCCGAAGGCGCATGGCACGCAAGCGGTGCGCCGGGTGTGCTCCTTGCAACCCTCGGCCCTGGTGTCGCAAATGCCGTCAACGTGGTGGCGAACGCCATGCAGGACCGCGTACCGCTGATTTTCATCACAGGGTGCGTGGATCATGCGGTCGGCGAGCGGTACACCCACCAGGTGTTTGATCATCAGGCGCTTTTGCGGCCCATCGTAAAAGGTACGTTCCGGGCGAGCCCAGGCGTTGTGGGCGCGGTGATGGACAAGGCCGTCACGCTCGCTCTTGAGGGACAGCCGGGTCCGGTTCACATTGACGTTCCGATTGGCGTGGCGGAAAACCCAAGCAATGAAACAGTCTTGCCGCCTCCACCGGCACGCGAAACGTTTGCGCCGCTTGACGGTCCGGTCCTTCAAGAAGCGCGCGATCTTCTGGCTGGTGCCGAACGGCCGATTGCAGTTGCGGGCGTTGATGCGGTCAATGAAGAGGCCGGGCCGAAGATTGCCGAGTTCTGCCGCCGTTTCGGCATTCCATTGGTGACGAGTTACAAGGGCAAGGGCCTTCTCGATGAAGGCGATCCCTTGTCGCTTGGCGGTGCCGGCCTTTCGCCCAAGGCCGATGATGTTATTAAGCCGCTTTTTGAGAAAAGCGATCTGATCCTGCTGTTGGGCTATGATCCCATCGAGATGCGGATTGGCTGGCGCGACCCGTGGCCAGGGGAAAAGAACGTGATTGAAATCACGCCGGTTCCCCGCCTGCATGCGATGCACAGCGTTACGCATACGCTTATGGGCGCGCTTGCCCCCACGCTCGACAGGCTCGAACACGCCGTGGCCGCGGGCGGTAAGACCTGGCCCGGCGGTGAGATTGAAAAAGCGCGGGCAGACCTTGCCGCGATGTTCGCCCCGCCAGCCGATGGTTTCGGGCCGGCGCGCGTGTTCCAGACGCTACGCGAGGTCATGCCGCCTCGAACACTGGCGACGGCCGATTCCGGCGCGCACCGCATTCTCCTAAGTCAGATGTGGCCGGTGCCCGCACCCCGGTTGATGCTTCAGTCCTCGGCGCTCTGCACGATGGGCTGCGCCGTGCCGCTTGCCGCCGGTTACAAGCTGATGGAACAGGAAGCACCCGTCATTGCCTTTATCGGCGATGCGGGCATGGAGATGATCCTTGGCGATCTTGCGACGCTGCGCGATCAGAGACTGCCGGTTATCATTTGCGTGTTGGTCGATGAGAGCCTTGCCCTCATCGAATTGAAGCAGCGCGCCACCCAGCGGCCCAATCTGGGCGTTGATTTCTCCGGCACGGACTTTCCAGCGGTCGCCGCCGCGATGGGCGGCTACGGTGTTTGGGTGGACGACCCGGATACGCTCAAAGCCGAGGCCGAAGCGGCGCTGATACGTGAGAGCTTCACGCTTCTTGCCTGCCGCATCGGCCACCGCCCCTATGACGGGACGTTCTGAGCATCGTGGGCAAAAGTGGGCACCGGTTTTGCGCGAAAAACGATGCGACAACAAAGA
>JAKSCL010000165.1 GCA_022360615.1 Hyphomicrobiales bacterium
GACATCCTCGACCGCCCGGGCGGACAGTGCACGGAACTCTATCCGGAAAAACCGATCTACGACATTCCGGGCTTTCCCGAGATCAGCGCGCAAGGGCTGGTCGACAATCTGATGGCGCAGATCGAGCCCTTCGGACCCGCGTTCCACGTCAGCCAGATGGTGACAGAGATCGAACGCCTGGGCGAGAACCTCTGGCGCGTCGTCACCGATGCTGACGCCGTCTTTCATGCAAAACTGGTTGTGATCGCGGCTGGAGGCGGATCGTTCCAGCCGAAAAAGCCGCCCATCCCAGGCATCGAAGCGTATGAGGGCACCTCGGTCTTTTACGCCGTGCGCAAGATGGAAGCGTTCCGGGACAAGGATATCTTGATTATCGGCGGCGGCGATTCCGCGCTCGATTGGACACTCAACCTTCAGCCGGTCGCCAAAGGCATGAAGCTCCTGCACCGGCGCGATGCCTTCCGCGCCGCGCCCGATAGCGTCAATAAGATGCGCGCACTCGTCGATGCGGGCGACATGTCGCTGCATCTGGGGCAGGTGACCGAACTGCACGGTTCGGACGGTCAGCTTGAGGGCGTCACGGTGAAGGGTGCCGACGGCGACTTCCATCTTGAATGCGATACGGTCCTTCCCTTCTTCGGCTTGACGATGAAATTGGGACCGGTTGCGGATTGGGGCCTCAATCTGCACGAAAACCTGATCGTCGTGGACACGGAGAAGTTCGAAACGTCGGAGCCCGGTATTTTCGCCATTGGCGACATCAACTGGTATCCGGGCAAGCTGAAGCTCATCCTTTCCGGTTTCCATGAGGCGGCGCTGATGGCGCAGGCCGCGCACCGGATCGTCTATCCCGATAAGCGGCTCGTCTTTCAATACACGACGTCCTCGACAAGCCTGCAGAAGAAGCTGGGCGTGAAGGCGTAGATCAGGGAAAAAGCCGGGGCCTGAGGGAGAGAAAGCGAATATGGGCCTCTACCGCCGCCACATCGCACCGCATCTGATCAATTATGCCTGCGGCGCGGAGCCGGTCGATAAGGAACGGGGCGGCTTGGTGCCCGAAGCCGAGGGTGTGGTGATTGAAGTCGGTTTCGGCGGCGGGCGCAATCTTCCCCACTACGATCCAGCCAGGGTCAAACGCATTATCGGCGCAAATCCCGCTGACGGTTTTTTGCGCTTCAGTGAAAGGGCCGCCGATGACGCCCTCCTTCCGGTTGAGGTGATCGCCGCACCCGCCGAGAATCTGCCGCTTGAGGACGCGAGCGCCGACACGGCCGTTCTCACCTTCACGCTGTGTTCTGTGGATGACGCGCTGAAATCGCTTTCGGAACTCCGGCGGGTGCTGAAGCCGTCCGGAAGGATGATCGTGATCGAGCATGGACGCTCAGACGAACCGCGCGTCGCGCGTTGGCAAGACAGGATCAATCCCATCTGGCGTACGATCGGAGCGGGTTGCAACATCAACCGGGATGTGCGGGCGCTTTTGCTGAAAAGCGGCTTTACGACAGACACGCTCAAGACGCACTACATGCCGGATACGCCGAAACCGATGGGGTTCATCACGTGCGGCATCGTGGAGAAAACCTGAGGTGGCTGGCGTTACCGGCCACGCTTGATGCTTGATGTCGCGGGCATTGAACGCCCCGGACTGAGCCGCACGTCCTTTACCGTGCCTGACGGCGGTATTGCCACGATCATGGGTCCGTCCGGTTCGGGCAAGTCCCTTCTTCTCAGGGCAATAGCCGATATGGGCCCCAACGATGGCGGTGCCGCCGTTGACGGTATCCTACGCAGTTCCGTACCGGCGCACGAATGGCGGCGCATGGTCGCCTATCTTCCCGCTGAGAGCGACTGGTGGAGCGATGCGGTCGCCGCCATACGCATGATCGTCCAGTTGAGCCTTGTCGGCCTCGTCCTGAAGGCCGTCTTTGCCATTGCCTCGCCCTGGCTAACGCTCCTCATCGCCGTCATCATGTGCGGTTTTGCGGGCCGCGAGATCATGGCGCGCCAGGACGACCGGCTGAAGGGAATCTGGGGCTGGAGCATTGGGGCGGTGGCGATGACCACCGGCGCGGCAATCGTCACGGTGATTGCGCTCACCAGCCAGATCCAAGCGGACCCTTGGTGGCAGCCACGCTTTGCCTTGCCCCTCTTCGGCATGATCCTCGGCAATGTTATGATAGGCACCAGTCTCGGGCTTCACACGCTGACCGGCGATTTGAAACGCGACCGTGCCACGGTCGAGGCGCAGCTCTTGCTCGGCGCGAACCGCTGGACGGCGACGGCCCCCGTCGTGCGCCGCGCGCTCAAGAACGGTTTCATGCCGATCATCAACTCCATGTCAGCGATCGGGATCGTTTTTCTGCCCGGTATGATGACAGGGCAGATTCTGGCCGGCGTCGATCCGCAACAGGCGGTCAAGTACCAGCTTCTCATCATGTTCCTAATTGCGGGCGCAACCGGACTCGGCGTGCTTCTTGCTGTCTTCGGCATGACATGGCGCCTGACCGATAGCCGCGACAGGCTGCGGCTCGACCGGCTGGCACTTGCGCCCAGGGTGAGCCAGCGCTGATCTCATTGCGCGGGCAAGGCTTGTGCGCGGCCTCTCTCGAGCCAGACGAACTCATTCCCGTCATCCGGGTGTTCGGGGACGATGCGGGCGAGGATAAGGCTGACGCAAGCCATGGCGGCGCCCGCGAGAAAGACGACTGCCGGGCTGAAGAGCCAGACAAAGCCGAACAGCACCGGGATGAACACGGCCGCGATGTGGTTGATCGTGAAAGCAACGCCTGCCGTCGGCGCGATATCGGCGGGATCGGCGATTTTCTGGAAATAGGTCTTTATCGCGATCGCCATGGCGAAGAAGATGTGGTCGAGCACGTAGAGCGCGCCCGCGACCCAGGGGTCGGTGACGAAGGCATAGGCGGTGAAAACGCAGATCAGGCCAATATACTCGATGGTCAGCGCTTTTCGTTCGCCCCATTTGACGATCCATCGCCCGATGACCGGAGCAAAGATCATGTTGAAGAGGCCATTGACGAGAAACAGAGCCGCGACGTGGTGAACGTCATAACCGAATTTCTCGACCATCAGGAAACCGGCAAAGACCGTGAAAATCTGCCGCCGGGCGCCGCCCATGAAGGTGAGGGCGTAGTAGAGCCAATAACGCTTGCGCAGCACGATTGTCTTGCGCTGCGGGACGGCTTGCTTGAATTGCGGAAAGGCGATCCAAAGAAAGGCGACGAGCCCGGCCGTCAATGCACCCGCAATGACGTAGACGGTTTCGAAGGAGAGATCGTAGGTCTTCCAGGCAAGGAAAATCACGCCGTAAGCCACAAGCTGGGCAAAAGCTCCGACGCCAATGATCTTGCCGAGCGTTGCCGCGGCCGTCGCTTTCGGCAGCCACTGCAATTGCAGCGATTGGTTCATTGTCTCGAAGTAGTGGAAACCGACGGACATGATCAGCGTTGTGGCGAACAGTCCGAAAACGCTCGGGAAATAGCCCGTGATCGCGACGCCGAAGCCGAGCAGAAGCAGCGAGAGCAGGGCAAGCGTCTGTTCCCGCATGAAGAGGATCAGATAGACGGCGAGAAAGGCGAGAAAGCCCGGAATCTCGCGGATGGATTCCTGCATGCCGATCTCGCGGCCCGTGAAGCCGATCTCGTCGACGGCAAAGTTCTTCGTCAGCGTCCACCAACTCGCGAATGACAGCTGCATCGCCACCGTCATCAGCATCAGCATGAGGGCAGGCGTGCGCCAATCTGTTTTCGGTCGGTGCTGCATCGCTGGCCGGTCCGTCTGGAACGATCCTCACTTTCGATACGGGCTGCAGACCCGTCTCGTAAGGCCGGTTCTAGTGCCGGACAATGAGACGTGTTAGCGATAGTTTGTCAGTTTTTATCGGGAATCCGCCAATGACTTGGGAAAGCGCCGTGATACATCCGGACAACTACCAAAGACCCGATATGGACGAGCCGCAAAAGGTCCTGGCTTATGCGCGGGATTGGCCCGTCGGCCATGGCCGGGGATGGCATAGCCATCAGCGGGCGCAGCTGATCCATTTAATCAAGGGGTCGCTGCGGGTGGAGACGGAAGAGGGCACATGGATCGTGCCGCCGGAGCGGGCGGTTTGGGTTCCAGGCTTCGTCGAACATCAGGTGACGGCGTTGAGTGCGTCATTGTTCCGTACGCTCTATGTGCGCGCTAAGGGCGATGCCGGGCTTCCGGCCCTGTGTTCGGTGGTGAACGTCACGCCGCTTTTGCGCGAATTGATCCTCGCTTTGATGAAGCGGCCACGCAGCTATGACGAAAAGGGAGCCGATGGCCGTTTGGCTCAGGTAATCCTCGATCAGATCGCGCTGTCGCCGGAGGCGTCTCTTCACTTGCCGATGCCTCAGGCTGGCCGTCTTCGCCGTATCGCGGAAGCCTTGCGCACCAATCCCGCCGATACCCGCGGCCTCGATGACTGGGCGCGCGAGGCGGCCGTTTCGCCACGCACTTTCGCACGCCGGTTTACGTCCGAGACGGGCATGGGCTTTCGCAACTGGCGCAAACAGGCCCGGCTGATGCGGGCGCTCGAACTCCTGGCCGACGGTGTGCCGGTCAGCGATGTCTCCGACAGGCTCGGCTATGAGGGGCCGAGTGCCTTCATCGCCATGTTCAGGCAGGCTTTCGGCGTGACGCCGGGCCGCTATTTCATGGAGCGGACGTGAGGGGCTGAGATTTGTTCTAAAGACGGGAGCCGTTTCTTGAAAATCGCCTTTCCGGCGTGTCGCGCCGGGCGCGTCTTCCCTAACGTCGGATTGTCTTGAGAGGTGCCGACCTCATTGGCGCATGGAATTGAGCGGCTAGCGCACCAGTTCCCGGGCGGCGGTGTCGAGCCCCTCAAGGGTGAGGGGGAACATGCGTCCGCCGAAGGCTTCAGCGATCATGTCGATCGATGGCGTCCACTGCCAATACTCTTCGCGCACCGGGTTCAGCCAAACGCTTTTCGGCCATTGCTGGGTGATGCGTTGAAGCCAGGCGGAGCCCGCTTCGTCATTATAGTATTCGACCGCGCCGCCGGGCACGGCGATCTCATAAGGGCTCATGGAGGCGTCGCCGACAAAGATCACCTTATAGTCCGGCCCGTAGGTATGGATGAGATCCCAGGTGTCGATGCGCTCGGTGTGGCGGCGGCGGTTGTTTTTCCACATGAACTCGTAAGGGCAGTTGTGGAAGTAGAAATAATCGAGCGATTTGAATTCCATGCGTGCGGCTGAAAACAGCTCCTCGCAGACGCGGATGTGGTCGTCCATCGAGCCGCCCACATCGAAAAAGATGAGCACCTTCACGGCATTCCGCCGTTCCGGGCGCATGGCGATGTCGAGATAACCCTTATGCGCGGTGCCCTGTATGGTGCCGTCGAGGTCGAGTTCGTCGTGGGCGCCTTGGCGGGCGAACCGGCGCAGGCGGCGAAGCGCCATTTTAATGTTGCGGGTGCCAAGTTCGACCGAGTCGTCAAGATCCTTGAATTCGCGTTTGTCCCAGACTTTGACGGCGCGCCGGTGCCGGCTTTCATCCTGGCCGATGCGCACGCCTTCCGGGTTATAGCCATAAGCGCCGAAAGGGGAGGTGCCGGCGGTTCCGATCCATTTGGAGCCGCCCTGGTGGCGGCCCGTTTGTTCCTTCAGGCGCTGTTTGAGCGTCTCCATCAGCTTATCCCAACCGCCAAGCGCTTCGATTTGCGCTTTTTCCTCTTCGGTCAGGAACTTCTCGGCGAGTCTTTTCAGCCACTCCTCGGGGATTTCGGCCTCGATCCCTTCGGCGGCGTTCTCAAGCCCCTTGAAAACGGTACCGAAAACCCGGTCGAACTTGTCGAAATGGCGCTCGTCCTTCACCAGCGCAGCGCGGGAAAGATAGTAGAAATTCTCGACGTCGCGGCCTGCGAGATCGGCGTCGAGCGATTCCATCAAGGTGAGATACTCGCGCACAGAAACCGGCACGCCCGCCGCTTTCAACTCGCCGAAAAAGGTGAGGAACATTTGGCAATCCGCAGTGTCTAGCCGCCGCTCGCCAGTTTAAACGATGGGCTTTGCCCCGTCACCTTGTGTTATTGGCCGGCGTTCACGGCTCCGGGCCGCCCGATGGTGACGCGAGATGTCCGTGATGTGTCATGGGGAGGGATCACGCGCCGTGCCGGACGCGGTCCAGCATGTCATGTGCCCGGAATACATGATGCGGTCTTCATCCTTCGGGCAAGCCCCGGAGGACCACAAGGGTGGTGAAGCCCGCGACCAGCTTAGGGCTGTGAGTATTCTTTGGGCTGGGGCTTGATATCGAGCGCTGCGGTGCGTTCCGCCAGACGGTTGAGGGTGAGGTCGATCACCTGGCGCTTGCCTTGCGTTGCCGGGTCGATGAGGTCGATGGTCAACTGAAGCTGGTTGGCGTTTTCAAAGGCGACGTCCATGGCGGCGCGTTGCGGGCCTTGCTGCAGGTCCATCTTCACCGTCTGACCTTTGCGCTTGCCCTTCAGATCGATGATGAAGGTCTCCGTCGCATCGCGGAAGATGCCGCGGTAAGAGCCTGTGCGCTTATCATAGCGCAGCGCTGCGGCCATGCGGCCCCAAAGCGGACCGTACCAGCATCGCCCGGTCAGATCGACCTGCGCCTTCACGGCACCGGGCTGTCCCTGAATCTCGCATTTGAAGGGGAAGGTGAAAATCTTGGTGTATTCAAGCTGGCCTTCGCCAAACCAGCTGCCGACCATCTGGCTGAGGATGCGGTGGTTCGGATCGGCCTGAACCGGCCCGGACTGAGCAGCTAAAAAGACTGCCGCCGCAGCACATAGCTTCAACGCAAAACGCATAACGCCACACTCCATGAGAGATCCCCGCTCATGCATGATCCGGATAAACATGCCTTGGTTTTTCCCGGAAACACGCACTCACTCACACACCCGACACCAAAGACCTCGTCAATGAAGACGAGTTTAGAGAGCAATCGTTAACCAAAAATGGCCGGAACGGAATAGGCGATGGAAAAAGAGGTGCGGCCCATTTGTCCCCCGTCGATCTTATCACGCCTTGGCTTGCAGGTTGACGATCCCCTTCATGATTTCAGCAGCTTTTGGCGGTTTCGTGGCCAAAAAAGGGAGAGGGCGGATGGCGTGCATCGCGGCGATGCCGAAGCGGGCGATCAGGAAGCCGTTGAAGACGCCTTCTCCGAGCCGTGCCGACAATTTGGCGGTCACGCCATGTCCGAGAAGCTGCTCGATGAACGAATCGCCAATAGCGACCGTTCCCGTTGCCGCCAGATTGCCGAGCGCGTGGCGGATCAGCCGGATAAGGGCGAGGGTGCCGGGCCTGCCGCCGTAAAGGCCGCCGATCTTGCGCAAGAGCCGTATCGTTTCCCAGAAGACGTAAAGCACATCTATGAGCGCGCGCGGGCTGAGGGCCGTCACCACGGAGACCCGGCGCGCTGAGGCGGAAATGGCGGCGGCGGCCCGAACATCGAGCGGGAGCATTAGATCCTGCTCGGCGATTTTCAAAAGGTCGGGGCCATCGACGATCTCGTCCTCATGGTGACGGAGCGCCGCGCGGCCCTGGGCAAGGTCGGGGCGGTCCGAATAGAGATTGCCCATATCGTGGACGACGGCGCGGGCTTTTTTCGGGGCGCGGTTTTCGCCCGCCTCAACCGCCCGTGCCCTCAGCGCATCGAGCGCCGCCAGCCGTCTGAGCGCCAGCCACTCCCGCATGATCATTCCGAAAAGGCCGGCCGCCGCCATGCTGATCAGTGCGGCGCCCAGCCAGCCAAGCCAGACATAGCGGGAAAACAGGACTTCGATGAAGCCCCAGGCCCATATCCCGAGCGCAAAGCTTAGAAATCCGCCCGCGCCCGCCCAAAACAGGCCGGGCCAGGAGATCAGGCCGGGCGCCTTCTCCGCGCCCTCGCCATTCTGACCGTCAGGCAGCTTTGGATTGGCAGGCAGTTCGAACTGCTCTAATTCGTCCAGCGCCTCCTTGACGGCCGCATCATCGAGCGTGAAGGCTTGGGGTTTGCGCGCACCGCTGTTCATGCCGTGTCCTATTCCAGCCGGTCGCCGAAGAGAAACTCCAGCGCCCGGTCGAGCCGGATATGGGGAAGGTATAGCCCGTTCTTGAGGGGGACGGCGCTTTTGCGCGCGGGTTTCGGCGGCCGGAACCGCAAAAAGCGGACCTCAGGATCGCCGATATCCGGCATTGCGTCCGTTTGAGCGCTTATTGCGCCATTCGCTTCAAAGACTGAATCCGGGTTTTCGGGCAAGTCACCGGGAAAGAAGACGAATTCGCGTTTGCCGTCGAAGGTCTGACCGCCGAGCGTCTGGCCCGCCTCGGGGGTGCCCGCCACGCATTCGAGCTCCATGTTGCCCCTGGTCACCGTCACCTCGCGCGTTGCCCTGACCGACGACATGGCAAGGACGGCGATCTCGGCTCCCGCCATTTCTGAGCGTGCGATTGCCCGGTCGACCAGCCGGGCGAGAATGGCTTCAAGCCGGGCGTGGTTGCTGTGGTGGAGGTGGTCCGCCTTGGTCGCCGCGAACAGGATTTTATCGATCCGCCTGGTCAGAATGCGGGACAGCCAGGTGTTCCGGCCGGGGCGGAAGCAGGACAGGATGGCGGTCAGCGCCCGTTCCAAATCCTGCATGGCCTCGCGCCCGGCGTTGAGCGCCGAAAGCACGTCGACAAGGACGATCTGCCGGTCGAGCCGGGCGAAATGGGCGCGGAAGAAGGGTTCGACGACATACCGTTTATAGGCTTCGAAGCGGCGGGCCATCATGGCGTGCAGTGTGCCCTTTTTCGCCTTCATGCCCTCTTCGAGCATCAGCGGTGAAAAGGTGAGGGCGGGTGAGCCCTCCATGTCGCCTGGCATCAGGAACCGTCCCGGCGGCAGCGCCGAAAGCGCATGGCGCTCATCGCGGCAGCTTTTCAGATAGGCGGTGAATGCCTCGGCCAAGTTCTTCGCGAGACTTTCATCCTCCGGGTCCTGCGGGTCGGCCTTCTCCACAAGCTTATGCCAATCGGCGGCGAGCATTTTTCGCGTGCCGCCGCCGGAGAGGCTGAGCGCCTCGCGCGACCACGCCTCATAGCTCGTGGAGAGAAGCGGCAGATCCAAGAGCCACTCACCCGGGTAGTCGACGATGTCGAGGGCGAGCGTGCCGGGACCGAGCCGCCGCTTCAGGAAACGGGCCGACTCATATTCGATGACAAGGCGGACTTCGCTGATCTGGCGGGTCGAACTTGGCCAATGCCGGTCGTTCTCCATCAGGGCGGCGATATGGTCCTCATAAGCGAAGCGGGGCACCTGGTCGTCCGGTTGCGGCTTTAGATGCGCGCCCACCATCCGCCCCTGTTTATAGGCGGCCAGCAGCGGCAGGCGTCCGCCTTCAATCAGGCTGTGGACAAGGGCCGAGATGAAAATCGTCTTGCCCGCACGCGACAGGCCGGTGACGCCGAGACGCAAAGACGGCCCGCGCAGCGCGGCCACGCCGTCTGCGGCGTTTTCAAGCACCAGACGGGCTTCCTGCCCAAGCGAGCGGATGGGAGAGATCATGGTCTACGCGGTGTGGGGTGAGGGTGGCAACTGATCCATGATGTGGCTTTTCCTACACTGCACCGCAATGGGCGTCGAGGGCCTCAGCATCAAGGCGCGCCCAATCCCCTTGGCGTCTGGAACGCCACCAACTCTCCGCAGCCGGCAACCAGATCCCTCCAGCTGTCCGTCTTGAAGCGGATGACGGCGGCCGCCGCAGTCGGGAATTTGGCGGCCATGGTGTTATGAAGGGCAGGGTCGCCCGAACGCGCGAAAAAGGCGGCGGCGTCCTCCGCAGACGGATTATGGCCAATCAGCATCAAGATGTTCGTCTTGTCGTTTTCGTTTCTGGCGCGCTCCACATAGGCGTCGCCCGAGCCGTCATAGAGCGCCTTCGTCACGGTGATGCAGTGGTCGTGGGTGAAAAAGGGAAGGGTGAGCGCTAGCGTTTCGCGGGTGCGCTGCGATGACGAACACACGATGTGATCGGGCGTCCAGCCATTGTCCCGGAACCATCTTCCCATCAATGGCGAAGCGGCCCGCCCTCGCGGCGCAAGCGGACGGTCGATATCGGCGAGGCCCGGGTCGTCCCAGGCGGATTTCGCATGGCGAAAGATAATCAGCGTTTTCATGTCAGCCCCGTTCCGGAAAAGTCTCCTCTTCTAAAAACCGTTCTCGACGTCTCAGTGTCGCGGGCCGTTCCGGTCAGACTTTCACGCCTTTGCTGCGCAGTTCATCGAGCGCGTTTTCGGTTTTTCCGGCATCGGTCACGCCCATGGATTCAAGGATTTCCGGTGTCTTGGTGAATTGGATGTTTTTGTACTCCACCACCTGAATGCGGTTTCCCGACGGGTCGAGGAAATCGAGCCCGCGGCCGGGCAGGATTTCCGCACCGATGGCTTCCAGGCGGGCGCGGACCGCATCCTTGTCATCGACCACAAGGCCGAAGTGGCGTTCCGTGTCGGGGCCTTGCGAGCGGCCTTTCGACAAGGCGAGGAACTGATCGCCCATATCGATAAACGCCATTCTATCGCTGCGGCCGCGCAACTTCAGAGGGAAGACCTTGCCGAAGAAGTCAAGGGTTTCGTCGATGTCGTTCACTTCGAGCGCGATATGATTGAAGCCGAGGGCGCGGGGGAGGGGTGTGGCGCTTTCGTCGGTCATGGTTCTTCTTTCCTGTTTGCGCTGATGCTCTTTGAAAAGAAATGGGGCTTTGGTCCGGATGGGGAAGCTTAAGCCGTCCAGAACCTTATCGCTTTGAGTGGTTCTGATGCCGGTGGAGACATCGCTTCCGGCTTCCGCCGGAATGACGTCCCGATAGGCCCAACCCTCAGATGCCGTGTCGGTATGGGCGGGCCAACCGCAAAGACGAAGGGAGACTAGCGCCCCTCGCGCCTTGCCATGAAAGCGAGTTTTTCGAACAGCATCACGTCCTGTTCGTTCTTCAACAGCGCGCCATGCAGCGGCGGGATGGCCTTGCGCGGATCGCGCTCGCGTAGCGTATCGGCGTCGACGTCTTCGTTCAGGAGAAGCTTGATCCAATCGAGAAGTTCCGATGTGGACGGGCGTTTCTTCAGGCCCGGAACATCGCGCACGTCGTAGAAAATCTTCAGCGCTTCACCCAACAGCCGGTCCTTGATGCCGGGAAAGTGCACGTCGACAATCGCCCGCATCGTGCCGGCGTCGGGAAATTTGATGTAGTGGAAGAAGCAACGGCGCAAAAAGGCGTCCGGCAGCTCTTTCTCATTGTTTGAGGTGATGACGACGATGGGTCGCTGATTGGCGCGCACCGTTTCCCCGGTTTCGTAGACAAAGAACTCCATCCGGTCGAGTTCCTGAAGAAGATCGTTTGGAAACTCGATATCTGCCTTGTCGATCTCGTCGATGAGGAGAACGGGACGCGTCCCGTTGGTGAACGCTTCCCAGAGTTTGCCGCGCTTGATGTAGTTCTTGATGTTCGAGACGCGCGGATCGCCCAATTGGGAATCCCGCAGGCGGGATACCGCATCGTATTCGTATAGTCCCTGCTGGGCCTTGGTGGTCGATTTGATATGCCACTCAAGAAAGGGCGCGTTCAGGGCTCCGGCGATTTCGCGGGCGAGCACGGTTTTCCCGGTGCCGGGTTCGCCTTTGACGAGCAAGGGCCGCTCAAGCGTCACCGCCGCGTTGACCGCAACCGTCAGATCGGGTGTCGCCACATAGGCGCTTGAGCCTTCGAACCGCATCCGCCGTTTCTCCAAATCCGCCGTTCAATCGCCTCTGGAAGGCCGGGCGGACCATAGGCAGAGCCATGCAGAGTGACAAGCCGCGCTGGGCTTTATGTGCCGGAGCGCCCGGTAAAAACTGCCGCCTTGCGCGATTGCGTGCCATCTTCTGCCTAGTTTTATCCCGTGAGCTTATCCCTTTAAGTATTTGATAAAATTACGCTTTCAGCTTCATCCTGGATTTGGCACGGCTTGTGCTGGCCAGGGGCAGGCGCAGACTGCGCCATCGGGTTTCAACGCCGGAGGGATTCATGGGTATCTTTAGCGCACTGGGTATCGCGGTTTCGGGCCTGCGATCACAGGCCTTCGCGCTCGAATTGATTTCGGGCAACATCTCGAATGCGCAGACGCCGGGCTTCAAGCGAACGGACGTCTCCTTCCAGGATTTGGTGTCGAGTTCCGACCCCCGCCGGCAGAACGGAACCTCGGTTCAGGCGTTCTCGCGCGCCACGAACAACGACCAGGGCGATATCGCACGGGTCGACACTCCCACCTTCATGGCCATCAATGGCGATGGCTACTTCATTGTCGGCGAAAGGACGGCGATCCAGGATAACCGTCCTATTTTCAATCCAGCGGATTTCTATACCCGGCGCGGCGATTTCGAGCTCGATGCCTTCGGCTATCTCCGGAACGATTCCGGCTACTACCTTAAAGGGCTCGAGGTTGATCCGACGACCGGGAATCCGACCGGAGGCGCACCGGACTTTATCCAGGTTTCGACCGACTTTCTGGCGGCCAGCCCGACCACCGAAATCGCCTACCGCGCCAACCTGCCGATCTTCCCCATCACGTCGGATACCGATGCCACGGTTGCCAATAGCGAGCTGATCCCCACCGATGCTACGAACTGGAACAACGATCCGTTCGGCTCGGGCGGTCCCGCCGATAATGTGATCCAGAGCCAGGACCAGACGCTCTTCCTGCAAAACTCCTTGGCGGGCGGGGCGTTGACCGCCTATTCGTCGAACGGCAACGCGACGAATGTGCAGTTGCGGTGGGCTAAGACGTCGAACACGGCCGGGGCTGAAACCTGGAATCTCTTCTACCTTTCGGACTCCAATCCGGCGACCGTGACCACGACGCAATGGACGCGCATTCCCCAGAATTATGTTTTCGACGCCAACGGTTCCTTGACCTCACCCGATCCGGCCCGGGTGACCATCAATAATTTGACCGTCGATGGGGTCAATCTCGGCAATATCACGCTCGATCACGGCGCAGGCGGATTGACCCAATTCGACGATGCGGATGGCGCGGTCCAAGTCAACGCGCTTCAGCAGGACGGCTTTCCGGCCGGTGAACTGATCGATGTCGCCATTTCAGGCGAAGGCCGGGTCGTTGCGGCCTATGACAATGGCCAGCTGATCGATGTGGCCGAGGTCACCCTTGCCGGGTTCAGCTCGCCGAACAATCTCGCCAAGCTGGATGGCGGCGCCTTCCAAGCCACGGCGGAATCTGGGGCTGCCATTATCGGGACTTCGGGCACGATCCTTGGAAGTTCACTGGAGCAGTCCAACACAGAAATCGCCGAGGAGTTCACGAAACTCATCGTAACGCAGCAGGCCTATTCGGCCAATTCGAGGATCATCACCACAGCCGACGAGTTGATGGACGAGACCATCAACCTGATCCGGTGATTCTTTCTGGCTAGCTGAGGTGCCGCCATGGGTCTGACAGGTGCGCTTTCGACGGCGACGAGCGGGCTGCGGCTGACGCAGTCCGCAATCGATGTGGCGGCGCAGAACGTCGCCAACGCGGATACGCCGGGCTATACAAAGAAGACGCTCATCCAAACCTCCATCATCTCCGGCGAGGAAGTGATCGGGGTCAGGGTGGAGGGTCTTTCACGGAGAACGAGCCGGCTTGTCCAGACCCAGCTTCTCGGCGATCTTTCGCGGCTCGGCTCAACCCAGACACAAGCAAATTTCTATTCGCGGCTCGACAGCCTTTTCGGAGCCCCCGGCTCACCGAGCGCCCTCGACACGCTCTTCAACAATTTCACCTCATCGCTTCAGGCGCTCTCGACCAGCCCCGAATCGACAAGCGCCCGCAGCGCCGTGGTCAACGACGCCGAAGTGCTTGCCCAGCGGTTGAACAGGTTGTCGGGTTCCATCCAGGATTTGCGTCTCGAGGCCGAAAAAACGATCGGAGACGAAGTCCGGCGCGCGAACGGGTTGCTACAGGAACTCGAAACGCTGAACAATCAGATCGTGTCCTTCTCCGCCAATGGAACGGATCCGGTCGATCTGCTCGACCGGCGCGACCGAGTTCTGCAGGAATTGTCCGGTATCATGGATATCCGGACGATCGACCGGGAATTCAACGGCGTTGCGGTGTTCACCAATTCCGGTGCGCTGCTGTTCGATTCCGAGGCCGCCACGCTCAGCTTCGATCAGCGCGGCGCGATAAGGCCGGAGACGGTCTACAGTTCCGATCCGGATGAACGGGCGGTCGGTACGATCATTTTGAGTTCGCCGAACGGATTCCAAATCGACATGGTCGAGGATGGGGCATTCCGGAACGGCACGATCGCCGCGAATATCGAAATGCGCGACGAAATACTCGTGGACGCGCAAAGCCAGCTCGATTCCTTCGCTGCCGAACTGGCCCAGGCCCTGTCGGACTATCAGATCGACGGCATTGCGGCCGCAGCAGGTACGCAGGCCGGGTTCGATATCGACTTGGCGGCCCTTCAGGCGGGCAATCCCGTTACGGTGACCGTGACGGACGATGCCACCGGCGCCACGACAACCTACAGTTTCGTCCGCGTCGACAGCGCGGCAACGCTGCCGCTTTCAGACGACGCCACGCCGCGGGCGGACGACACGGTCGTTGGGATCGACTTTTCGGGCGGCATGGCGAGTGTCGCCACGCAGATCGGCAATGCGCTCGGTTCGAGCTTCACTGTCTCGAACCCATCTGGAGACACGATCCGTATTCTCGATGACGGCGCAGGTTCGGTTGCATCGGCGGGCGTCAATTACGGCGCTGACGGCTCCACGCTCAACCTCGGCGCACTTGCAGGCGAGACCCTCACCGTCACCGTGAACGGGACGCCATCGACCTTCACGTTCACCGGCACCACCACCGGCCAGGATGTGCAGACTTTCATCGATGGCCTTGCCGGTGTTTCCTCCAGCGTGGCCGGCACCAATTTGAACATCAATGGCGATACGGTTACGGACGGCTTCTCGATCGCTTTCTCCGATCCTTCCGTGGGAACGGCTCTCGGCCTCGATGCGGCAAGCCATAACACAACGACCGTAACCTCGGTTTCAGCCACGGTGACCGCCACCGCGTTACAGGATCAGGGGGTGTCGCTGCCCCTTTTCATCGATGCCGGGCAGTCCCCCAACACGTTCACAAACAGTCTTGACGGCTCACCGCAGATGACCGGTTTTTCAAGCCGGATCGCGATCAACCCGGAGATCATCTCCGATCCGTCGAAGCTGGTGATTTCCTCCACATCGCCTCCGACCGCGGTCGGCGATGCGTCCCGTCCGGAACAGATGCTGGAGCGGTTGACCGAAACGACGGGGGATATGGCTGCTTTCGGCGCGCTTGGCGGGCAGAACGCTTTCACCGGCACGGTTGAAGGCTTTCTGCAGCAGATCGTCAGTTTTCAGACTGGCCAGGCGAGCGAGGCCGAGCGGGCAAACGATGCGCAGGATCAGGTCGTCACGAGCCTGCAAAAACGCCTTATCGATGAAACGGGCGTTAATGTGGATGAGGAAATCGCGCGGCTGATTGAGCTTGAAAATGCGTTTTCCGCCAATGCGCGGGTCATCCAGACCGTGCAGGAGATGTTCGAGATCCTGCGGCAGATTTGATGGTACGCGCGAAAGCGCGTCCTTGTTTCATGCGTTTGATTGAGGAGCTGACGTCATGACGACAAGCTTTCCCCCGGTGAGCAGCACGCTTGGAAACGTCGATCTCATCAATGATTTGCGCGCGCGCATGTTCGATCTGCAACGTCAGCTCGGCACCGGGCAGCGCTCGGAGACCTATGGCGGTCTCGGCACGAGCCGCACCACGGCCCTCAGTCTCAATGCGCAACGCTCGTCGCTCCTGTCCTATCAAGACGCGATTGCGACAGCGACCGTGCGTTTCGACCTCTTGGACAACAACCTCAACCGGCTGGTTGAACTTGGCCAGGAGACCAAGGGCGACGCTCTTGGAGAGCCTTACAATCCAGGCTCCGACGGCCTGACCATTTCACAAATCACCACGAGACAGCGTCTCGATGAAGCGATTGTGGTCCTGAATACGCGCGTCGACAACCGCTTCCTGTTTTCAGGCCGCGCCATCGATACGGAGCCCGTGGAAAGTCTGGATAGGATCCTGGATGGCGATGGCACGCGCATTGGGCTCAGAGACTATGTGGATGAGCGCCAAGCCGCTGATTTCGGCACTGGCAGCGGCCGTTTGACGACCGGCAGCACGGCAACAGCGGTGACGATCGCCGAGGATGGTGCCCATCCCTTCGGTTTCAAGCTCGATGAGGTGGCGACAACGATCACCGGCGCGGTTTCAAACGCGCCCACGGGGAGCCCCGCAACCGCGAGTATCGATCTGGGGACCAACCAGCCGGCACCGGGTGACACGGTCCGCTTCAAGTTCACCTTGCCAGACGGGTCCAGCACCGAGATCGTCCTGACAGCCAGCAATTCCACGCCGCTGGAGGCGAATGAGTTCGCCATCGGCGCAAATGTGACGGCGAGCGCTTCGAACATTCAAGCGGCGCTCGACCTGGCGATCGCCAACGCCGCGGTCACAGAGCTTTCGGCGGCCTCGACGATTGCCGCATCGCAGAGCTTTTTTGCCGGAAGCACCGCCAATCCGCCCCAGCGTGTCAACGGTCCGCCCGCAACCGCCACAGGTTTCATCGCCGGAACGCCCGACAACACGGTCATCTGGTACAAGGGTGAGGATGTGACGGGCGTGAATGTCCGCGGTCTCGCCACGGCCGAGGTCGATGACGGTCTTAATGTGCGCTATGGCACGAGCGCGCAGGAAGAGGGCATTCGAAACAGCCTCGCCTATATGGCAGCCTTCTCGATTGAATCGTTCGATCCTTCCGTCGATACGGACCGGGACCGGTTCAACGCGCTCGCGCAAAGGGTTGGAAGCAGTCTCGATTTCCCGCCCGGGGCCCAATCGGTCGCCGATATCCAAACGGAGATCGCGCTGGCGAACCTCTCGGCTCAAAGCGCCAACACCCGCCATGGCGCCGATCTCGCCGTTCTCGATCAGCTTCGCGACGATATTCAAGGCGTCGATGAGAACGCGGTCGGCGTCGAATTGCTGGCGCTTGAGACCCAGCTTTCCATCACCTACGAGGCGACCGCGTTGATTTCCCAGCTCAACCTCGCCGACTTTATCTGAGCGGCTCTCGTCCGGCCCGGTCAGAGGCAACAGCGGCGAAACGCAATGCGTTTCGTTCTGTTTCGCCGGCAACTCTTCTTCCTAACAAAAAAGGCAGCCACTGGGGCTGCCTTCCTGTTCAACGCACGCAACTGGCGGATTGAAGTCTGCTCGCGCATGAGCCCTCCCGTCACTGGCCTCTCAAACCGGCGGCGATATTGCGATTGATGCTGATCAGCGGGCGTACGCTTGCCTCCGAGCGGTCGCGCTCAGCGACAAGGGATTGTTTGAAGATGAAAATTGCGAGATTGGCGATATTGGCTTTGACTTCTTCGGGCAGGGGATTGTCCGGGCGTGTCACCGATGTCGCGAATAGAATCCAGAGCTGGCGATTATAGCGCAACGTCGCAACCCAATCTTCGCGGGACATATCCTCCAGCTCGACGGCGGCCTGCAACCGGCTGGCGGCTTTGGTCAAGGCAATCGCTTCAAGTTCTCTCGGATGTACGGTTTGTTGCGCCGTCTTCGCATATGCCTGGGCCGCAGCCTGTTGCATGTCCGATCAGTTCCTCTTCATAGGCGATGAGCTTTTTCGCCTCTTTCAAGGCTTTGTAAAGATTGCCGGTTAACACAGCCTTACCAATGGCCTCGACATGAGGTGCCGCCGAGGGCGCGGCGTCAAGAATCTGATCGGATAAGGTTTTGAAGTTGTTTGCGTTTTCTTCCCCTAGGCCATCCAGATACATGAGCTGGACGGCAAGGTAGACGCGTTTGGCCGGGCTGTTCGCCGCGGCTGCCGTTAGGATATCCTTTTCGCGAAGCACCGGCGTATCGCCCTCGATGAAAAGCCGCGTGCGCTGGTCGTCGTTGCGCACCACGCAATTGCCGATGATGACGCGCTCGCCGGGTTTCAGTTCGATTTTGAGGGACATGGGCTCCATCCCATTGCGATTCTCATTGAGAGAATACCAAATCCGTCCGCGTTGTTGTTTGAAAAGAAAACGGCGGGGCGCAAGGCCCCGCCGTCCGGTTGTCCGATGAGGACGCGCCTTTGCGGTTAGAACAGCCGCAGCACGTTCTGGTCGGCCTGCGACGCCAGGGACAGGGCAGTGGAAGAGAGCTGCTGCCTGGTCTGCAGGGCCAGCAGGTTGGCGCCTTCCTCGTTGGTGTCGGCGAGCGTCAGGTTCGCGGCGCCGGTTTCAAGCGTGTTGATCGTCGCCTTGGTGAAGTTCTCGCGCGCCTCCACGATCGAGAGGTTCGCACCGAAGGTCGAGGCCTGCGAACGCAGGGTCGTCAAGGCGCCCTGAAGATCGTCGAGCTGGGTGTCGATGGCCGTGTCGCTGGCGAAGTCGTCGGTGACGGCGTTGAGGCCGAGGCCGCTGGACGAGAAGTCCACACCATCGATGGTGATCGTGCTCGAGCCGGTTTCGTTGAAGACCACTTCCAGGTCCTCGGTGACGCCGCCAAGCAGGTTCACGCCGTTGAAGCCGGAGTCGTTCGCCAGTTCATCGATCTGCGAAAGCAGTTCGTTGAACTGCGCGGCAAGGTCTTGGCGGACCGTGCTGGCGCCCGCACCGGCGGCGGCCTGCGTCAAGGTGGCGACGTCGGTGCCGGGATCCGTCGTGCCAATCGTGGTGTTGGCGGAGTCAGTAAAGCCGAGCGCCGTCAGGGCCGTTTGACCAGCGTTGTTGGTGGCAGCGGAGTCGGCAACGTTCGCGACAATCGAAAGGCTTTCCGTGCCGCCGACCGAGAACGACAGAACGCCGGTTTGGCTCACGGTTGCATCGACGAAACCCGAACTGTTCACCGAATTGACGAGGTCCTCGACCGTGTCACCGTCTGACACGGTGTAGGTGAATTCCTGCGTCACATTGGTGGAGCTGTCCGTCGCCGTAAAGACAAGGGTGTCGTTGGCTTCGAAGCCGTTGTCCGTGAGGACGGTCGCTTCCGCCGTGGCTTGCGTCGTCGCGCCGGTGACGGCCTGGTCGGCGGCCTCGGAGGTAATCGTCGCGTTGGTTCTGTCCTGGAGCGCCTGACGGGCGGCGGACTGCGCCGATTCGACGAGGTCGGTGATCGCCTCGATCCCGTTGTCGGCGGCTTCCAGCGTTTGCGTGGCGTTGCCAATAGAATCGAGAAGGTTGCCAAGGTCGCTTGCCCGGGCGTTCAGCGACGACGCCGTGAAGAAGTTCGTCGGATTGTCGAGCGCCGAGTTGACCTTCAGGCCGGTTGCGAGACGCTCCTGCGTCCGTGCCAAAAGCGCGTCGGTGTTCTGAAGGGAGAGGAGGTTCGAGCGCACCGCGCTCGAGAGAACGATATCAGACATCAAGTCATCCTTTCCTAGGATTCTGTAGACTGCTGTTTGACGCCACCTTCTGCGGCGCACAGCGCACACTGCACACCGAATCCTAAAGTGCGGTTAACTTGGCCCGGTTGATTTTTAGGAAGCCGCGTACCTACGCGTGCGGTAGGATAAACCGTTAGTGCATCAAAGCCTTGGCGCGTCCGGTTGATCCTCGCGGATAAGGATCGGCTACGCGGTCCGCGATGCGCTGCCTTGCGGAGAGGTCGATGCGGTTTCGGGAGCGTGGGCCTGTGCTTCACGCGGCGCGGCCGCCTCCGCCGCCTGGCCGCCACCGGTTGAGCTTCTGCTGCTCGCATTGATGGGGGGATAGGCATCAAGGGCGGCAAGTCTCCGCTCGGTCGCTTCGTCGAGCGGGCCCCATTCCAGTTGGGCGGGGTCGAGATTCGCGGCCGTGAGACTCGGGTCCGAGCGCAGATCGGCAATGCGCGGCCGTGCCCGTTGCGGCGCTTCGCGCGCCGGGCGTTCTTCCTCCGCCGGCCGCTCTTTTTGCGGCCGAACGGCTTCGCTCCTGATGGAATGGCGTTCAATCGCCCTGACCGCCTTGGCGGGCGTCAATTCGGTCGGCGTTGCGTCAGGCTGGACCGGTTGCGGCCGCAGCGACGGCTCCGCTTGCAGGGGCGATACGGATTTCCCGATCGCGCCGGTGTCCATTTTACCCTCCCGGGTCACGGTAAAGACAGCATCATTAGACGATGCTAATCTGTGAGATTACCCGGGAGTTGTGAAATGAAAGCTAAGAAGTTTGGTAAATTTTAATAATTTGCGATGGACAGAGGCGAATCAGAGCGCGCGATTGACGGCAAGGGTCGCCGGCCGGTTCTCCTGCGCGCCCGCGGACCGGCCATTCGCTCCGTAGACGGCGGGACCCGCAGACTGCTTCTTGGCAAGCGCGGCCACGCCGCTGACGATCCGCGTGCTGACCTCGCGGGCAATCGCAATCACGGGCAGGTTCTCCTCGGTTGCCTTCTTAAGGAGACTGTTGAGCCGTTGCAGCTCCTGGACCTCGGCGGGCGAGAAGCGGTCGAGCGCCCTGCGGTTCTGCCGGATGGCCTCGATCGCCCGGACGTAGCGTGCAACGGCTTCCGACTTCGCATTGCTGAGCGCGGCGGCGCCACGGTAGCGGGATTCCCGCAGCAATTCCGTCTCGGATGTCATGAGCTTGATCAGCCCGTTGATGTCCTCGGCAACGCCGCGGCAGAATTGCACCGCGGCTGCACGGTCAGTGATCTTCAATGGGGGTGTTTTCGGATTTTCGGTCGATGGGGCAGGGGTGCCGGTTGGGCTGCCAGGAAGGCTGTTCGTATCTTGCTTCACTGCTCGGTCTCCGGAAACGTGTTCGGCGGGTGTTCGGTTTGCACGGGCTCTACCTGTGTTTCTCCCCGGGCGTCTTCCTGCGCCCTGATCATTTCGCGGTAGATCTGATCCGCAACGCCGATGCCGCCAGCGGAGACGATCTCTTTGGCGTACTCCTCAACGAGGAAGCCCTTGAAGTTGTCTTTCGCAAAGCTTTGCCCCGTGATCGTGTCGTCGCCGACACCTTCCATCATCGTGTTCAGCATTGTCGTGAGGAAAGTCGCCTCGAATTCCTCCGATACCTTCCGGATTTTTTCCGTGCTCATATTGGCCGAAGCGTCATAGGTCTTTGCAAGCGATTGCAGCGTGGTTTCTGGAAGAGCGCTGACCGGCATCACATCACCTCGATTTCCGCTTGCAGGGCGCCGGCGGCCTTGATGGCCTGGAGGATGGCGATCAGGTCCCGCGGCCCGATGCCAAGCGCGTTCAACCCGTCGATCAGTTCGCGCAGCGATACGCCATGGTCGACAATGGCGAGCCGGTTCTCCGCCCCGTCGTCGACCGCGATATCGGTGCGCGGCAGGACGACCGTCTCGCCGCCTTCGGCGAAGGGCTGCGCCTGATCGGCGATGGGGTTCTCCGCGATCGTGACGGTGAGATTGCCCTGCGCCACCGCGACCGTCGAGATGCGCACATCCTCGCTGATGACGATAATGCCGGACTGCTCGTCGATCACGACCTTGGCGGGCATGTCCGGCTGGACGCGCAATTGCTCCACGTCGGTGATCAGTTCGACGATGTTCGATCCGAACTTTTCCGGAACGGACAGGACGACCGTGCCGGGATCGGTCATTTCGGCGGCGTCGCGGCCGAGAAAGGCGTTGATGGTTTGCGCGACCCGCCGCGCGGTGGTGAAGTCGGGATTGCGCAATGCCAGTCTGAGCGTTTGCATCGAAGCGATATCGAAGGCGATTTCACGCTCGATGAGTGCGCCATTCGCGATCCGCCCGACCGTCGGCACGCCGCGTGTGATTGCCGCCGCGTCGCCTTGCGCCTCGAAGCCGCTGATTGCGAGCGAGCCTTGCGCGACCGCGTAGACTTCGCCATCGGCGCCAAGCAGGGGCGTGACGAGCAGCGTTCCGCCCTGGAGGCTGGCGGCATCGCCGAGTGCGCTCACGGTTACGTCGATACGTGTTCCTTGTGTGCCAAAGGGGGGCAGATTGGCGGTGACCATGACCGCGGCCACATTGTCGGTGTTCAGATCGTTGCCGCGCGTGTTCACGCCGAGGCGCTCAAGCATGGCTTCAAGACTTTGCCGCGTGAAAACGGCGTTGTTCAGCGTATCGCCCGTTCCATTCAAGCCCACCACGAGGCCGTATCCGACCAGTTGGTTTTCGCGGACGCCTTCGATATCGGCGAGGTCCTTGATGCGCGAGGTCGCGGATGCGTCATCGGCGATGGGAAACGGCAGGCATGCCGCCATCACGATGATAACGGCCCGGCGAAGTGCGTTGCCCAGCGATTGCCGTGTTTGCCTCATGATCACCAACCCTTTGTCAAAGTGTCGCCTTATGCCGTGACAAAGCGAGAACCGTGCCAAGTGGACGCGAGGCCGGTGCTTTCCCTAATTGTCTGAAAAAATTGAATGTTTCCCGTAACTGGATCGCAATACCGGGCAGGAATCCTCTGCACGGCATGGGCGGCCATCGGCAAGTTCTGCCCGGCTGTTAACGTCTCATTAACCAAGTGGGCGATAGTGAAGCGTTAACGTGTTCTTAAGAAGGGGCGGATGCGGCTATGCGGATTACTGGGCCGAGAAACACCAATGGTGTGAACGGTAGCAAGGCGCCGGTAAAGAAAAGCGGCGGCGCGCCGTTCAGTTTGCCGTCCGAGGGTGCGTCATCTTCGAACACCTCCGTAAGGGCAAGCGGATCGATCGGCAGCCTCGATGCGATTCTTGCGCTTCAAGAAGTGGAAGATGCGACAGCCGGCCGGAAGAAGGCTATGCGCCGCGGGTTCCGGATGCTCGATCTTCTTGATGAGATCAAACTCGGCCTGCTTGCCGGGCGGCTGCCGAAAAGCCACCTTGAGCGGCTGGTGGCTGTCGTCACCGACGCTGTGCCAGACAGCGATGACCCGAAGCTGAGCCACGTCCTGTCCGAGATTGAACTGCGCGCAAGGGTTGAGCTGGCCAAATTCGGCCATCCAGCCGCTTGAGACGGCCGTACAGGCGGGCGGACATGCGCAATACTGTAGATTCTGCGCAGTAACTGTGCTTTTGCACTGCACAACTTGCTTAGATGCAGTGCAAAACAACAAGAATGTGAAATCTCACGCCAAAATCCGATTGAGACTCGGCGCGTCCGTGTCTATACAGCGCCCCATCCACGAGGTCCGATGGTGGGAACAGAAATGTCTGGTATCATTGATCCCGACTACCGTCCCTCTGACGATGAGGCGTTTATGAGTAAGCGCCAGCAGGACTATTTCCGGCGCAAGCTCCTCGCGTGGAAAGACGATATCCTCGAGGAGAGCCGTGAAACGATCCGGCTGCTGCAAGGCGAAAGCGGGCATCACCCGGATTTCACCGATAGAGCCTCATCGGAAACCGAGCGCGCCATTGAATTGCGTGCGAGGGACAGGCAGCGAAAGCTGATTGCGAAGATCGACGCAGCACTCAAACGAATCGACGACGGCACCTACGGGTACTGCGAGGAAACGGGTGAGCCCATAAGCCTGAAGCGGCTGGATGCCCGTCCGATCGCAACGCTGTCGATTGAAGCGCAAGAACGTCACGAGCGCCGGGAACGCGTCTATCGCGACGATTGACCGGGGAGGGGGCCCTGCGGTCTCTTCGGGCCGGTCCTTCCGATACAAACCGACCGGCCCCGGAACGTCTTCCGGGGCCGGTCTTTTTTCACCGTTCAGGTTTGGGGAGCTTTGAACGGTTAGAACGGTAGAAGAATATCGAGCACCTGCTGGCCGTAACGGGGCTGCTGGACATCGGTGATCTGGCCGCGGCCGCCGTAGGAGATCCGCGCTTCGGCAATCTTGGCGGAATCGATCATGTTCTGCGCATCGATGTCCTCAGGCCGGACGACGCCGGCAATGATGAGTTCGCGGACCTCGAAATTCACACGAACCTCCTGGCGGCCCTCGATCACCAGATTGCCGTTCGGCAGCGCCTGGGTGACCACCGCGGCGATGTTGGTGGTCAGCCTCTCCTCACGTTCGATGGACCCCGAACCGGACGAGCTTCCATCGCTATCGAGATCGACGATGGCGCTCAGGTCCGTGCCCTCGGCCAGGAAATCCTGGATGGTGTTGCCGATGGAACCCTGCGCGCCGAGGTTCTCGGCGTTGATGCGGGAGCGGCTGGTCTCGTTCTCGAACTCCGCCCGGTCGGTGATATCAACCCGCACGGTGAGGATGTCGCCAATCTTTGCCGCGCGCTGATCGCGGAAGAAGGCCCGCGATCCCGAACGCCAAAGCGAATTCGGCTCGTAGATCGCCGGTTCCGACTCCGGCATCGGCATCTGCACGGGACGGTATCCCGGTTGGGCGGTTGGATCGTCGATTGCCGAAAGGGCGGGGGGGCTGCCCACATTGGCAAGACGGTCAACGGCGCTGCACCCGGCGGCCGCCATGGCAAGGGCTATGGCCGCAGCCAGCCGGCATCCGGCGGAGAGTGAGAATGTCGCGTGTCGAATGCTGTTGGCCATCGTCATTCTCCTAGCGGACGGCGCCGTTCTGAGCGATTTGCAGAGGCTGGCTGTTGGGTGCGACGGAAACCATGCCGTCGCCCATGATTTCGGCATCGATGATCCGCTTCGATTCAAGGTTCATCACAGGCACGATGCCGCCCTTGCTGCCTTCCGACAGGGCGCGGCCGCGTGTGGTCAGTTGCAAGCGTCCAACGCGAAAGATCATGGTCACGATCTCATTCCGTTCGATGAGGATCGGTTCGGTGAGATCGGAGAGGGTGACGAAGGACCCAGCCGACATGCGGCGTTTGATCGCCATTCCAGCGACGTCTTGAAGGCTTGCGGCATCGCGCGGGATGGAGCCCTGCGGCCGCATCTCCATGGTGAAATCGGCGGTTGATAAAGGCTGGCCGCGTTCGGTCGTCCGATTGAGGACCGGTACGTTCACCATCATCTCGGCTATGCCCCGGACCCGCATCACGGGTGATGGCTCGCCCGTTGCATCTTCCACGGAGACGACGGCGGAGAAACGTCCGCTGCGCGGTGTGATCGACAGGCTGCGGATTTCAAGGGGCGCTGTCCGCGTGGGCGCCAAATGCGCCGTCGCCAGCGATTGCGAAAGGCGGACGGTGACGGTGTCGGCGCTTCGGCCGAGTTCCGTTGCTGCGACCGCCTTGTTCAAGGCGGCCATCACGTCGCTTTCGGTGACGGTCCGGCTATCCCGGCGTACGGTGACCTTGTGTATACCGCCGGGCGCGATCCGCAGACCATGGCTGGCGGCCGCCTCGACCACCCGGCTGGCGCTGACCTTGCCTGACTTGCCGATGTCCGGCGCGCGGAAGACCGCGATGCCGGCCTTATCGCCCGCATCGCTGAGCAGGTCGCCCAGCGTGACGAGACCGTTGTCGACTGTGACATCGGCGCGAAGCAGGATCTCCGCGGCGGACGCGGCGGAGGCAAGCGCCAGGCCGAGACCGAACGCGGAGGCCGCCGCGAAGGTCTTGAAGCGTGTTCCGGCTTTTCTGAATATGGTCATGATCCATGCTCTCCCGTCAGCGCAGATTCGATACCGACGCCATCATTTCGTCGGCGGCGCTGATCACTCTGGAGTTCATTTCATAGGCGCGTTGCGCGGCGATCAGATCGGAGATTTCGGTCACCGCATCGACGTTCGATTCCTCCAAATAGCCCTGGAGGAGGCTGCCGAAGCCTTCATCGGCCGCGTTGCCCACTTGCGGATTGCCGCTTGCCGCCGTTTCAACGAAAAGGTTTTCGCCGATCGGCAGTAGCCCGCCCTTGTTGACGAAGCGGGTCAGCGTCAGCCGTCCGAGTTCGACGGGGTTGGCGTCGTCTTCGAGAATGATCTCGACCGTGCCCTCATTGTTGATGGTCACGGAGCGCGCTTCGTCCGGTATGGTCATTTCCGGCTGCACCACGAAACCGTCCACCGTGACGATCCGCCCTTCTGCGTCCCGTTCAAACGTTCCGTCGCGGGTGTAGGCCGTGCGTCCGTCGGGCAGTTCGATCTCGAAAAAGCCCTCGCCCCGGATCGCGACGTCGAGCTCCTTCTCGGTGATGGACACGCTGCCTTGGCTCATGATCCGTGAGGTGGCGGCTGTCTGTACCCCCATGCCGACTTGGACGCCGGTCGGCACCATTGTGCCGGCGGTTGATGTGCTGGTGCCTTCGCGGCGCAGACTCTGATAGAGAAGGTCCTGAAACTCCGCCCGGTATTTCTTGAATCCGGTCGTGCGCATGTTCGCGATGTTGTTCGAGATGACCTCGACATTGGTTTCTTGTGCCGCCATGCCCGTCGCGGCGATACGTAGAGCTTGCATGGTGCTTTTCCCCGGCGCTTAGGCTTGCGGGACACGTGCGAGGCCGTCGATGGCGTCCTCGCGCAGTTGGTTCATGCGTGAAATCATCTGCGACACGCTCACATAGGTCCGCGTGACCTCGATCATGCGCGTCACTTCTGCGACGCCCTTGACATTGGAGCCCTCGACCATGCCCTGGACCACCGCCGACTGCGTGGCGGCAACCGGCGGCACCTCCGAGGCGAATGTCGCCGTGCCATCCGCGTCGAGGCCGTTCATGTCCTCGAATTCCACAAGGCGAAGCTGGCCGATCTCTTGATCGGCGGTCGAAATCGTGCCGTCGCCTGCGATCTCTATGCCGGTGGCGTCTTGTCCGAGCAGAATTGGACCGCCGGTCCCCAGGACGCGGTATCCCTCGGTGGTGACCAGCTCGCCGGCGGCATTGAGCTGAAACGACCCGTTGCGGGTGTAACGTTCGCCGTCGGGGGTCTCCACGGCAAACCAGCCCGGCCCCGTGATGGCGACATCGAGAGGATTCCCGGACTGTTTGAGGGCGCCCGGTGCGAAGTCGACATAGGTCGCGCGGTCGCTCACATAGGAGAGATCACGGTCGATGGTGCGCTCCGTCTGGAATTGCGCCACCGGCATAACGTACTCCTCGAACATCATCGCGTGGCGGCGGTAACCGCCCGTCTCGATGTTCGCGATATTGTTGGCGATCACGTCGAGCTCACGTCTGAGCACCATCTGCCGCGACAAGCCAATCAGCTGTGCATTTTCCATGTTCCACGTTCCTTTAGCTCCCCAAGCGTTGCAGACCGTAGGCCGCAGCGCATGGTTAACGGAAAGCAGGAGCCATGCCAGACGGCCATTCAATAAAATCAATAGCTTAGGAAAGTGCAGCGGTTCCGCTGGCAAGAAATAACGGGATTGGGCGGCAAAAAATGCCGCCCTCGAGGGCCGCCCGAAACCATTCGTTAACCTTTGAGGCCGTTACTCATTTTGCCATCTGAGATTTATGGCCGGACAGAGCGAATCCGGCGGGAGAGGAACAGTGAGCGACGTCGCTGACGCGGATCTGAATACGGATGAGGAGGAGGAGGCCGAAGACGGCGGCTCCCCAGCCAAGAAATGGCTCAACAAGAAGATCATCATAATTGCCGCTGCGGTTCTGCTCGTTTTGGGTGCCGGTGGGGCCGGCATCTATTTCCTGGGGCTCATTCCAACGGGCGAGGGGACCGAGGAAGCGGCCCCGCCTCCGCCAAAACCGGCGTTTTTCTATGAGCTGCCGGAAATGACGGTGAACCTCGCTTCCACCGGTGCGCGCCCCCAATATCTCAAGGTGCGCATTGCGCTCGAAGCGAGCGACCGGAACGTCATCGATGCCATCAAGCCTGTCGAGCCCCGCATTCTCGATGCCTTCCAGGTTTATCTGCGCGAACTGCGTTCGAGCGATCTTGAGGGGTCGCGCAGCGTCTTCCGGCTGAAGGAAGAGCTGCTGCGGCGCGTCAATCTCTCGATCCACCCCTATGAGGTGGACCGGATTCTCTTCAACGAAATCATCGTCCAATAGGAGCCGCGCTCAATGGCCGACGACGATCTCGACGATCAGGACGATCTCGCAGCCGCCTGGGGCGCGGCGCTTGAGGAGCAGGGCGCCGGCGACGCCGATATGAACGCGCTCGGCGCTGACGGCGGCGAGGCAGGTATCGAAGGGGGTGGGGACGAACTCGCGGCGGACTGGGCCGCGATGATCGACGGCGATCCCACCCAGGAGCGGCGCAGCCGATCCGGCGATGATCGCGTTCTCAATCAGGACGAGATCGACAATCTCCTCGGCTTCAATCCGGAGGAAGCCCAGGCCCTGGAGCACACCGGTATCCGGGCCATCATCGAATCGGCAATCGTGTCCTATGAACGGCTGCCGATGCTGGAGATCGTCTTCGACCGTCTTGTCCGGCTGATGACGACATCGCTTCGGAATTTCACTTCCGACAACGTGGAAGTCTCTCTCGACAACATCACCTCGGTGCGTTTCGGAGACTATCTCGATTCGATTCCGCTTCCGGCCATGCTGTCCGTCTTCAAGGCGGTCGAATGGGACAATTACGGCCTCCTGACGGTCGATTCCTCGCTGATCTATTCCGTCGTCGATGTGCTCCTCGGCGGACGGAGGGGCGCTGTTGTGCCAAGGGTCGAGGGACGGCCCTATACGACGATCGAAACCAATCTCGTTCAGCGCCTCATCGAGGTTGTGCTCAGCGATGCCGAACAGGCTTTCGCGCCGCTTTCGCCCGTCCAGTTCGAGCTTGAACGCCTTGAGACCAATCCGCGTTTCGCGACGATCTCGCGGACCGCGAATGCCGCCATTCTGGTGCGTTTCCGGATCGATATGGAAGACCGTGGCGGGCGGATGGAAGTGCTTCTTCCCTATGCGACCATCGAGCCGATCCGCGATCTTCTTTTGCAGATGTTCATGGGTGAGAAATTCGGCCGGGACGATATCTGGGAAGGCCACCTGGCAACCGAACTCTGGGCGGCGGATGTGGAGGTTCGTGCGGTGTTGAACGAACTGATGCTTCCGATCGGGCGGGTAATGAACCTGAAAGAAGGCGAGACCCTGCTTTTGAATTGCGGCGCGGAGGATCCCGTTCAACTCAAATGCGGTGAAACGCCGTTGACCCTTGGTTCGCTCGGCCGCGTCAAGGAACAGATCGCCGTCAGCGTGACGCGGAAGCTGCGCACACCTTCCGTCACACTGGAGGCCTTTGAGGCTATGGACCGTAACAATTCAGAAGGGGCTGCTTGATGACAGTATCGCTTGCTGCTGAGCTGATTGTTGGGATTTTGCTCGTCTTAACAATAGCCTATTGCTTTGTCCTAAATCGGCGTCTGAAGATTTTCCGGGCTGATGAGGAGATGATGCGCGATGTCATTGCCGATCTTCTGCAGGCAACTGCGCGGGCCGAGCATGCCATCCACACCTTGAAGGCGACCGCTGAGGATTGCGAGGACACGCTCAGCATGCGCATCAAAACGGGCGATGCGCTGATCCGGCGGCTGGAAGCGCATGTGCGCGATGGGCATGCGGTTCTTGCTCAGCATGCGCCAGACGGGCACGCGCAAGAGCAGGGTGCCGCCGCCGTCCAAGATGCACCGCCGCGCAGACCGGTCGGCGGCTCGGCGCTTGAGGCTATCCGGTCGCGGGCGGCCTGATCATGATGCATTTTGGCAAAACAGTCCGGCATGCGGGCCGGGTACGGATTCTTCCGGTCGCGGCGCTTGCGGCGTTCTGCCTGCTGGCGTCGAAAGGGCTTGATGTCCTTTCAAGCGGTGAGATCGACACGGTCGCGCTTCTGACACCTGCCGCGAATGCGCAAAACGCCGCCGGAACCGGGAGTGCCGGGCTGGATGGGACGGCGGTTGACGACGCTGAAGCGGCGGAACCTGCAGAGGGGCAAGCGATCAATCTGGATGACGGCCTGCAGGGTGAAAACACATCCGAGCGGGCTGTTCTGGAACGCCTCGCCGAGCGGCGCCAGATGCTCGAGCGGCGCGAGGAATCGCTCGACCTTCGCGAACGTCTCCTGGAAGCTGCCGAGAACCAACTGGAGCAGCGTCTTGCCGAGCTAAGCGCCATCGAACAGCGCATCATCGCCGCTGTTGAAGAGCGGGAACAAGAGGAGACGCAGCGCCTGCAGGATCTTGTCACCATGTATGAAAACATGAAGCCAAAAGAAGCGGCGCGGATTTTCGACACACTTGATCTCGACATCATGGTATCCGTCGTGAGGCAGATGAACGCGCGGAAAATGGGCGAAATCCTTGCTAGAATGAAGCCCGCGCGCGCGCAGGTTCTGACGATTGAACTGGCCAGGCCGCCGCAAAGGTCCGAACCCGGTTTGCCCGATGCAACGGCGCTTCCCAAAATCGGCAACGATAGCTGAAAGCTACTAGATTCTCGTGGTTTAGCCTTAAACGGGTATTTACCCGCGCCCTCTAGTGTGACGCTGGTTTCGCTACGCCCCATCGGGCGGGCGCCGAAGGGTGTGAGCTTTTATGCCGGCTGGCAGCAGTTTCAGAGTGTCTTTTGCAGGGCGTTCCGCCGTGTACCGGGCGGCCAAAGCCGCGTTCGGAATAGTCTCCCGGACCGCGGCTCTTTTGCCGTTCGTGCTCGCCTTGACCGTTGGAGGACTCGCAGCGGATGCCCGGGCGGAGATAACGGCGCTTATCGATGCACGCGCCGAACCAGGCTTCGGGCGAATGATCTTCGAGTTTTCCGAGTTGCCGGATTATGAGGTCACATCCACGACCGGTGTCCTTGTCGTCAATTTTGGAGAGCCGGTCGATATCTCGATCGAGGGCGTCGACCTTACTCTTTCAGACTATTTGACCATCGGAAGGCTCGATCCAGATGGCAGCGCGGTGCGGTTTGCGCTGGCGCAGCTCCTGCGCATCCACGCCATGGCTGCCGGCAACAGGCTTTTTGTCGATCTCCTGCCCCAAAACTGGTCGGGGCCGCCACCCGGCCTTCCGCCCGATATCGTCGCCCAGCTTGCGCGCGAGGCCGAAGAGGCCGAACGGCGTGTACGGGAGCAGATTGAGCGTGAGGTCCGGCTGGCTGAGGCGTCGAGAATTGAGTTGCGCGTCGGGCGTCAGCCCACCTTCACGCGTTTGTTCTTCGACTGGGCGCATGCGCCCGGCCTGCAAGCCGGTGTGTCGCGGGATGGCCGGTCGGCGAAGATTAGTTTCAGCCGGTTTGGAAACTTGGATCTTGGGCCGATAAGGGCTGATTTGCCGGATATGGTTGCCGAAATTTCGGCAGACAACGGAAAAGACGGCTTTGAAGTCGATATCACGCTCGCTGAAGACGGCATCGGCCTCCGGGCTTTTCCCGAGGATGGCGGTTATGTGGTGGACTTGGCGCGCCCGGTTGCTCCAACGGTCCTCGATCCTGGCAGTGCCGTTCTACCCGATGCGGGAGTGGCTCCCGGCTTGACCAGTGTCGAGAACACGCCGACCGAAGAGATCGGGCAGACAGCGAAAGAGGCCGCTAGCGCGGTGCCGGTGACCGTGCAAGAAGAGGGTGTACGAACACGCGACGACGGTCTGCCGCCCTTGACCGAGGACGGTTTCGCAGAACCCGCAGCGCAAGCCCCGCCGACGCGCGAAGGGGTTGCCGCTCTTCCGGCGGACGATGGGCAGAGCGCGAGCCGTCCGCCGGCTGAGGCGCCCGGACCCTCATC
>JAKSCL010000323.1 GCA_022360615.1 Hyphomicrobiales bacterium
CAGATACTCCCAGATGCCAATCCCGGCGCTGACAAAGGCGATCATGAAGGTCAAAATCGAAGTGACATGCGCCCACCATTGGAGATCGAGGTTCATTGCGACAACCTGCGGTTACGGCAGAGACGAAATCCAAAAGGAGATTCGTCTTGACAACACAATAATTTTTCATCCGAAAACTACTTGAGTAAGTGACCTATACTATCAAACGATTCGTCAAGTATCTAAATGCGCCTGCACCGCTGAAAAAATGCGATGTCAAGACTTGATCGTAAATGGCGACAGGATAGCTTTGAGCGACCCAACGAAAGAAGGGCCGGGCTGCCACCCGGCCCTTCTGAACCACTAACGGCGGTGCCTGTGGTTACAAGCAAATCACATCGCGCGTGCTTTCATGCACGTAATGAGTTGCTTTTCAGCGATACTGAATGTGCATCGAATGCACATGGACGTCAATTTGTGTTGGGTGGGCACCGCGTCTTTTTTTGCAGGAGACGTAAAAATGTCCGAAGGCAGGCTGACCCGTGAAGAAGCCATAGAAGCCACCCATATGCGGTGGCTTGGAACAAAAGTCCGCGAAATCTGCGCCAAATTTGACGTTGATCCGCGCCGTCTCTACGAAGTCTGGGGCGGCGAGAGGTTCTCCGGTCTAATGGGCGTTGAAGGGGAGGCGTATCGTCGCTTCGCAGTGCTGTATCCCGACGAAGCAAAGGGCGTTGATCCGTCGCTGCATATTGAAACGCGTACGGTCACGAAGAGGACTGTTGAGGAAGAGAAGCAAAAAGAGCTTTTCTAAGGCGACCACCTGAGAAAATTCGCGATCAGAGCCAGGCCAAGTGCTTGGCTCTTTTCCGGGTGGAACTGCGTACCGGCCACATTGTCCTTGCCCACAATGGCCGTGACGGCCCCGCCGTAATCGGTCCGGGCAAGCACGTCGTTTTCGTTCGCGGCCTCCAAATGGAAGGAGTGGACGAAATAGGCGTGCAGTCCGCCCGCACCTGTCGGGATGTTCTCAAGAAGCGGGTGCGGGCCTGCCTCAATCGTGTTCCAGCCCATATGGGGCACTTTCAGATCGGGATCGTCCGGCCTGATCTTGCAGACATCGCCTGCAATCCAACCGAAACCATCGGTGATTTCTTTTTCGAGCCCACGTGCGGCCATCAATTGCATGCCGACACAGATGCCGAGAAAGGGCCGGCCTTTTTTTTCAACGGTCTCCGCGATCGCCTCATGCATACCGGCGACCGCATCGATGCCTTTTTTGCAATCTGCAAAGGCACCGACGCCTGGAAGAACGATGCGGTCCGCCGCAGCGACGGCTTCTGGATTATCGGTAACGGCAATCTCGGCATTGGTGCCTGTCTCACGGGCGGCATGCTCAAAGGCTTTTTCTGCCGAGCGCAGGTTGCCGGATCCATAATCGATGATTGCGAGCCGCATGGATGCGGTTTCCTTATCTGCTGCGCGGTTCGGGATCGGGGAACAAGCCGATCACCTCGTTATCCGCGGCGGGCGCCGGGCGCGTGCCTGTTTCCCCGGCCGTTGGCCGAACTCCGGCTGCGGCTTCCGGTCGATCACCAAGCCACCAAGCGAGCACCTTCTCCTCGCATTCGGGCAGGTTTTGGCCCGATACGACGGCCAATATCGTCCAGCCCTTTCTCTGCAAGCTCCAGCGGCGAAGCGCATTCGCCTCAAAGGCAAACAAGAGCTGGAGGCAAAGAAAAGCCGCGGCGGCAGCTTCATCGCGAAGATCAAGACCCATCACGACGAGCTGCAACGCCAGCACAACCGCCAGAAAGCCGAGAAAAACCAGCCACATGCGATGTACGAGCATCCAGATGAGCGGAACCAGGAAAGCCCAGAAACTAAAACTCTCCTTGACGAAAACCATGCGGTCGGCCGCTTCGAGGGTGCGTGGCGCCCCCTCGGGGGGGATATGCACAGTATAGCTCGCCATCACAAACCTCTTTTCAGCTGCCAAGCTGGCCTTTGGTGGAGGGCACGGCGTCTTTCGCCCGGTCGTCGATCTCGACAGCGGCACGCAGAGCCCTCGCTAGACCCTTGAAGCAGGATTCGGCAATGTGGTGATTGTTCTCGCCGTAAAACGTCTCAACGTGCAGGGCTATTCCCGCATTCTGCGCAAATGCGTGAAACCACTCGCGGAAAAGCTCCGTGTCCATGTCACCGATTTTCCCGGTACTGAAGGCCACGCGCCAAACCAGGACCGGCCGACCGGAGATGTCGACGGCGACACGTGTCAACGCCTCGTCCATCGGCACGGTTGCATCGGCATAGCGTCGGATACCGCGCATATCGCCAAGGGCTTGCCCGAACGCTTGGCCAAGAGCGATGCCCACATCTTCCGCAGTATGGTGGAAATCGATATGGAGATCGCCGGCCGCCTTGACGGCGATATCGAAAAGCCCGTGACGCGCGAGCTGATCGAGCATATGGTCCAGAAATCCCACGCCCGTCTTGATGTCGGAGCTACCGGTTCCGTCGAGAGACACAATCACTGCAATGTCCGTTTCCCGGGTTTTTCGAGCGATTTCCGCTTTGCGCATGATTTCCTGCCGACCGGCAGCCCTCTTGAAATGAAGCCGGTTTCTAGCAGCCTTCCCCGCACTTGACTATAGAAGGGCCGGGGCAAACTCACCGCGCGTACGAAACTCTTTCCGAAATGCCTTGCAAGGAATAGATCATGGAAACCGCAAGCGGGCTGCATGCTGTGCCCGCTTCTTCATTTCTTTCGAAAAGGCATGCGCAATGATTGAACCCCGCTCTGATAGCGCATTCGCAACTTGGCACGGCACGACGATTCTCACGGTCCGCAAGGGCGGGAAAGTGGTGGTTGCCGGCGATGGACAGGTCAGTCTCGGGCAGACGGTTATCAAGCACCGGGCGAAGAAAGTGCGTCCCATCGGCGATGGTTCCGTGATCGGAGGTTTCGCGGGCGCGACCGCGGATGCCTTCACACTGTTTGAACGGCTCGAATCAAAACTTGAGCAATATCCCGCACAGTTGATGCGGGCATGCGTCGAGCTCGCCAAGGACTGGCGCACCGACCGCTATTTGCGCCGCTTGGAGGCGATGATGATCGTCGCAGACAAATCGGCGAGCCTCGTCCTCTCTGGAACGGGGGATGTCCTCGAACCCGATGGCGGCGTCATGGGCATCGGCTCGGGCGGCAACTATGCGCTCGCCGCAGCGCGCGCGCTCTTGGAAACCGATAACGACGCGGAGACGATTGCCCGCAAGGCCATGGAAATCGCAGCCGATATCTGCGTCTACACCAACAGGGAGATCGTTCTTGAACAACTCGATGCTCAGTGATGCCGATCTCGAACTCGGGATCGCGGAAGGGATCATATCCGTTGATCAGGCAGAACGCCTAAAGGCGCTCGCGGCTCAGCGGCGCGGCGAGGCCGTGACCTATGCAAGCGGCGACGAGCCGTTCCGGCTGTTCAGGGGATTCCGTGATTTCTTCCTCGCTCTTGGCCTTTTGCTGCTCGGCTCCGGCGCCGCTTCGCTCGGTGTCTGGTTGACCGGGAATTGGCACAGACCGGATACCGCTCCTTTGATTGCGGTCGCGATTTGGCTGGGGTTTGCGGGTATTGCCTGGCTTTTTGCTGAATGGATCACGCGCCGGCTGAGGTTGCCGCTCTCAAGCATTGTCATTCTTGGCTTTGTCGCGGGTGTCGCCGGCATCGCCGGAGGGTTCTTAACGTTTGTTCCCGCTCCATCTTCGGTCCCGCCCGAGGGGATGCCGCTCACGGTTGCGTTTCTTGCAGCATTAGCGGCAACGGTTCTCTTTTACTGGCGGTTCCGGCTGCCGTTTGCGCTGTTTGCAATTGCCGCGACGTTGGCAGGAACTGCGCTTGCCTTCACATTCTGGAATTATCCCGATTGGGCGGAGGCCAATTCACGTATCGTCGCCGGGCTTGTTGGACTTGCGGTTTTTATCGCAGCACTTTCCTACGACATTCGCGATCCGCGCCGCCTGACACGATTTTCGGAATGCGGCCTTTGGCTTCATATGCTGGCCGCCCCGCTTCTGGTTCATGCGGCTGTGGGCGGTGTCCAACATGGTCTGGATATTCAATCGTTTGGCGAGGCGACACGGATATTCCTTTTTGTCTCACTTCTAAGCGGCATCGCGCTTTTGATCGACAGGCGAGCCCTTCTTGCCTCCTCGCTCATCTATTTGGGCGCAGCGGTCTATGCCACCATATCCGGGGCGGGGCTGTCGGATGATTTGGTCATCATTCTCACCTTAATGAGCATTGGCGGTTTTGTGGTTCTTCTTGGAACCGCGTGGACCGCAATCCGGAATCTCTTCATCGGGCTTCTGCCCGAAGGCCGGTTTCGTGACGCTCTACCGCCGATACGCCCATGAGTGGAGCTTTCATGACACCTATCCGGGTGATCACAAACCCCTATGCCAAGCGTTTTCGGGCAATGCGGGCCTACACCAGAGCCGTTCCCACACCATTTGAGAGTTATCGCGACGCTGAGGGCGCAATGTTTTTAATGGAATACAAGGCTTTCAGCGCTGAGGAGTGCGTATGACGAATTTTTCCCCCCGCGAGATCGTATCCGAGCTCGACCGCTATATTATCGGCCAGAAGGATGCCAAACGCGCTGTTGCGATTGCGCTGCGCAACCGCTGGCGGCGTCAGCAGCTTGAAGGCGATATGCGCGAAGAGGTTCTGCCGAAGAATATTTTGATGATTGGCCCGACGGGCGTGGGCAAGACCGAGATTTCAAGGCGGCTCGCAAAGCTCGCCAATGCCCCTTTCATCAAGATCGAGGCGACGAAATTCACGGAAGTGGGCTATGTGGGCCGCGATGTCGAGCAGATCGTACGCGATCTGGTTGAAGCAGCCATCGGGCTGGTGCGCGAGGGAAAACGCAAGGATGTGCAGGCGCGCGCGCATTTAAACGCTGAGGAACGGGTTCTTGACGCGCTTGTCGGCGAAACCGGTTCAAAAGCGACGCGCGATACATTCCGGCAGCGGCTGCGTTCTGGCGAGCTGGATGACCGGGAAATCGAGGTTCAGGTGCGCGACACCGGTTCCGGCCTGCCAGCTTTCGATGTGCCGGGTATGCCGGGGGCGAGCGTCGGCATGATCAATCTGAACGACATGTTGGGCAAAGCCTTCGGGCAACGCATGAAAAGCCGGCGGCTCAATGTGCGCGATTCCTACGATATCTTGATCGCTGAGGAATCGGACAAACTGCTCGACGATGATCAGATCCTGCAGGAGGCCATCGAGATCACCGAGAATGACGGCATCGTTTTTCTCGATGAGATCGACAAAATCTGCGCCCGTGAGGGCCGCATGGGCGGCGATGTGAGCCGCGAGGGTGTGCAGCGCGATCTTTTGCCGCTTATTGAAGGAACGACCGTTTCAACAAAACACGGGCCGGTGAAAACCGATCATATTCTCTTTATCGCCTCAGGCGCGTTCCATGTTGCGAAGCCCTCCGATCTTTTGCCTGAGCTTCAGGGCCGCCTGCCGATCCGGGTGGAATTGCGCCCCCTCGATAAGGAAGACTTCAGGCGCATTCTGACGGAAACCGAGGCGAGTCTGATCAAGCAGTACAGGGCCTTGATGGACACCGAAGGCGTGGCGCTTGACTTCACCGACGACGCTATCGATGCCATTGCGGGTATCGCTGTTGACATCAACTCGACCGTTGAAAACATCGGCGCAAGGCGATTGCAGACGGTGATGGAACGGATTCTCGATGACATCTCTTTCAATGCCCCGGACCGTTCGGGCGAAACGGTCACGGTGGATGCGGATTTCGTCGAGAGCCATATCGGTGATCTTGCCCGGAATGCTGATCTGAGCCGGTTTATTCTTTGATCGCCCGAGAGGATTTACCGCGTTACGGTTTTCCGCCTAAGGCGCACGTAAAGCGCACCTTCCCCGCCATGATTGCGGTGCGCGGTTTCAATGCCGATCACAAGCGGACGTAAATCAGCCCGCATCAGCCATTGCGGCACGAGGCGGCGCAGTACGCCTGGCTCCTCCCTTGCCTGCCACCAAGAATGGTCCGAACCCCGGGCCGAACCCTTACCTGTAATCACCAGAACATTGCGGTGACCGCGGCTCTGCGCGGAGATGAGAAACCGGCGCAGAGCGTCATGCGCTTCGTTCTGGCGCATGCCATGGAGGTCGATGCGGGCCTCGATGGGCAATTGCCCTTTTGAGATGCGCTGGCGGGTGCGCGGCTCGAGCTTGGGGGGCGTCTCTGCTTTTTGGGTAGGCGGCTTGCTTGAGAGCGGCAGACGGCCGTTCCATTTCACTGGGCGCGGCGTTGCCTCGACAGTGCTTTTGGCTTTTTCGGTTTTTGTGTCCAGTGGAGTGGCCCGCGATAGCCGGGGAGCGGCATGCGGCGGTTTCAACGGTTTGACGCTTTCCGCTACTTTCGACCAGAGTTCGGCATCTTCAGGGTCGAGGCCGGATTGATCCGCCGGCTTTTTCCGCGTCATCCGTCTTTGCCTGGTTTCGGCAGAAGAACCACAAAATCCTCCGGCGGATGTTGAACGCGGCCGGCCACTTCGCCCGCATCAGCCCCGCTTCCGAAAAAGATATCGGCACGTGCGGGGCCAACAATGGCGGAGCCTGTGTCTTGCGCAATCATCAATCGGCGAAACGCTCTCGTTTCGCCTTTGGCACCCAGCGGTAAATACGCAGACACCCATATGAGCGTTCCATAGGCGTGAAGCGACGTATCGATCGCTAAGCTCCGCCCGGCGGTTAACTGAACACCTTCGCCGCCAACCGGACCAAGCGACGTTTCAAGTTCATCATTCGCCTGGAAGAAAATAAAGGAGCGGTTCTGGCGCATGTAATGGCGTGCGGCTTCGGGGTTGGCGCGAAGCCAGGCTTTTATCTCCTCGGCACCGACAGTGCGTTCATCGAAAAGGCCATCTTCACGCATCAGTCTGCCGATCGACGTGTAGGAGTGGCCGGACTTGCCGGCAAAACCCAGACGTATGACCGAGTCATCCCGCAGTCTTACCGTCAGTGATCCTTGGATATGGGCAAAAAAAGCATCGACCGGATCGGCGAGATAGACAAGTTCGAGACCCTTTCCTGAAAGGGCGCCGTCTTCGATGGCCGGACGATCAAAATGGGGCACAAGCCCCTTTGCCGTTTGACGCGCAGCGTCCAGTTCTTTCGGGAACTGGTCTGGCCGATTGCCGTCATTGATTGAGACGAGATCCTGCGGCCGCGCATAAAGCGGTACCGTGAACCGGTCGTCTTTTTGCTTGGCACCGTCCAATTCAGGTTCGAAATATCCGGTCAGCAAACCGGCCGGGCTAGGGGAAACGCGATAGGGTGTGAAATGGTTTTCAAAAAACTGCCGCGCCTTTATGGCGGACAAGCTTTCCGTCAGGCCCAGAGCGCGGGCGCAGATCTCAATGAAACCGGAGGCTGCTTCGGTATCCGCACGACCGGGACGGAGAGCCGCGGCGCGGTCGTGGCGGACCTTACAGGACACCTGGAAAACCTTCAGTGCCGCAGCATGATCGTCTTCCCGCCAACCAGAGAGCGCTTCGAAACCTATCGGTTCAAGCGGTGTCCCGTCGGGGAGGTTTGAAATTGCTTCAGAAGCAGCGACGGTCATGGCCCAGAGGCCAGAGGCGAAAACAAAAGCAAAAAGACAGAGCGAATGTGACGCGAAGAGGGATGAAGAGTTGCTGGAATGCCCTGCCTCAATCACCAGCCTCTGTCGCCACCAATTGCCAGTTTGGATCACGGGAATTTGTATCGCGGGCGAATGTCCATACATCCGTGACGTCTGAGACGGTCTGCGTGTCCCCCTCAACGACATCGCCATCCTTGCTAAGCGTTGCTGAAACAAGCTGGCTCCGGAATTTCACGGTCACATGCGCAACCGAACCCTTGAGTTCGGCGTCCTGGATGTCCGCCGCCGAAATACCGATAAAGCGGGATTCGATGCGCTCGCCGCGTGCCTCGCGGTCGGAAATGGCCGCAATGAAGCCGTCAAAGACATCAGGGCTCAAAAGCGAACGCAGCATGCGGCGGTCGCCATCAGCAAAGGCTGTGACGATCATTTCATAAGCCGCCTCGGCCCCTTGCAGGAACTCCCGCGGTTCGAATGCCCGGTCGACGTTGCGGATGGCGAGCAAGCCTTCCGACAGAACTGTGCCCGGTTTTGCAAAGTCTTTCCAGGCTTCCTCGTCAATATCGTCGGGCTTTCCGCCAATGCCGGTCGTTTCACCGGCTGGACGACCACTGGTCGGCAGATTAACGACTTTGTCGTTTCCGCCTGCTGCACCGCTAGCCGGATAATCCATCGGCGGACGTTCATGGCCAGTGCGGCGCCCGAGAACGCTTCTCAACCGAAGGAAAATTACGACGGCTAATACCAGGAATATGATTGTTGAGATGTCAAACACGGTTCTTGCCGGCACATCCAATGTTGTTTGCGCGCTTTTACGCGCGTCCATAATGTATGATCAGGCCCAGGCGCTATGCGGCTTGATGCACGGCTCTACGCCGGCTCGCACATTACCATGTAAGGCGTCATACGCGACCTACCAGTGGCATGCCAAGCCCTAAGAAAGCGGTTCTAGAAAATTCATGCAATACTCATATGGGAATGGTGGGCTTTCGTTTCAGCGTTTCGGTAGGTTTTGATGCTGTTTTATCTCATCTTAGCGGCTTTCATCGGCATTCCGATCATCGAAATCGCTCTGTTTATCCAGGTTGGATCCCTCATCGGTCTTCTGCCAACGCTTGGGATTGTGGTTCTCACAGCCATTATCGGGACGGCTCTGCTACGCCGCCAAGGTCTGGCGGTGCTTACACAAGCGCGAAACGATATGGATAGTGGCCGTGTTCCCGTCGACAGCGTTGCCGATGGAGCATTCCTTCTCGTTGCCGGCGCATTTCTTCTGACACCCGGGTTTTTCACCGATGCGATCGGTTTTGCTCTGCTGATGCCCGTGGTGCGCACCGCGCTTCGCCGACGTGCCCATGGCTGGTTTAAAAAGCATGTCGTCGTGACGAGTTATTCGGAGAGCCATACGACGAGAAACCGGTCAGAGCCACACCGGCAGGACGGAACCATTATCGAAGGTGAAGCTGTTGAGGTGGATTTCCCAGATTCTGAAGAGATGCGAGAGGGAACCGGTAAACCCGATCCAAAGTCCCCTTGGCACACATCATAAGATAACCCCCATAAAGCCTCTGGCCTTGTGCACGTCCCTTGGGCGTGCTAGCCGACCGTAAAGCCGGATCGTTTCCGGCCAGCGGATCAAAGTATTACATCAGTTAGTTGGAGACGCGTCGCAATGGCCGATGAGCCGGGAAACACGCCGAAGGGAAATGGCGAAGGCGCCGCAGCAGGCGGTGGGGGCTCCGCACCGGCGGCACCGAGCATTAACGTTCTTCTTCAATATGTGAAGGATCTGTCCTTTGAGAATCCAGGTGCGCCGCAAGCACTGATCCCTCAGAAAAGCCCGCCGAAAATCGAGATCGGTGTCAATGTGGATGCGACAACCCTCGGCAGCGATAATTTCGAGGTGGAAATCGGCATTAACGCCAATGGAACAGCACAAGCGGAAGGCGAATCTGAAGGATCAACGCCTCCGGCGGTTTTCGCGGTTGAGCTGCGGTATGCCGGCGTTTTCCGGATTCAGAACGTGCCGCAGGAAAGCCTGCATGCCGTCGTTCTTATCGAATGCCCGCGCATTCTCTTTCCTTTTGCACGGCAGGTGATTGCCGATGCCACACGCAATGGTGGCTTTCCGCCCTTGATGATCGACCCGATCGATTTCGCCGCTCTTTACCGGCAGCGCTTGGAGCGCGCAGCGGCTGCACAAGAAAGCGCAAAAAGCAAGGAACAGGCTGACGGCTAAGCCAAACGCTTTTCCATGAGATTTTATTTTCGGGTTTTGTCCGAACCGGAGGCTGCCGCGATTTCCCCATCATAACGCGCCCAGATCGGTTCACCTGAAAAGGTGCTGACAAAGGCGCGGTGGGCGGCACGCGTCTGATCGTCCATCTGAAATGGCTGCGGGATTCTGCGCGGCTCGGCGCTTTTGGCAGCAGCCCTGACGCGGGTGGTTGAGCTGTGCTGTCGGCCGAGTTCGAATGCCGCCTGCCGGCCGCCCGTCAATTCAATGAACACCTCACAGAGAAGCTGGGCGTCGAGAAGCGCGCCGTGCAGCTCCCGCTTGGTGTTGTCGATACCGTAACGTTGACAGAGCGCATCGAGGCTGTTCTGCGCGCCCGGGTGCTTGCGCCGGGCGAGGTCAAGCGTATCCACAACCCGGTGCATAGGAATTGCAGCCGCGCCAACCCGTTCAAGCTCCGCATTGATGAAGCCCATATCGAAGGAGGCGTTGTGTATCACGAGACGCCCATCGCCAAGAAACTCGAGGAAGGAACTGGCGATATTGGCAAAGACCGGTTTGTCTGAAAGAAACTCGGCTGAAAGGCCGTGCACGCGAAAGGCCTCGATGGGCATGTCGCGCTCGGGATTGATGTAGCGTTGCCAAGTCTTGCCGGTCGGAATCTGATTCAACAACTCGACACATCCGATTTCGACAATGCGGTCGCTGCCGCGCGCATCAAGCCCGGTCGTTTCGGTATCGAGAATAATATCGCGCATTGATTAGCTGTCTCAACATGGGTTTTAAGGCATGGCGATTTTTTGTTTCAGTTCCGCAATGATTGTATCGACTTGCTCACGGGCACGTTCAAAGCCTTGTGACGTATCCACAATAAAGTCCGCGCGCTTGCGTTTCTCATGATCGGGTAGCTGCCGCTTGAGTATGGCTTTAAGTTTTTCCCCGGTCATACCGGGTCGTTCAAGAACCCGGCCCTTTTGGATATCGGGGTCAACCGTCGTCACGACGATGGCATCGAAACGTTCAGGCGAACCGGTCTCGAACAGGAGCGGGATTTCATAGACGGCCATGTCATCGCCTGCGATTTTCGATTCGTTCGCAAAACTGTCCTGCGCCTCCCGGACAAGCGGGTGCACAATAGCTTCGAGCACTTTGAGCGCGTTGGCGTCATCGAGAATACGTTCCGACAAGGCGTTACGGTCGACGACGCCGTTCTTCGTGGTGCCGGGAAAGGCCTTTTCAATAAGCGGTGCGGCTGCCCCTTGATAGAGTCCGTGTACGGCGGCATCGGCGTTGAAAATCGGAATGCCGCGTTCTGCGAACATTTTTGCTGTCGTTGATTTCCCCGTTCCGATCGATCCGGTCAGCCCGATACGCAACATGGTCACACCGCCTTTTCGCGGAGTGCGGTAAGGACGGCCGTCCGCAAAGCCGGCGTGACTTGCGGCGTTAACCCAAACCAATGGGTGAATCCCAAAACGGCTTGATGCAGCAGCATGCCCAAACCGTCGACGGTCCGAAGGCCGGTGCGTTCGGCTGCTTCAAGAAGCGGTGTTTTCAGGGGCGTGTAAACGATATCGGTGACAAGCGCGGTCGAAACGGCGGCGGAAAGATCGAGTTCAAGTGCAGTATGGCCGGCCATACCGAGGGTTGTTGTGTTGACGATAAGGTCTGCTCTTTCGACAGCAGTCTGAATTTTTTCCCACTGAATGATTTCAGCGTCAATCCGAAGGTCGGCAAGCAATTGCCGGGCGCGGCCTTCGGTTCGGTTGGTGATGCGGATTTCAGGGACATTGCGGTTATCGAGCGCCTTTATGACGGCACGCGCCGCACCGCCCGCGCCGATCACCGTGGCGATCTGCACGCCTTCATCCCAGCCTGGCGAGCCCTCATCGAGATTGCCGAGGAACCCTGCGACATCGCTGTTGGCGCCGGCAAGGACATCGCCGTCAAACCAAAGCGTATTCACGGCACTGATGCCTTTAGCTGTTTCGTCTAAGCGATCCACCAGTCGGTAGGCTGTTTCTTTGTGGGGAACGGTGACATTTGCACCGACATATCCGTTGGCGCGGAGCGCCGATATAAAACCTGGAAATTCCCGTACCGCCACATGGGCGCGCTCATAAGCGGCGTTGACGCCGTATTGGGAAATCCAAAAGCCGTGAATGACCGGTGAGAGCGAATGGGCGATTGGATCGCCGATGACGCAAGCTTTCTTCAGCAATGCCGTCATGAACTGAGTGCCGCATGATCGCGCAATGCATCAAGGAGTGGCAAAAGCGGCAGGCCGAGAACGGTGAAATAATCGCCTTCTATACGTTCAAGCAGCTGCGCGCCTAGGCCTTCCAACTGATAGCCGCCCACGCTTTTCAATACGTCCTCGCCGGCTTCGGCGAGATAGGCGCCGACAAAGGCGGGAGATAATTTCCGCATTGTGACGTAAACCGTGTCGGCTCGGCGCCAGAGGATAATGCCATCGCGGACAAGCACGGAAGCCGAAATAAGACAGTGGGTTTTGCCGGCCATATCGAGAAGCTGCCGCCGGACTTTGGCGATATTTGGCGATTTTGAAAGGAGTGCGCCGTTAAAGGAAAGAACCTGATCGGCCCCTATGATCACCTTGCCGCGATGGCGGTTGGATACGTCGGTTGCCTTTGCTTCAGCAAGAAGCACGGCAAGGTCGCCAGCCTGCATATTAGGATCCCGTAAAAGAGCAGCCTTGACGGCATCCTCGTCGATTGACGAGGGTTCGACATCGAAAACGAGGCCGGTATTTTCCAGCATTTGGCGTCTGATGGATGAGCCGGAGGCGAGCACAAGGGGCGGCGCGTCTTCCGGCTGGAAGGGGCGGTATGCGAGGGATGCCGTCGATCCGTTTTCTCTCATGGCGCGCGTTCGTGCTCCGCTGTTTCGAGCGCTTCCTTGTGTTTACGCCAAAGCTGAAGAATGCCTGCAGCCGTCTCTTCAATGGATCGCCGCGTTACGTCAATGACGGGCCAGTTGTTGCTGGCAAAGAGTTTGCGGCTAAACGCGATTTCATCGGAGATCGCATCCTGGTCCACATAGCTATCATCTTGTTCCCCCTGCATGGCCAAGAGCCGGTTTTGGCGGATTTGACGTATGCGATCGGGGCTTGCGACGAGACCGACGACAAGAGCGGTTGTCAGCGTCTTGACTTCTTTCGGCACCGGAACGTGCGGAACCAATGGGATGTTCGCGACTTTGAGCCCGCGGTTGGCAAGATAGATGCTCGTTGGCGTTTTCGATGTGCGGCTTACCCCAACAAGCACGATGTCGGCTTCGCTTAAGCCGCTCGGGCTTTGACCGTCATCGTGAAAGAGCGTGTAGTTCAGTGCGTCGATGCGCTTGAAATAAGACGTATCGAGTACGTGCTGGGCGCCGGCACGCGGCGTTGTTTGCGGTACGCCCAGATAGCTCCGGAAAACATTGAGAACCGGGTCAAGGACGGAAACGCAGGGGCAGGAGATTTCTGCGCATTTCTTTTCGAACCAATCGCCAAGTTTCTCGTCCACCAAAGTGTAAAGAACGATACCCGGTGCTTCCTCGATATCGCGCATGACCGACTCAAGCTGATTCTGAGACCGGATGAGGGAATAGACGTGTTCAATCGCACGCGCCTTGGGGTAACGGGCGGCGGCGGCCCGGGTGACCGTTAAAAGCGTTTCGCCGGTCGAATCGGAGACGAGATGAAGGTGAAAATAGCTGTGGGCGCGCCGTGTGCCCATGAGGGACCTGCTTGGATAAGTCGTGGCTTGTTCATGGCTGCTTTAAAGCATTCTGAATAAATGCTGCTGTACCGCCGCATTGTCCACAGCGAATCCCAACGGTTGGCGTTGCGAAGATGTTTTTGAGCGCTGTGCCTGATTGGTTAATGAAATCTAAATGGGGGTGTGATCCACAGCTTGCCATCAAGAAAGACGCAAGGCGGTCAGCGGGAAGATGTTGAACCATCTTTGGTTTTAAAATTAGTCCCGTTGTCAGGCGATATAAGGTGAAATCAGCTTTAGAATGGCTTGTGGTGGATAACCGGTGAATGGCAGCGGATTGTGTCGGATGACGGCTATCCACCCTCAAACAGATAAAGAAGAAAGAATGGAATCTAGAATCCTTATCTTTTTAGAGGCGTGGGGATGAGTTCATTCATTTCCGTTCTTCAGGGCGAAACCATGACCCCTCCGCCGATTTGGCTCATGCGCCAGGCTGGACGCTATTTGCCAGAGTACCGGGAGGTACGGGCAAAGGCGGGGGGATTTTTGGATCTTTGCTACCGGCCGGAGCTTGCTGCCGAAGTAACGCTTCAGCCCATCAGGCGCTTCGACTTTGATGCGGCCATCATTTTTTCGGATATTCTCGTTGTGCCGCATGCGCTTGGCCAAAGGCTTTGGTTTGAAGAGGGTGAAGGCCCGCGGCTTGATCCAATCGGGACGGCGGGTGATCTTTCGCCATATGACGGGGAGAAACTGCTGAGCCATCTGGAGCCAGTCTTTGAGGCGGTTGCGCAAACCCGGGCGGAGCTTGACGATGAAAAGGCGCTCATCGGCTTTTGCGGGGCGCCGTGGACCGTTGCGAGCTATATGATCGCGGGCCGCGGGACGCCCGATCTCGCACCGATTAGAGCTGTCGCAAAGGAGGCGCCGGAGCGCCTTCAAACCGTTATCGATCTGCTTGTCGAGGCCTCCAGCGATTATCTTTGCCGGAAGGTGGAAGCAGGGGTTGATTGCCTGCAGATCTTCGAGAGCTGGGCGGGCGTGCTCGAAGGCGCTGACTTCGACCGTTGGTCGCTTGAGCCGGTTGGCCGGATCATTGAACGCGTCCGCCGCCAGCATCCCCATATCCCAATCATTGTTTTTCCGAGGAAGTCGGGTGAAGGCTATCTAAAGGTGGTGGAGAGGCTCCCTGTCCAGGCCGTTTCTCTAGATCAGACTGTCGATCTTGAATGGGCAAAAGAGGTCCTGCAATCGAACGTGGCCCTTCAAGGCAATATCGATCCTGGCCTGTTGATCGAGGGCGGTGATGGGTTGCAGCGTGCTGTCGACACGCTTTTGGAGACGCTTGGAAACGGGCCGCTCATCGTCAACCTCGGGCACGGGATCGACAAGACAACGCCGATTGAACATGTTCACCAGCTTGTCGACCGGGTCAGGGGCCGATGATTGAAGGCGGTGTCAAATGGAGCCGTGGCATCTGGTTTCTTGGCATTACGGCGGTTCTAACGGCGCTTTTGTTTTTGCTTGCTCCTGCGGCGGCATACCCCTGGGTGAAGGCTTTCCATGTGATCGCGATCATCGCCTGGATGGCGGCGATGCTCTATTTGCCCCGCCTTTTTGTTTACCACGCGGATGTGGCGTGCGGATCGGCGCAATCCGAAACCTTTAAAATCATGGAACGCCGGCTTTTGCGGGCGATCATGAATCCGGCCATGGTGGTAAGCTGGGCGCTCGGGTTGTGGTTAGCGCATACGGGCTATCAGTTCATAGGCGGGTGGTTGCATGCGAAGATTTTTTTGGTCCTCGTCATGTCGGGTGTGCACGGCTATTATTCGATGGCCGTTAGGGCGTTCGCCGAGGATCGAAACCGGCGCTCGCAAAGGCATTGGCGCTTTATGAATGAGGTCCCGACGCTCCTGATGGTTGCGATTGTCATACTCGTTGTCGTCAGGCCTTTTTGAGAAAAGAAGGGGTCTTTGCCGCTATCATTGCGGAATCGCCCTTGAAACGAATCAAAGCGTCGCGTACATCTCAATCATTCCCACGAAAACCTAGTCGGGCGCCCGTGCCTAAAGGCACGAAACGATAAGCGAAGCTCGGCATGTGTTTGTCGCGAACTCTTCCCTTCCCATGCTTTCTCATAAAGGTTCCCCATGCGGGAAATGAAGTTACAGGAACTCAAGACAAAAACCCCCACGGAGCTTTTGACGTTCGCGGAAGAGCTTGAGGTCGAGAACGCCAGCACCTTGCGAAAGCAGGAGCTGATGTTTGCGATCCTGAAGCAGCTTGCGGGTCAAGAAGTCGAGATCATGGGAGAAGGCGTTGTGGAAGTGCTGCAGGATGGTTTCGGCTTCCTGCGCTCACCGGACGCGAACTATCTCCCTGGCCCGGACGATATCTATGTCAGTCCGAGCCAGATTCGACGCTTCAGCTTGCGTACCGGCGATACCGTCGAAGGTGAAATCAGAAGTCCGAAGGACGGTGAGCGTTATTTCGCGCTTTTGAAGGTCAACCGGATCAATTTCGAGGACCCGGAAAAAGGCCGTCACAAGATCCACTTCGATAATCTGACGCCGCTCTATCCCGATGAAAGGCTTGGGATGGAGATTGAAGATCCGACGATTAAGGATTTGTCGGCGCGGGTGATCGATTTGGTCGCGCCGCTCGGTAAAGGTCAGCGGGCTCTCATCGTGGCGCCGCCGCGCACCGGCAAAACGGTTCTTCTGCAGAACATCGCCCACTCCATCACCACGAATCATCCAGAATGCTATCTGATCGTTCTTTTGATCGATGAGCGGCCGGAAGAAGTGACGGACATGCAGCGCTCAGTCCGTGGCGAGGTCGTGAGCTCTACATTCGACGAACCGGCAGTCCGGCACGTCCAGGTCGCCGAGATGGTGATCGAAAAGGCCAAGCGCCTCGTTGAGCACGGCCGCGACGTGGTCATTTTGCTGGATTCGATCACGCGGCTTGGCCGTGCTTACAACACGGTGGTTCCGTCATCCGGCAAGGTTCTGACGGGCGGTGTCGACGCAAATGCCTTGCAGAGACCGAAGCGGTTTTTTGGGGCGGCGCGGAATATCGAAGAAGGCGGTTCGTTGACGATCATCGCAACGGCGCTCATCGATACGGGCAGCCGCATGGACGAGGTCATCTTCGAGGAGTTCAAGGGCACCGGTAACTCTGAGATTGTTCTTGACCGCAAAGTCGCGGATAAGCGCACATTCCCGTCCATGGACATTCAGCGGTCCGGCACACGTAAGGAAGAACTCCTCGTTTCGAAAGAGGACCTTAAAAAGACTTTCGTGCTCCGCCGTATCCTTGCTCCGATGGGTACGGTCGACGCTATTGAATTTTTAGTCGATAAGCTGCGGCAGACGAAAAACAATGCCGAATTCTTCGAATCGATGAATACGTAATAGCTGGCCGCCATAGGCGGCTGGCTTTATCGTCCTTCGAGGGACGTTAGGCTCCTGGCAACATCGTTGCTTACACATCAGTGAAACCTATCTGGTTTGTGACGGGCCTTTAATCGATTCGTATTCGAAACAAGTCCCCAAGTGAAATATCTGATTGATGAAAGCGGTTGGATTGAACCGTTTCACGGTGAGAGGGTATGCGAAACGCCGAAACGATCGTCGCCTTATCGAGCGGATCGGGAAAAGCGGGCGTTGCCGTTATCCGGATTTCCGGTCCTAAAACTCGATTCATTCTCGAAACGATTCTTAGTCGATTCCCGGAACCGCGGACCGCGGTCGTCCGACGGATTTACCACCCTGTTTCACGTGAAACATTGGACCGAGGCTTGGTATTGTGGTTTCCAAAACCTCACAGTTTTACGGGTGAAGATACCGCCGAACTGCACGTGCATGGCAGCCGGTCAGTTGTTTCAGAAACTTTACGGGCGCTTGGTGATTTGCCTGACGTTCGCTTAGCGAGGGCTGGCGAATTTGCAAGACGTGCCTTCATAAACGGCCGTATCGATTTGACCGAGGCGGAAGGTCTGGCCGATCTTATTGATTCTGAAACGGAACAACAACGTAAACAAGCGCTTCGCCAAATTGAGGGATATTTCAAGTCACTTATCGATTCGTGGCGGGAACAAACTCTTAATGCCCTTGCGTTGGCTGAGGCGCATTTCGACTTTGCTGACGAGGACGACGTGGAGGCGGAGATTCTCACGCAAGCCGTGGGTTTAGCACGCGTTGTTGCAGACGAGATCACGACGCGGTTGGACGATGCGCGGACCGGTGAACGGATTCGCGATGGATTGGTTATTGTTATTGCCGGCGCGCCGAACGCAGGTAAGTCCACACTTTTAAACCGTATTGCTGAGCGCGATATCGCAATAGTCTCGGACATACCGGGTACAACCCGGGATGTCCTGGAGGTCAGACTCGATCTTGGGGGTTACGCGGCCACCCTCGTTGATACGGCAGGGATTCGGGCGAGTAACGATGATATCGAGAAAGAGGGGATAAACCGGGCACGCCGCTACATCGACAATGCGGATCTGGTTCTTTGGCTTCAAGATGTAACGGATGTTTTGGTTCCCGAAGATATAGTGAGCGGACCGGTGAGGTGGCGGATTGGGACGAAAGCCGATTTGGTTTTGCCGCAATCCCTGGAGTCCTCCGTTTACGATCTGGTTGTGTCGGTGAAGAGCGGGGATGGCGTGAATGCCTTGCTACAAGCGCTGCTTCGATTCGCAAATGAAACATTCGATGATCACAGCGATGCGGTGATTACGCGGGAACGGCATCGGGAGGCGCTGTCCGAAACGGTCTCTCATCTTCAATCCTTTCTAAGGCCGGATGGGCGGACGGAGGATCTTCGCGTTGAGGATTTGCGGCAGGCGGCGCACAGTCTTGGCCGGATCACCGGGACTGTTGATGTCGAGGATTTGCTTGGCCGGATTTTTTCGCGATTTTGTGTCGGCAAATAATTGGCGCGGAATGTTTCACGTGAAACACCTTATTCGATTCGGCTCCGTTCCTCTCCGATTCGGTCCCGTATCTTTTTCACCATGCGCCATGAGACGGTGTTGTCGGCGAGAATGTCTTGAGAATCGCTCGGTTTTCCATCAAATAGCCGGATAGAGTTTCGAAATCCTTTTAGCGGTGAGCGTGATGAAAGCAGACGTGGTCATTGTGGGTGGCGGGCATGCGGGCACGGAGGCTGCGGCATCGGCGGCGCGCATGGGCGCTGCAACCGTTCTTATCACGCACCGTTTCGATACCATCGGCGTCATGTCGTGCAATCCAGCCATCGGCGGGCTCGGCAAGGGCCATTTGGTCCGTGAGATAGACGCGCTTGATGGTTTGATGGGCCGTGCGGCTGATGCCGCAGGTATCCAGTTCCGCATGCTCAACCGCCGTAAAGGCCATGCCGTGCGGGGTCCCCGCGCTCAGTCCGACCGTCAACTTTACCGAAAGGCCATGCAGACGGCGATTCGGGCACAGAACAATCTCACGGTTGTCGAAGCCGAAGCCGCCGGCTTGGAGATCGAAGAGGATCGATTCGTCGCCGTTTTGACCGCCGATGGGAAACGCATTGAGGCGGGTGCTGCGGTCTTCACGACGGGTACGTTTCTGCGCGGTGTCATCCATATCGGGGATGAGCGCATTCCAGCCGGCCGCGTCGGTGATTCTCCGGCCGTCCGTTTGGCTGAAGCTTTTGACGGACTCGGCTTCGAAATGGGGCGCCTGAAAACGGGGACGCCACCGCGGCTCGATGGGCGGACGATCGACTGGGAAGGTCTCGAAAGGCAGCCGGGAGACAATCGGCCGGTCCCCTTTTCCTTCCTGACGGACGAGATTACGACACCGCAGATCGATTGCCATATTACCCGCACAACGCCTGAAACCCATAAGATCATTGAGGCAAACCTCTCGCGTTCCGCCATGTATGGCGGCCATATTGAGGGTCAGGGCCCGCGTTATTGCCCGTCGATCGAGGACAAGATCGTCAAATTCGGCGAGCGGGACGGCCATCAGATCTTCCTTGAACCGGAAGGGCTGGACGACGATACGGTCTATCCGAACGGGATCTCCACCAGCCTCCCAGAAGACGTGCAGCGGGATTTTCTGAAAACCATTCCAGGGCTCGAAAACGCGGCGATCCTGCAGCCCGGCTATGCGATTGAATATGATTACATCGATCCGCGCGCCTTGAAACCGACACTGGAAACCAAGCGGGTGGCGGGCCTTTTCCTCGCCGGGCAGATCAATGGCACGACGGGTTACGAAGAGGCGGCAGCGCAAGGACTGGTCGCCGGCTTGAACGCTGCGTCCTTTGTCGATGGCGGTGAACCGATCCTGTTTGACCGGGCCACATCCTATATCGGTGTGATGATCGATGATCTCACGCACCGGGGTGTTGCGGAGCCTTACCGCATGTTCACTTCACGGGCGGAATACCGCTTGTCGTTGAGGGTGGATAACGCGGATCGGAGGTTGACGCCGGAAGGCATGGCCATTGGCTGTGTTGGCGGTGAGCGCGAGGCCGTGTTTAAAGCCAAGAAAGAGCGGTTCGACCGGATCATCGCGCTGGCAAAGCGCTTATCACTTACACCCGCTGAAGCGGTAAGGCACGGGCTTCGTGTCAATCAGGATGGCGTTCGCCGTTCCGCCTTCGATCTTCTTGCCTTTCCGGATATGGATTGCGCCCGGCTTGGCGCCGTCTGGCCGGAACTGAATGCTTTCGACGCTGAAAGTATCGAGCAGTTGGAGATCGAGGCGAAATATGCCGTCTATCTTGAACGCCAGGCGGCCGATATTGAACGGATGCGGCGAGAGGAGTCCGTCGCAATCCCGAAGGATTTTGCCTACGAGCAAGTGGCGGGCCTCTCGAACGAACTCAAGCAAAAACTCAGCCTGCAGCAGCCTATGACGCTCCGCGACGCTTCGCATATCGAAGGCATCACCCCGGCGGCGCTCACGCTCATCCTTGCGCATGTGAAACAGGCCGGAAATGAACGGCAGCGCGCATAACACTGAAACGCGCGTTGTTTGGATGACGTTTGGAAACGCGGTCTTTTTAGGGTGCGCACGATCGGACGCAATACCGGTGCATGCTTTTCCTGACCAAGCCTTGGAGCAACTGCGCGAGACTGTGCAGCCCAGTGTCGCGGTCGATGCCGAAACGATTGTCAGGCTCCAAGCCTATTTGCGGTTGCTCGATGCGTGGCAAAAGGCAAAGAACCTCGTTTCCGCCGGAACGCTTCAGGACGCCTGGGAACGCCATATTCTCGATAGCGCCCAGCTTCTACGCTATGGACCGGCGAATGCCGTCTGGCTGGACCTGGGTTCAGGCGCCGGTTTTCCAGGCATGGTTTTAGCAATTTTAATGGCGAAAAACGCGGGTTCTGTCCAACTTGTTGAAGCAAATGGGCGAAAAACCGCGTTTTTGCGCGCCGTTTCACGTGAAACCGGTATCCCGGTGAGAATTCATCACGCGCGTGCGGAGGATTTAAGTGCGCAAGAGACGGGGCCAATCGGCATCGTTACGGCACGGGCCTTCGCGCCGCTCACGAAACTCATCGCTTATGCGGCACCTTGGTTCGCCAAAGGCGCTTACGGCCTCTTTTTGAAGGGAGAAGGTGTCGATAACGAAATTGAAGATGCTGCAAAGTCTCACAGATTTCAGTATGATCAATTTCGAAATGCGGTGACACCGGGAGGCTCGGTGTTGAAACTTAGGCTCGACAAGCAGCCGTAAGGTGCGGTGATGCGGAGCGTTTGACCGGAGACGAGGCAGATGATGCGGAGGCCACGGATTCTCGCTCTTGCCAATCAAAAGGGCGGTGTCGGTAAGACCACGACGGCAATTAACCTCGGGACGGCGCTGGCAGCGACCGGCGAGAAGGTTCTGGTGGTCGATCTTGACCCCCAGGGCAATGCGAGCACGGGTTTCGGTATTGATCAGAAAAACCGGAACCTTTCCACCTTTGACGTTCTGATGCTCAGTGCGACGCTTGAGGAAGCGGCTGTGAAGACAAGCGTGCCGCGCCTCGATGTGGCGCCCTCAACGCTCGATCTCCTCGGGATCGAAATGCGTATTTCGAAAAGCGAGGACCGCGTGTTCCGGCTGCGAAAGGCAATTCAAGGTTTGACTGAAAGGTCGATTCAGAGCCGTAACGACGATCAGGCGGAAGATGGGGCCTACACCTATATTCTTGTCGACTGCCCACCGTCCTTCAATCTTTTGACGGTCAACGCCCTTGCGGCATCGGACGCGATCCTGGTGCCGCTTCAGTGCGAGTTCTTTGCGCTTGAGGGCCTAAGCCAGCTTTTGAAGACGGTCGAGGAGGTGAAGCGGACGCTGAACCCCAACTTGTCCATCCACGGCGTTGTGCTGACCATGTACGATCAGCGCAATAATCTCTCGACGCAAGTTGTCGATGATGTCCGGTCCTTCATGGGCGACAAGGTCTATGAGACGATTATTCCCCGGAATGTGCGTGTCTCCGAGGCGCCGTCCTATGGCAAGCCGGTATTGCTTTACGATGTGAATTGTTCCGGCAGTCAGGCCTATGTCCGCCTTGCGACGGAAGTTATCAAACGCGAAAGAGCGCTTCGTGCGGCATGAACGCAGGCATTTCCAAGCCGTTCTGGAAGACCCTTTCGGAGGTTGCCGGAGAAGCTCGTTTGCCGGATTTCCCTTTGGGCTTTCCCGATAGACATAAGAAGGATTGATAATCATGTCGGAGGATGCTGCGCGCCATTCCCGGTTGGGGCGCGGGCTTGCGGCGCTCATCGGAGATGCAGGCCTTGAAACGACGGCGGTGGAATCTGCCCGCAAACAGCGCACCGTGCCGCTCGAGTTTCTCTCACCCAATCCCCGCAACCCCAGGCGTTCGTTTGATGAGAACGAACTGGAGGAGCTGACCCAATCCGTTCGGGAAAAGGGTATCGTTCAGCCCTTGCTGGTCCGTCCGGTGGAAGGTGAAGAACAGCGGTTTGAGATCATTGCGGGTGAACGGCGTTGGCGTGCAGCACAACGCGCCGGCTTGCCCGATGTCCCGGTCTTCGTTGCGGAGCTTAACGACCGGGAAGCGCTTGAAGTCGCCATTATCGAGAATGTTCAACGCGCCGACCTGAATGCGATTGAAGAGGCTCTCGGTTATCAGCAGCTTATCGATGAGTTCGGTTATTCGCAGGCCGAGCTCGGCTCGGTGATTGGCAAGAGCCGCAGCCATGTGGCGAACACGCTGCGGCTCTTGAGACTGCCGGAAAGCGTTCAAGAGGATTTGCGCGAAGGCCGGCTTTCAGCCGGGCATGCCCGGACGCTCATTACAAGCGATAATCCCGAAGAGCTGGCAAGTCAGATTGTTAAAGGCAATCTCAGTGTTCGCGATGCAGAAAGACTTTCTCAAAATCCAGATAAGATAAAAAATAAATCTCCGAAAGGCACTTCCAACGGCCATGCTAAAGGCCCTGATCAACGTGCTCTTGAGACGGCTCTGACGGATGTTCTCGGGCTCAATGTAAGGATCGATCACAAGGGCAAAAAAGGCGGCGAATTGCGAATTGCCTACAAAACGCTCGATCAGCTTGACGATATCTGCAGGCGTTTGCGCTCCACGGCGAAATAGGCAATTCCAATGGCTTAGTGCTGTTTGCGCGCAGCACCAGCCATTATCGCGATCCTGGCGAGCTGCCGTGCCGCAATCACGTCTTCAAGATGCGGATGATACCGGCACTGCTGTTCGATTTCGCCCAGTTCGGAAAGCACTTTGCGCAGCTTGGCAGCTGTCCAGATACGCAGTTGCCGTTCGACCGTCTCGTGTCGCTTGAAATGAAAACGGGCGCCAGACCCTGAAATGGCGGATTTCGGCGAGCCGGTGGAATCAAAACGCAGCCGTGCAATGTGCAGCGCTCTAACATGACCCAACGTATTTCGGACCAATTGGGCGCCGGGTATGCCGCGCAGAAAGAAACGGTCGGTCTCTTCACCACATAAATCGAGTTTTCCCTCGAATGCGGCGTCAATCGCCTGCACCGCGTCCGCAACGGTTGCATCGCCGCACACGGCTTCGATGTCTTGCAGTGTCAACTGTTTGCGGGGGTGAATGTAAGTCAGAAGCTTGTTGATTTCGTTCTGGCTGACCATCCGATCAGCACCCAGATGGGCCTGGAGTTCACCTCGCACCTCGCGGGATGCGGAGATCCCGGCTTGGGCAAGGGTTTGTTCGATGAGCCGCATCAATGCGCCGGCTGTGTCCGGATAGCAACCAATGGCGGCAGCGGTTTGAACACCTTCGGTAAGTTTGCGGAGAGCCGCGCCTGGTTTTAGATCGCCGGCTTCGATGATTAGGGTGCATGTCTCGGGCGGATCGGTGACGACAGGGGCAATCCGTGCTGCGAGTCCGCCATCGTCTGTCACACGCACCACGCTGATGGGTTCAAAAAGCGCGGGTGAATAAAGCTCAATCGAAAGTGCATCCGGCTCTTCGTTCAGCCGGGAAGCGTCAATCCGGCTGATGCCGCCGCCGTCGCGGGCGGCAATCTTTTGCGAAATTTTATCGGCGCGCTCCGACACAAGACCCCGGTCCGGGCCGAAAAAAAGGATAACCTTGTAAGAGGAATCGGGACGGGTGACGAAACTCTCCGCTGCACCTGCTTTGATTGCTGTCACGCCTTCATCCCGGTTCGTAGCGCGCGTTTTGGCAAGGTGGACATACTTTTCCAGTAAGAATATGCGCCAATTCGATGAAAATATCGCACTTTGCCTATGCTTGGTCGGTTCAATTCGCTGCAAAATGCTCTCGATGGAGATCGTCAGCTACTGGAAAAATAGCCCGAGACCTGCGCGACAACTTGCCGTGCAACCTCCCTTGCCGCCCGGTTTTCAGCGTCGATTTGAGCGCGTTGGTCGGCGAATTGCTGATCGAGCGGCGAATCATAAGGGGATGAGGCAATGGCCGAGCCGCGGAAAAGCGGTAAGTCATCTTCGAGGCCACGGATGAAAAAGGAGGTGGAGAGGTTCAGCGTTCTAGCCTCCGTATCCCCTGTGCGTGAGACGATGGAATCGGTGACCGACGCGTTACTCACCAGATCAAGCCGGTAATTAGCGGCCGTCAGGCTGGTTGCCGGGTTTTGGCCAAAAGCAAACAGCACTTCGTTGTAAACTGTTTGTTCAACCCGGTTCTCCGGCGTTTTAACGTAGACTTGCTGCAGCTCGTCCACCACCCGGCCGCCGCTGGCGCTGGGGGCATGGACGGGACTAAGCCCACAACCGGTAAGGGACAGGGTGGTTCCGAGACCAATCAGCACGCCCCGACGCGAAAGCCGATAATCAGGCGACGACATTGACAATCCTTTCCGGCACAACGATCACCTTTCGAACAGGTTTCTCGCCAATAGCACGCAATACACCCTCAAGTTCAAGAGCGGCCGTTTCAATATCGGATTTATCCGCGTTCTTTGGAACGGTCACCTCGCCTCGCTTCTTGCCGTTCACCTGAACCGGAAGCGTTATCACGGTTTGCTCCAACAGGCTCTCATCCAATACTGGCCATGCGGCGTTTGATACGAGATTTTTCTTATCCAGCGCCTGCCAGCAGGTTTCGGCCAGGTGCGGCATCATCGGCGCGAAAAGCTGCACCATGATTGTAAGCGCCTCCCGCATGGCGGCGCTATCGGCAGGTGTAAACGGGATTGCTTCACGCCCGTTCCAATATCCGTAAAGTTGGTTGGACAGTTCGTAAACTTGAGCAACAGCCCGGTTGAAGTGAAGCTTGTCAATGTCGTCTTCGACCGAAGCAAGAGCCCGGTGCGCGGTCCGGCGGATGTCTTGCGCCCTTTTACTTTCACCGGTATCGCCGCCATTTTCGACCGTGGGCGAAATTTCCTCGCTTGCTTCCGCCACAAGACGCCAGATGCGTTGGACGAACCGCCATGCACCTTCGACACCGGCCTCCGTCCAGACAATGTCACGTTCGGGCGGTGTATCGGAAAGCATGAACCAGCGCGCGGTGTCAGCGCCATAGCGTTCGATGATGTGATCCGGGTCGATGACATTCTTTTTCGACTTCGACATGGATTCAATATGGCCGATCGTGACCGGTGCTCCGGTTTCGCGTTGGCGGGCAACGCCATCTTCGATCACGACCTCCTCGGGAAAGACCCAGTGCCCTTCGGCATCTTTATAGGTCTCGTGGCAGACCATGCCCTGGGTGAAAAGACCGTCGAAGGGTTCGTCGAGACTGCAGTGGCCGGTCTTGCGCATGGCGCGTGTGAAAAACCGCGAATAAAGGAGGTGCAGGATCGCGTGCTCGACGCCGCCAATATATTGATCGATGGGCAGCCAAGCGTCGACCGCGGTCAGCTCGGTCGGGGTTTTTGCTCGCGGTGCCGCAAAACGCGCGAAGTACCAGGAAGAGTCGACAAAGGTGTCCATCGTATCGGTTTCCCGATCCGCGGGCCGGCCGCATTTGGGACAGGGCACCTCCTTCCATGCGGAGTGGCGGTCAAGGGGATTGCCGGGTTTGTCGAATGACACATCATCGGGAAGGCGGACCGGCAGATCCTCCTCTGGAACGGGCACGGCGCCGCAATCACAGCAATGGACGATCGGGATCGGGCAGCCCCAATAGCGCTGACGCGATATGCCCCAATCACGTAGGCGGAAATTCACCTGACGCTCGGCTTGCGGTTCGCCCTCAAACGCGGCTTTGGAAAGCTTGTCGGCGACGGCTTCCTTCGCTTCCGGAATGGTCATGCCATCGAGAAAAGCGGAGTTGATCATCAGGCCCTCACCCGTAAAGGCCTCATTTTCGATCGTGAAGGCAGCACTGTCGGCGCCATCGGGTAGAACCACCGGTATGACCGGGAGATCATAGCTGCGGGCAAAGTCAAGGTCGCGCTGGTCATGTCCCGGACAGCCAAAAATAGCGCCCGTTCCGTAGTCCATCAGGATGAAATTCGCGATGAACACCGGCAGGGTATGGCCTTCAATCAGGGGGTGAGCGACACGGATACGTGTGTCGTAACCTCTCTTCTCGGCCATTTCGATATCGGCGAGGCTCGTGCCCATACGCTGGCATTCGGCCACAAAAGCGGCGGCTTGCGTGTTCGTCTCAGCGATCTTGCGGGCAAGCGGATGGTCTGGTGCGACCGCCATGAAGCTTGCGCCGAACAGAGTATCGGGCCGGGTCGTGTAAACCTCGAGTTCGCTGAAACCTTCCGGAGCGGTATCCGGCTCGAGCGCAAATCGGATTTGAAGGCCTTCTGACCGCCCGATCCAGTTGGACTGCATCAGCCGGACCTTTTCGGGCCAGCGCTCAAGACGGCCGATGGCCTGGAGCAAATCCTCGGAATAGTCGGAGATCTTGAAAAACCATTGGGTGAGTTCGCGTTGCTCGACCAGGGCGCCTGAGCGCCAGCCGCGGCCGTCGATCACCTGTTCGTTGGCAAGAACAGTGCGGTCGACCGGATCCCAGTTCACCTTGCGGTTCTTGCGGTCGACCAGACCGGCCTTGAGGAAATCGAGAAAGAGTTTTTGTTGCTGGTGGTAATACTCAACGTCGCAGGTTGCGAATTCACGGTCCCAATCAATGGAAAGACCCATTGACTTCAGCTGCTTACGCATCGCCGCGATATTATCATAGGTCCATTTTGCAGGATGAATGCCCCGCTCCATGGCGGCGTTTTCCGCCGGCATGCCGAACGCGTCCCATCCCATGGGATGGAGTACGTTGAAGCCCTTGGCGCGCTTATACCGGGCGACCACGTCGCCCATGGTATAATTCCGTACGTGGCCCATGTGGATGCGTCCCGATGGGTAGGGGAACATCTCAAGGACATAGTATTTGGGCCGCGGATCGTCGTTGCCGGTTTGGAAGATTCCATTTTTCTCCCATACCGCCTGCCAGGCGGGCTCCGTCTCGGCCGGGTTGTATCTTTCAACCGTCATTTGCGGGATCGGGTGTCTTTCATCGACATGGCGTAAGGCCCGTCATTCAAGCCTTTGAAACGGGCGGTATCACGCCTAAAACAAGCCGAAAGGTCAACCGTTTTCCCACATTGGCTGCGTGGAGACCGGGAAGCTTGGCTGGTGGGATGAAGGGATCGGGATTTCATGGCGGTCGCTGGTGCTAAAGTGGAAAAGAGTACAGATGCGCGGGATGCTGCGGCGCGGCTTGCCGAGGTCATGGCACGCATTGAAGCAGCGCGTAAAAGCGCAGAAAAACCCGCGAAAAAAACCACTCTTGTCGCCGTTTCCAAGACCTTCCCTGCAGATGCCATCCGGTCTGTGATTGAAGCTGGTCACCGCGTTTTCGGCGAGAACCGTGTGCAAGAGGCGAAAGAGAAATGGCCCGACCTGAAGAAGGATTATCCCGATATCAGCCTTCATCTGATCGGGCCTTTACAGTCAAATAAGACCCGCGATGCCATGGCACTTTTTGACGTGATTGAAAGCGTTGACCGGGAAAAGATCGCCAAAGCCATTGCGGCGGAACGGGACCGGACAGGCACCTGCCCGCGCCTTCTTGTTCAAGTCAACACAGGAGAAGAGCCACAAAAGACTGGGATTCCACCGTCTGAAACGGTCAAATTCGTCAGTTATTGCCGCGATACGCTGCACTTGCCGGTCGATGGATTGATGTGTATCCCGCCGGTCGATGAGGAACCGGGCCTTCATTTTGCGCTTCTTGACAAGCTGGCAAATGAAGCGGGTGTGGCGGAACGCAGCATGGGGATGAGCGCCGATTATGAAACGGCGATTCGCTTTGGGGCGACACTTGTGCGCGTCGGTTCAGCCATTTTCGGGCCGCGGGTGGCGAAAAAAACGTCTTAGGCTTCCAGCAATTCCTATTCCGCGCGCCTGATACGTATCGAAGAGCCCTTGTTGAGGTTCGGCAGGATGCGGTCCATGGCAGAACGCGAAATGGCCACACATCCCTCGGTCGGTGAAAAATGCGGCCGGGCCAAGTGCAGAAAGATCGCGCTGCCGAGACCGGGTACTGGCGGGCGGTCATTGTAGCCAAGCTCGACGATCACGTCGTAGATCGAATCGTTCCGCCAGAGCTTTTCGTGGCTTGCCTCGAAGGGGAGCCGCACAAGTGTGTTATAATCACCATGCGTTGGATCATCGCACCAGCCGTCGTCGGGACGGATGGCGCGAACCGGTAAACCGGTGACCGGTGTTTCCCGTCGGTCGGCCCGGTAGAGAACACGGCGCAGCGTGAACACGCCTAAAGGCGTCTTTCCATCGCCCTCGCGTTTGTCTTCGCTGACGCCGCCCCGGCCGAGAGCGCAGGGAAAGCGGCCGCGAGGCGTGTGAACGACACCTTTTGTCGGCTCTTGAAGATTTGCTGTGATGTCAAGAGCATGCGCGTTCACATCGCGCGGTGATGACGAAATTGTCATAATTCGCTATCGATCCTGAACTTGTATGGGAGCAGGCGGCTTTCCTACCTGTGATCCAGCGTAAACAAGACGGGTAAGGTGGCAACAAATGGCAAACACTCGGAAAATTTTGATGATCGACGACGACGTGGATCTCCGCGAATCGCTCGTTGAACAGCTGTCGCTCCACGATGAATTCGAAATCGAAGTCGCTGGAACGGCGAAAGAGGGAATCGAGCAAGGTAAGGATACGCACTATGATTTGGTGATCTTGGACGTGGGTCTTCCGGACATGGATGGGCGGGAAGCTTGCAAGATCATGCGCAAGAACGGTGCGAAGTATCCTATCATCATGTTGACAGGCCATGATTCGGATTCAGACACTGTTCTTGGTCTTGAATCGGGTGCAAATGACTATGTGACGAAGCCTTTCCGGTTCGCCGTGCTTCTGGCGCGGATCAGGGCGCAACTGCGTCAGCATGAGCAAAGCGAAGACGCCGTCTTCACAATCGGACCATACACATTCCGGCCAAGCGCCAAGCTTTTGACCGATGAAAAGGGCCAGAAAATCCGGCTGACCGAGAAGGAAACCTCAATACTCAAATATCTTTACCGTGCCGGGGAACGTCCGATAACACGCGAGGTGTTGTTACAGGAGGTGTGGGGCTACAATTCAGGGGTCACGACACATACGCTCGAGACCCATATTTACCGGCTCCGGCAGAAAATCGAACCCGATCCAAGCAATGCGGAGCTGCTTGTGACTGAGATGGGCGGCTACAAGCTCCTTCCCTGAACGGCCGGCCAGATTTCGCCATATGATAGTAAGATCAGACTTCGGAGAGTGAGACCGGCCCAGGATCGGACCGGTCTCACTCTTTTTGCTGTTCTGCCGGGCGGGAAGTTACCTTAACGATTGGTTAACATTGTCAGCGGCTTACGATTCGTGCATCTGAAACAAGATGAGTATCGCGAACAATGAAAGGCTGCTGACCGGCCACCCCTTCTTCGAAGTCTTCAATGAAGATGAGCTTCGATTGGTGGCTTTTGGCACTGAATCCGTTCATCTCAAGGCTGGTGGCGTGCTGTTTCGCGTGGACGAAGAGGCGGATTGCGCCTTTCTTGTCATTGAAGGCCAGGTCGAGCTTTTAACGGATGATAGCCACAGATTGGCGGAAACGCTTGGACCCGGCGATTTGGTTGGAATGCTCGCTCTCATCAATAAGGACCAACGCCGCGCTGCTACCGCAATAGCAGCAGAACCGTGCTATCTGCTGCGTATTCCGCGGTCAGTGATTTACAAAGTCCTGGAGGAGTACCCCGAAGCGGCAAGCCGGATTTTCGACCTCATTGCCGCCCGTGTGAAGGCATTCACCCGCGATCTCGGGCCGCTGCAGAGCGAACTTCTCAAAAACGTGAAAGACTGAGTGTCGGCACTCAGCCGTCCACGGTCGCAATAATCGGTACGTGGTCGGACGGCTGGTCCCAGCCGCGTGCTTCACGCAGCACGCTGATGCCCCTCACCTTTTCCGCGTGCTCCGCGTGGATCCAAACATGATCGAGACGGCGGCCGCGGTCCGAGGCCGACCAGTCCCGCGCGCGGTAGCTCCACCATGTGTATAGCTTTTCCGGGGCCGGTATGTGCTGGCGCACCGAGTCCGTCCAGCCGCCTTCTTCAAGGACGGCCGTTAACCCTTCCGTTTCCACCGGGGTGTGGGAGACCACTTTCAGAAGCTGCTTGTGCGACCAAACGTCTTCAGGCAGCGGCGCAATATTCAAATCGCCAACCAGGATATTGGCACCGTTGCCGCGGTTGAGCGCATTCGACCAGTTGCGCAGTTCCTCGATGAAGCCGAGCTTATGGGCGAATTTCTCATTCTGATCGGGATCGGGGATGTCGCCGCCCGCCGGCACATAGAAGTTATGAATGTGGGCCGGTGCGCCGTTTCCGCTCGGATCAAGCATCACCGTCACGTGCCGGGCATCGCCCTTGCCGCAAAAATGCATGACGGATGTCTGAATGAAGGGAAAGCGCGAAAGCGTCGCAACCCCATGGTAACCCTTCTGACCGTTCAGCGCGATGTGCTCGTAGCCGAGCGCGCGGATGGCTTTTTCCGGAAACTGATCGTTCCGGCATTTGGTTTCCTGAAGGCAGATGATATCCGGCTGATAGCGGCGTACGAAAGATTGCAAGAGGGGCAGGCGCAGGCGTACTGAATTGATGTTCCAGGTGGCAATGGTGAAAGGCATGGGCCGCTATCGGAATGAAAAGAAAACCGTCGCGCTAGCGATAGAGGCCGCATGCGGTATTGCCAAGTCTTCCTTTCGTGACGGCTCTATGCAAACAGCCATACCGTAACCCTTTACCGTTGCTTTTGGGCCATAAACGAAGAGGCGCCCGGTCTCGGGGGGTAGACCGGGCGCTCTTCCGCTTACGCGGTATGCGCCGGGAGGGAACCGGCGCGCAGTAGGAACCGCCGGGCAAGACGGGGGGCAATCCCGGATAAAGGTTCCACCGCTTTTGACTATGTGGTTCCTACCGTCAACGCATTCAATACATGACTATTCACATGTGAAGAAATCACGCGAAGTTGAAACTCGTCAAATATGCAATTTCTAGCCGGTTTCGACTAATTGCCATCCCTGTCGAAGCGCTTGTACCTCTCATCATCGGGTATAACGAAAAGAGTTTCGTTTGCGGGCTCATCTTCTTTCACGTCGGTAAGGGTGACGACCGTATCGAGCCCTTGTGCGTCGGTGACGATCCACTGGTAGAGGTCCAGGGTTTCCGCGTCAAAAAGAAGCGTGAGCCTGCCGATGGCCTCACCGCTCACATCCTCCAGTACAAGGGTGATGAGCCCGTTGTCATTATAAACCTCAGCAATTTTCGTGTCCTCAAAGAGGTCGATCTCCTGCGTGAGCAGAAGATGGAGCGGGGTTGTGCGCAGCGGATAGCGGTCGGTCGTTTTGTCAGCCCGGTCGGTCACACCTACCCAGACGCCGTTCGAAACCACCAGAAGTTGGCTTGGCGGTGCGTATTCGAAGCGGATTTTTCCAGGTTTTTGAAGGAAAAACCGGCCTTCGGCACGCTCGCCATGCGGGCCGACCTGGATGAAATTGCCTTGCAGCGTCGTGACTTCATTGAACTTCCGGTTCACTTCGCCGACGGCTGCAAGCTGGGTGGCATCCAGTTGCACGTCTTCGTCCGCATCGTTCGTTGCCGCCATTCCAGGACCGGCCAGGGAAAGCGCAAGGATCGCGGCGCCCGTGAAAAGCGCACCGCGTTTCATCAGTGTCGCCGCTTTGGAGAGGAGGTTTTGCATCAATTTTTGTCCGTCATCTTTGTTTGAGGTTTGACCCGCCTTTCCGGTCTTTTTTAGGCATCCCGTTGTTTAGAACGCCTCGGCCTCCTCACGGGAGGGTACGAGAATCTCGCGTTTGCCCGCATGGTTTGCCGCCCCTATCAGCCCCTCCTGCTCCATGCGTTCAATCAGCGTTGCGGCCCGGTTGTATCCGATGGACAGACGGCGCTGGATATAGCTCGTGGAGACTTTCCGGTCGCGGAGGACAATCGCCACCGCCTTGTCGTAAAGATCGTCCGATTCCGACAGATTGCCAATCGCGCCATCTCCGGCCGCACCATCGTCGCCGCCGTCTTCTTCCGTCACTGCATCGAGATATTCGGGCGTTCCTTGCGATTTCAAGAAGGCGACCACCTCTTCGACCTCCTCATCGGAGACAAAAGGCCCGTGACAACGGCGAATGCGACCGCCGCCCATCATGTAAAGCATATCGCCCATGCCGAGGAGCTGTTCCGCACCCTGTTCGCCCAAAATCGTGCGGCTGTCGATTTTTGAGGTAACCTGAAAGGAAATCCGGGTCGGGAAATTCGCCTTGATCGTGCCGGTGATGACGTCGACGGAGGGCCGCTGCGTCGCCATGATGAGATGGATCCCCGCGGCCCGGGCCATTTGCGCCAGCCGTTGAATGGCGCCTTCGATGTCCTTGCCCGCGACCATCATCAGATCAGCCATTTCATCGACAATCACGACGAGGAAGGGCATGGGCTCGTAGTCGAGTTCTTCTGTTTCGAAGATTGCCTCGCCGGTCTCGCGGTCGAAGCCGGTCTGAACAGTGCGCGATAGCGTCTCGCCGCGCTTTTCCGCTTCCGCGAGCTTGCTGTTGTAACCGTCGATGTTCCGAACGCCGAGTTTCGACATCTTTTTGTAGCGGTCTTCCATCTCGCGCACCGCCCATTTCAATGCCACCACCGCTTTTTTCGGATCGGTCACGACCGGAGTGAGGAGATGCGGGATGCCGTCATAGACCGACAGCTCCAGCATTTTGGGATCGACCATGATAAGGCGGCAACGCTCCGGCGGCATGCGATAGAGGATCGACAGGACCATGGTGTTGATCGCGACCGATTTACCCGAGCCGGTGGTGCCGGCGATCAAGAGGTGGGGCATGCGGGCGAGATCGGCGATCACCGGCTCGCCGCCAATGGTCTTGCCGACGCAAAGGGCAAGCTTTGATTTGGAGCTGTCGAAGTCCTTGGATGCCAGCAACTCACGCAGGTAAACCGTTTGCCGCTTGGCGTTCGGCAATTCGATGCCGATTGCGTTGCGGCCCGGAATAACGGCAACACGGGCGGAAACGGCGCTCATGGAACGCGCGATATCGTCGGCAAGACTGATCACACGCGATGATTTCGTGCCGGGTGCGGGTTCAAGTTCGTAAAGCGTAACAACGGGACCTGGACGGACTTGGGTGATCTCACCGCGCACACCGAAATCATCAAGCACGCCTTCAAGCAGCCGGGCGTTTTGCTCCAGTGCGTCCTCGCTGAGCGAGGCGTCGCGCTGTTCAGTCTTCGGCTCGCTAAGGAAGTGAAGGGGAGGCAGTTGAAAGCCTTCATTGGGTAACAGGGACGCCTGGGCCTCACGCGCACCGCGGCGGCTCGGTTTAGGTGCAGCCGCCTGCGCCATCACGCGGCCTGGCCGTGGCGCGCCCAGAACCTGTTCGTGGACGTCATGGGGTGTCACGTCGATGGCGTCGTCCCCGTCATAACCCATGTCGTCCATTCGAAAGCCATCGCCGAAAACCGGTTCAATCCGGCCATCATGGCCTGGCACCATGGGCAGATCGGGCATTGCGTCGCCGCGCCGCGCAAACAGACGGCGAAGGCGTGCTTTCGCGCTCAAAACCTCATGCATGACAGCGCCAAGCAGCGCGGGTGGTCCCGCTTTTTCAACATCGTCCTCGAATTCATCTTCGTCGTGGTCTTCCGGCTGAGCCACGGTCCGGCGCGACGGTGCGCGCCTTGGCCTTGATGCCCGATCTTTATGGCTCGTGTCCTCGGGGAGGCGGAAACGGCCAACACCAAAAGCGAAGAGAAAGAAGAGAATACCAGCCACTGCGGCGATGGCACCGAAAACAGGTTTGGCCAATCCACCGATAAGCAGTCCAAGTCCCGTATCAGCCGCATAAATAAAGAGTTCGCCTATGAGTCCGCCAAGACCGGTCGGCAAAGGCCAGCGGGCTGGCGCGGGAAGAGCCGCGAGTGCTGCCGTCAAAAAGACGGTGGCGGCCAGCGCCAGAGCAATGCGGGTGAGGATCTTATGAATTGATTGGAGGCGGACAACGGCGAAGCCCCAGACCGCCGGTAGCAAGCAGAGAATAATGCCGCAAACCCCGAAAATCTGCATGGCGAGATCGGCAAAGGCCGCACCCGGAAAACCAAGCAGGTTCCGTGTAGCGCCATCCGTTGCATAGCTGAAACTCGGATCGTTGACCGACCAGGTGCCAAGCGCCAGTAGGCTGAGCGCCGAGAGGCCGATCAACCCAAGCCCGCACAGTTGAGTCAGCCGCCGGCGCAAGGCCTCGCGCAGCCTTGAAAGCCAGCCCTCCTCCTCGAAAACCGCCGTATCCGTCATACCATCCGTCAACGCAGAACATGCGCGGCCGTCACGGCTGCGCGGAACCTGTCAATGCCCGAAACTATGCGGGTCGCGGTTAAGTCTGAATTAACCTTGGCGAAAAGGAGACATAGAGAGGCACGGATAGGAGCGTTCGAGCCCGGCAAGCCGCGCGGTAACGGTGAAGTGGCCGAAAACGGGCTCTTTAAACGAAAAAGCCCGGACGCCGCAGCGTCCGGGCGAGTTTGGATCGTTGGGACGATCCGCCGGAGTAGAGCTGTTGGCCTAAAGCCGCTGGCTGCCCTGACCGAACTCGGGATAGGCCTCAAGGCCGACCTCGGACATGTCGAGGCCGAGCGCCTCTTCCTCGTCGGAGACCCTGAGCCCGATCGTGAATTTGAGGATCAAAAACACGATGGCGCTGGCGATCACGGTGAAAGCGCCGTAGGCGAGAATACCGATTGACTGAGTGCCAAAGTTTGCGGCGCCGTTCGAAAGCGGCACCGCGAGCGTGCCCCAGATGCCGGCGAACAGGTGGACCGGGATGGCGCCAACCACATCGTCGATCTTCAACTTGTCGAGGAGTGGGACCGTGACGACCACGATCACGCCGCCGATCGCGCCAATCACGATCGCAAGAAACGGCGACGGCATGAGAGGCTCGGCTGTGATCGATACGAGACCGGCAAGCGCGCCGTTCAGCGCCATCGTCAAGTCGATTTTCTTGTAAATCACCTGGGTGAGTATCACCGCGGCCATCACGCCAGCGGCGGCGGCGAGGTTGGTGTTGGCAAAGATGCGCGAGACATCGGAGACATCGGCGTTCGAGCCCATAGCAAGCTGTGAGCCGCCGTTAAAGCCGAACCAGCCGAGCCACAGAATGAAGGTGCCGAGCGTCGCAAGCGGCAGACTTGAGCCCGGGAGCGGCGTAATGGAACCATCCGCGCCGTATTTCCCGCTTCGCGCGCCAAGGATGATCGCGCCCGTGAGAGCGGCCCAGCCGCCGACCGAGTGAACGATGGTCGATCCGGCGAAGTCGGAAAAGCCCCTATCGAACAGCCAGCCTTCGCCCCATTGCCACGAGCCTGTGATCGGATAGAAGATACCCGTCAGGAAAGCCGTGAAGATGAGGAACGGCCAGAGTTTGATCCGTTCGGCAAGAGCGCCGGAAACGATTGAGGCGGTCGCCGCGCAAAACACCATCTGGAAGAACCAGTCGGATGCGACCGAATAGTCGCCTTCATTGGCTTCGCCGGCGCCAGGCCATGAATACGGCGCAAAGGTGCCGAACAAGTTCCCGTTGTCGTCGACGCCTGTGTACATAAGGTTGTAGCCGACGACCCAATACATGATGCCGGCCAGCGAATAGAGCGAGATATTCTTCAGGCATTGCATCGACACGTTCTTGGAGCGGACGAGGCCCGCTTCCAGCATGCAGAAGCCCGCCGCCATGAACATGACGAGAAAGCCCGCCATCAGGAACAGCAGGGTATTGAAAACATATGCGGATTCGGCCGGGACGCCCGCTGCCGCTTCCGCGGCGGCCTCGGTCTCCTGGGCCAGGGCCGGATCGGCGCCCAGGGCGACAGCCGCCAAGGCGCTTATTCCGGCCAAAAGAAGAAACTGCTTGCGCATGGATGTTACCTTTCGCTGATTGAACTCAAAGGGCGTTCGCATCGGTCTCGCCGGTGCGGATGCGGATGGCCTGATCGATGGCGAAGACGAAAATCTTGCCGTCGCCGATCTGCCCGGTCTTCGCGGCGCCCTGGATCGCTTCCAGAACACCCTCGACGCTGTCGGAAGGAACGACGATTTCGATCTTCAGTTTGGGAAGAAAACTCACGGCATATTCGGTGCCGCGATAGATCTCCGTATGGCCTTTCTGGCGTCCATACCCTTTGACCTCTGTGACTGTGAGGCCCTGTACACCAATCTTGGTGAGCGCATCGCGGACCTCATCCAGCTTAAAGGGCTTGATGATGGCCATTACTAACTTCATTGGCTTTCCCCGTTGTTGTTCTGCGCCCGCTCCGGAAACGCCGGGGGACGGCGGGGAAGCAGGCAGACCGCGTTTAGGTAATCAAGGATCGTGCCAGAGAAGCGCGTTTCGGCTAGGGCGCTGAATCTTAATGAGTTTTAACGATATTGGGGTTGGGTTCGTGCAGACTGTGCCTGCTTAGGTCCGATTTTGCCTAATAAATGGGCATAAGTCGGCGTCAGTGCGGATTCGATCTGTGCATATGCGGTTGTGTGCTTAATTCTTGGTCAAATCTGACCCAATACTTTTCCGATACCGGTCAAAGCCGCGCCGCGCCCTTGGAGGTCACGCCCTCCGCGCGCACGCGGATCAGGCCTTCTTGGGCAACCGAGGCAATCAATTGTCCGGTGCGTTTGAAAATCAGGCCGCGCGAGAAACCGCGCGCATTGGCGGTTGCCGGGCTGTCCATTGCATAAAGCAGCCAGTCATCGAAACGGAACGGAGCGTGAAACCAGAGCGCGTGGTCGAGACTCGCGGGTTGAAGGTCCTTATCGAAGATCGATCTGCCGTGGGCAAAGAGCGATGTGTCGAGCAGTGTCATGTCGGAGGCGTAGGCGAGAACGCTTTGGTGGATTTCCGGGTCGTCAGGAAGCGAATCGGTCGTCCTGAACCAGACATATTGTTCCGGCGGTAGCTTCTTGGCGCTCGTGAAATGCTCCAGATTCACATAACGCAGCTCAATTGGCCGATTGCGTTCCCAGTAGCGCCGCACATTTTCAGGAACCCGCTCAGCGCAGGCGCCTTTCAAAAGCTCTTTTTCATTAGGCAAGGTTTCAGGGCCGGGCACGTCGGGCATTTCACACTGATGGACAAGGCCGTCTTCGCGCCGCTGAAAAGAGGCTGACATGGTGAAAATCGCTTCACCATGCTGGATCGCGCTGACGCGCCGCGTCGTAAAGCTCTTTCCGTCACGGGGCCGGTCCACCTCATAGACGATGGGGACATTCGGATCGCCCGGCCGCATGAAATAGCCGTGCAGAGAGTGCGCCTGCCTTTCCTTGTTGACGGTGCGGGTGGCGGCAATCAGCGATTGCGAGATGACGAGGCCGCCGAACACGCGTTGCCAGCCCACCTGGGGGCTGCGTCCCCGGAAGAGATTGCGTTCGATCTCCTCCAGATCGAGGATGGCGAGCAGGTCGGTTACGGCCGTCGACATGGGGTATGTTTTCCGGGAATTCCTTGCAGGCGGGTGTCTTTAACCGAAGGAAGACCGCGAGATGGCCAGGCGTCAAGACAATGTGCGCCGATGTCCCGGCTTATTGCTCTATTTCAAGGTTCCACGCGCCATATAAAGAGAGTGTGCAATACCGCGATGAAAGCGGTGGCTGGATGTGTTTGGGAGAGCTGAGGCCATGAATGTGGATGTGGCGGTTGTTGGCGGCGGTTTCGTGGGCCGGGCGCTTGCGCTTGCGCTTGGCGCTGATACGGGTCTGAAGGCCGTTCTCTTCGACGCCAAACCTGCTGAGGCGCCATCGCCCGCCGATGAGCGGGCTTCCGCCATTGCCGTCGCCGTTCAGCACATGCTCGATACGCTTGATGTATGGCCCGACGTGGAAACGCTTGCGCATCCGATCAGTGAAATGGTGGTCACGGACAGCCAGCTTGACGACACGGTCCGGCCGGTTTTTCTCACGTTCGACGGCACGGTCGAGGGCGGTGAACCGTTCGCCTACATGGTTCCGAACGCACCGCTTGCCGAGGCGCTCGACCGCCGTTTGCAGGAAAAAGGCGTTCCGGTCGAGCGCGGTGTGCGGGTCACGGCCATGGAGGAGGAGCCGGTCCATAGGCGGCTTACCCTTGCCGATGGGCGTCAGGTCAGGGCACGGCTTGTTGTCGCCTGCGACGGCGCCCGTTCGTCATTGCGCGCCATGGCACGTATCCCGACCGTTGGCTGGCCTTACGATCAGTACGGTATCGTCACGACGATCACGCATGAAATGCCGCATCCGGGCCGGGCGGAAGAGCATTTTCTGCCGAGCGGGCCATTTGCCATCCTTCCGCTTGGGTCCAACCGCGCGTCACTTGTTTGGACCGAAAGGAAGGCGGAAGGCGACCGGTTGCTCGCGCTCCCGCCTGAAGACCTTCGTGACGAACTCGCGAAACGTGTGCCGCCGCATTATGGCAGTATCGCGCTTGATGGGCCGGTCCAGCATTATCCGCTTGTCTTGCAAATGGCACGCAGCTTCGTCGCGCCGCGCTTTGCGCTTTGCGGCGATGCGGCCCATGCTATTCACCCGCTAGCGGGACAAGGCATGAATCTGGGTTTTAAGGACGTTGCGGCACTGGCCGAGGTGGTCATCGATGCGGCCCGGATCGGCGTCGATATCGGCTCGCTCGCCACGCTGAAACGCTATGAGCGTTGGCGCCGCTTTGATTCCGTGCAATTCGCTGCTGTTTGCGATTCCTTGAACCGGCTTTTCGGGCTCGATTTTGCGCCCCTTCGGGCCGTGCGTCAGATCGGGCTCGGCCTTGTTGATCGCGTGCCGGCGCTTAAACGGGCATTTATTGGTGAGGCGGCGGGCATGATGGGTACACCGCCACGCCTCTTGCGCGGCGAGGTGCTTTGAGATTGGCGTGACTCAATCTTCGAGTTTGCGGGCTTCTTCCTCAAGCATGATCGGAATGCCTTCGCGGATTGGGTAGGCAAGGCGCGCCGCGCGGCTGATCAATTCCTGTTTTTCCGCGTCGTATTCGAGCGTTGTTTTCGTCACGGGGCAGACCAGGAATTCCAGGAGCTTTGGGTCAACCTTCTTCTCGGCCGTGTTCGCCTTTTGCGCTCGGTTTGCCATCGCGTCCGCCATTACTGAAGTTGTGTCGGGGTCTCGTCGCCGCCTTGCGCGAGTTCCATTTCCGTCATCGCAATCAGAAGCTCGGCGCGTTTGTTGAGATCCTCCGCTTCCAGAAGCGCCTGCTTTTCGCGTGGACCATAAGGGCACATCATCGAGAGCGCGTTGACGAGGGCTTCATTCCCCGCTTGCTTAACGCTGTCCCAATCAGCCTCAAGCCCGTTCGCGTCGAGATAGGCCTGGAAAGTCTTTAAAAACCGGCTTCGGTCGATGGTATCCTCACCGTTGCGGGGCACGAAATCTGTGCTGTAGGGCGCAGTATCGATCCGGCATTGGCGAAAAGGCGTGTTCGCGTTCACCTCGTTAACGATCTTGAACCGTGCAATCCCGGTCAGAGTGACGAGGTAGCGTCCGTCCTGGGTTTCTTGGAAACTGGTCAGACGCCCGGCGGTGCCGATGCCGCAAAGCGCGGTCCGCTCGTCCGGCGAGGCAGTGTTGTCGCCTTCGAGGGCGGCCTTCGGTTGAATCATCCCGATCAACCGGTCGCTTGCAAGCGCTGTATCGATCATCTCAAGGTAACGCGGCTCGAAAATGTTCAAGGGAAGCTGGCCGCGCGGTAGAAGCAACGCACCCGTTAAGGGAAAAACCGGGATAACGTCGGGAACATCATCCGGTTCCCGGTAACGAACATGCATGGGTGTCGCAGCCTCCTGGGCAAAAGACATTTCCCGAGGTGGGCACCCTTCACGAAAACAGAAGCGCCGACAGCTTGCGCCGTCCTGTCTTCGTCGCTTCGTCCGCTGGACCCCAAGCCTCGAAGAACTGCAGCAATTGTTTGCGTGCAGCCTCATTGTTCCAATTGCGGTCCTTGCGGATAATTTCAAGGAGGGCGTCTGCCGCATCGTGCCGCGCGCCCTTTGCGTTCATGATCATGGCGAGATCGAACCGCGCCTGATGATCGTCCGGATGAGTGGCCAGTCTGGCACCCAATTCACCCGCATCGCCCAACTCTGCGGCCTGTTTGGCGAGTTCAAGGGCTGAGCGCGCGCCTGAGATCGCGGCGTCCTCCTCCTTGCCGGGCGGAACAATACCCAGTGTCTGTTCGGCGCGGGTTAGATCGCCCGCTTCGATATAGCAGCGTGCAAGCCCGCCAATGGCGCCCAGGTGTTGCGGGTCGGCCTGAAGGGCGGCAGCGAAGAGTTGGGCCGCCTCTGTCGTCGCCTTTTCTGCAAGGAACGCTTCGCCTTGCGCGGCGAGATCGTCCGGGCCGCCTGCGAGCGCTTCGCCGCCGGCAAGACGTTCGATGAACGCCTTGATCTGGCTTTCGGGCAGGGCGCCCATAAAGCCATCAACCGGCTGGCCGTTCTTAAACGCAAAGACCGCTGGGATCGATTGGACACCCAACTGACCGGCCACTTCGGGGTGGTCGTCGATATTCATTTTGACCAAACGCACCGCGCCGCGCGCTGCCTTCACCACCTTCTCAAGAACCGGCGTCAATTGTTTACACGGGCCGCACCAAGGCGCCCAGAAATCGACAATTACTGGTGCGCCACGCGATGCTTCGATCACGTCGTGCACGAAATTGGCCGTCGTCGTATCTTTGATCAGGTCGCCATTGCCGCCTGCGGCCCTGGCATCGCCCTGGCCAGAAGGCGGCGTCGCCCCAGGGATTATGAATTCTGCCATGCTACCCTCTGTGCTGGTTCGCCTCATACACCGAACGATCTACCGGCGTTCCGCTCCGTCTCATTTCAAAAAATTCCTTTACGCCTTCATACCGAAACCGGGGTGCGCATATCAATGGCGACAGGTTCATGACCGAATGAGCGGATCACGGTGAGGAGATCGTCGCGTGCAATTGTCACCGTCGCCTCGTTGGTCAGCGGATGGTAATTGAGGAACGTCTGCTCCAGCATTACCTGCTCCAATATTACCCGGACACAGCATTCCGTGTCATTGATAAGCGCGAACGGGCTGACGGACCCTGGCTGTACGCCCAACACCTCCATAAGCAAATCCGGTTTGCCGAAAGACAAGCGCGCGGCGCCGATGGCCTTTGGCAGCGTTTTCAGGTCGACCGGCGTATCCTCAAGGCAGACAACGAGCCAAATCGCGCCTTTTTTGTCCTTCAGAAACAAGTTTTTACAATGGCCGCCGGGGATGTCTCCCCTAAGAGACCGGGAATCCTCGACTGTAAACAAAGGTGGATGGGTATGTATCTTGACGTCAATGCCGAGGGTATCCAAATGCACAAAAAGATCGTCCGGTGTGGCGGGCATGGCCTTCGCTCGTGCTTGTCTCTGAAACGCGCTGCGCAGATTGTTAACGTCCGCATGCGATAGTTTGGTGAGCTGCGGGTCCGTCGCTTGCATTCAGCTGCGGGCTTCTGTATTAACCGGGGCTCTTGAAGGGTCAACCAGATTTGACCTTGCGTTTCAGCGGGCGTAGCTCAGGGGTAGAGCACAACCTTGCCAAGGTTGGGGTCGTGAGTTCGAATCTCATCGCCCGCTCCAGTTTCTAAAAAGTAGATTCCAGAACCGCGGTTCGAAGTCGCGTCAAAAGGCTTCCCGGCGACGGCGTGGGCTGCGGTACCCGTCGCAAGAGCTTTCAACCGCGTTGATGTCCCGCAGACTTTCCAGCCGCGCGAGCGTCCGTTTGAATGCCTGAGCCTTTTCGGGCAGGAAAGGGACCTGAGCGGCGGCGAAGTCAATAGCCGCCTTTTCCCAAGAGAGTTTTTCAGCCTCCCTCCGGCAGGAAACCGGTGAGAGCGGCAGAGCCAGACGAATGGCTTCTTCGAGGTTCTCAGACATCGCGCCCGTAACGCCCTCGATGACGAATTCCTTTGGTCCCTGGACCGGAAAGGCCGCGATTGGCAGACCGGATGCCGCGGCTTCGCGCAGCACATTGGCGAGGACGTCGGTTCGTGATGGAAAGACGAAGAGATCGGCCGATGCGTAACAGCGGGCGAGATCTTCGCCGAGCTTCTGCCCCAAGAAAAGCGTGTCTGGAAACTGTGCCTCAAGCTCCTTCCGTTGCGGTCCTTCGCCTACTACGACTTTTGTGCCGGGAACATCGAGCGACAAAAAGGCGGGAAGGTTCTTCTCACGCGCCACGCGACCCACGAACAGACAGACAGGTTTCTCAAGGTTGCCGAACAGCCCGTCCTTTTTTGGATGAAACAGTTCGGTGTCGACACCCATGGTGGTGGCTTTCAGGTTCCGTAAGCCCCGCGCCTCAAGCCTCTGGATGAGATCGCCCTTTGCGCTTAGAACCGTGGCGGAGCGGCGGTGAAACCAGCGCATGATGGCGTAGCTGAACCACAGCGGTATGCCGAAATTGATCTTGCAGTATTCAGGCGATTGGGTTGTGTAGGAGGTGGTGAAGCGGCCGCCCCGGCGCAGCGCCAGATTGCGGGCGGCGATGCCAAGAAACCCTTCCGTGATGATGTGTATGGCGTCGGGGTCGAAAGCATCGATGTGACGCGCCAGCGCACGTTCCACCGGCGGCAGAACGAAACGGGCCGGCGCATAGCCGGGGATTGGGTGATTCCGGAAGTGCTGTGGGCCGACCAGTTGAACGGTTACGCCCAGCTTTTCGAGGTGTTCGATTACGTTGCCGATACGGATAATGACGCCATCGATCTTCGGCTTCCAGACATCGGTAACGAGAAGGAGGCGCATGTGCTCTGGCATCCTTAGCCGGAAGCGCACGGATGGCGGTGTGCGTCCTTCGGCTGCAATTGGGGTTGGCGCTTAATTAGCGATTGTGCACATTGTCCGCCACCTTTTGCCACCAGGGGGGCGTTCGGTGATCCCAAACCCCTTCGCAACGACGAGCGGTGTACCTCCCGCATGCGCGCCAGTCCAATTGAAATCAGCGAGGTTACTGCGGGCTCGGACATGGACGAATTCGTGCGGCTTCCTTCACGGCTCTATTCCGGTGAACCGCATTATATCGCGCCGCTCTATCAAAGCGTGCGCGACAGACTTGACCGGAGAAAGAATCCCTTCTTCCGGAAAGGTGAAGCAGCTTTCTTTCTCGCGCGCCGGAACGGTCATTGTGTCGGACGCATCAGTGCCCAGTTTCATCGGCCCCATTTGGAGCGTTATCACGATGCGACCGGGCATTTCGGCTTTCTAGCGGCTGAAAACGATTTGGAAACCGTCTCAGCTCTCCTCAGAACGGCGGAGAGCTGGGCGGCCGCCCGGGGCATCACGAGGCTCACCGGCCCTTTCAGCCTGACGATCAATGACGAAAGCGGGCTTCTCATCGAAGGCTTCGACACGCCTTCGACTATCATGATGCCGCACGATCCCCCCTATCTTGGAGGGCTTGTCGAAGCCTGCGGCTATGCCAAGGTGCGCGATCTCTATTCCTACCGTTTCGGTCATTTCGGCACGCCACCGAAAATGCTGAGCGATATAGAAAAACGGATGCAGGACATCGACGGTTTGGTGATCCGCCATTTCGATATGCGGAATTACCAGGATGAAGCCACCCGCGTCTTTACGGTTTTTAACGAGGCCTGGGAAGAGAATTGGGGCTTCGTGCCTCTTGATGCGGACGACGTTCGCCATATGGCGGCGGAACTGCGCCCGATCATCAATCCGCGCATGGCTTGGCTGGCGGAAGTCAACGGCGAGCCGGTCGGAACGTTGATCATGGTTCCCGACGTGAACCAGGCGCTCATCGGTATCGGCCCCAAACCGTCGCCCCTTGGCTGGTTGCGTCTCCTTTACCGCCTGAAGGTAAAGGGTGTGCCCGTTTGTCGCGTGGCAATCGCCGGCGTCTCCCGGCGGTTCAAAAACAGACGGCGGCGGCTTCTCATCTTCGCGGCGCTGAACGCGGCGATTTTCCGGCTTAACCGGAACCGTTTTCACGGCACTGTCGAAGTCGGCTGGATGCTGGAAGACAATGCCGACATTTTAAGCTGGATGCGTGCGCTCGGCGCGAAGAAGGCGAAAACGCATCGCGTTTATGAAAAGACGTTTGCGCCGTGAGCAATTGCATCCTCTGCCACAAGGTCCTTTGACATGGAGAGCTTGACCCTTTTCGGCCGTCCGCCGGTGCCCGAGACAATCGCGATCACCGGCGCATCGCGCGGGATTGGCCGGGCGCTTGCCATTGAATACGCCGATGCGGGACGCACGCTCTTTTTGTCGGCGCGGAAAAGGGAAAGGCTTCAAGATACGGCGGAAGACTGCCGTGCCTTTGGCGCCGCCGTTGAAACGGCCGTTGTCGATGTGACAGACGCCGATGCGGTACGGTCATGGCTGTTGGATGCTGAAGCCGTAAAACCTATCGATCTCTTGATTGCGAATGCGGGCGTTTCATCCGGCACGGGTCCGAATCGGGAGCCGGAGACGGAAGCCGGGCTCCAGAAGCTGTTCGATGTGAACTTTCAAGGGGTGGTGAATACGATCCAGCCCATCATGCCCTTGATGGCTGAGCGCAAGCGGGGCCAGATCGCGCTGATCACATCGGCGGCGGGTTATCGCGGCGTGCCGCAATCGCCTGGCTATGCCGCGAGCAAAGCTGCCGCCCGGGTCTATGGCGAGGGTCTGCGGGCCTATCTCGCCGAAGATGGTGTCTTTATTACCGTGGTCTCCCCCGGTTACGTGGAGACCGATATGAGCGGCCGTCTCGCCGGTCCGCGCCCATTTCTCATCTCCGCCGAAAAAGCGGCGCGGATCATCCGGCGCGGGCTTGCCGCCGGACGCGGCGATATCGTTTTTCCATTCGCCTTCCGCCTTGTTCCGCTTGCGGTGTCGCTTTTGCCCGCCCGTTTCGGCGACCGGCTTTTACGCCGTTATCCCTACGGCATTGCAGAGGACAAGTAGCAGCAAACTATCGCGCGCGCCTGAAAGGCGCACGGGCAACAAGGCAAACGAGTGCCGCGCAGGCCATTCCGGCAAGTGTCCAGTTAATGCCAATCCATTCCGCCGCACCGCCGACAATCAGAACCGCGCCTTGTGCGCAGAGAATCACCGCGGCCATGACCCAAGACAACGCCTCCGCCTGTGCGCTCCGGCTAACCGCCTTTTGAACGCCGGTGGCGATGATCGCGGGAAGCGGGCCAATCGCCATCCCGCCGAGGAAGCCGACGACAAGAAGGATGGCAAAAGCGGGCATCGCGATGAGGATGATCGCGCAAACGCCAAGCACCAAAGCGGCAAGCGCGGTTTCCATGTGCCCGGCGGCGCCTGAGACGAAACGGCTGTGGAGAAGCGCGCCCGTGACGGCGCCCGCATTTCCGGCAACGAAAAGCAAGGCCAGCCGGCTTGCGTCGAGATCAAGGATGATGGCCATGGCGGGAACGATGCCACGCTCGAATGCCTGGGCAAGCGCGATCAAGCCACCGCCTGTTGCGAGAATAAGAATCAGTCCCCGATGGTTTGATGCTTCGATGAAGGCCGCTTTTGCCCGGGCTACGACATTGTCTGCTTTTTCTTGGGCTCCGCCACCGATGCGGTCGCGCGGGGCGCCTAAAGCGGTCAAGAGGAAGGCTGTGGCCGATAGAATGATCGTGACGGTGACCGTTGTATCGACTCCAAAACGGTCGATGAGGAGCCCGGCTCCCAGAACGCCTGTGACGGTTCCCAGATAAAGCGGGACCATCAAAAGCGTGTTCAGCCGGGTGAGCGGGATGCCCGCATAGCGTCCCATGGCGGGAAGCTGCATCCGGTCTGCAATCACCACCGGACTGACAATCATCGTTCCCAAGATCGCCACCGCGATCACGATTGGGAATCGCACTTCGGCGAAACCGGAAAAGAGCAGGAAGCCGCCGCATAGCAGGGTGAGAAGGCAGCGCGAAACGATCGCAAGCCGCTTTGCGCCGAAGCGGCGAACCAGACCTCCGGCAAAGAAGGTCGCAAGAAGGTTTGGGATTTCCATAACCGCGATGAAAAGCGAGACCAGAGCCGCGTTCTGAGTCAGTTCCAGCGCGAGCCAGAACAGCGTCATGCGCAACATGTTCCAGGCGAGCATCTGCACGCCAAGGGCCGCGGCGATCGCGGTGACCGGCAAACGGCGGTTGGAAGGCTGGGCGTAAAAGTCCGCGCGGGTCTGCGCCGTAACCATAAGAAGGCTCTTAGATTATCGATTGGAGATGCGTTTATGGGGGGAGATACGTTCTTGGTGTTTAGCCAGACCACCAAAAGACGCCGGCATATGTGTGGCTGCGATCAAATTCGGGCAGGTTTTTCGCTTCACTTTCCCGCAGGACGGTGAGCGGCGTTCCACTTGATGAGGTTTTCATTGGCCTCTTGGAGCGCCGGCACACTCTGCGCTAGACGCAGGATAAACCGGTTCATCGCTTCGACCGGGGCGGGAACCGGCCGTAGGAAATCGACAAAAAGCACCACACGGTTCTCATCGCTCAGATTCCCGGCGGAGTGGATGTAGCGGTCGTCGAAAATGAGGCTTTTTCCCTCTTCCCAACGTTTCGTGGTGCCATGAACGGTCATGTAACATAGCCGGGAATCGGGGATTTTGATTCCCATATGATAACGCAAAAAGGCGTTGAAACTGCCGCGGTGGGCTTTCAATTCCTTGCCAGGCGACATGATCGAGAAGAAGGCCGTGGTCATGCCCGGAATGCGTTCCACGAGGGCCGCGGTTTTCGGGCAACGCCGGCAGTTCTCATCATTGCGCGCACCCATTCCATAAAAGAAGAAGGTCAGCCAGTCGCGGCCGGTGGCAAGCCCGGCCTGGGACGGTGCAACGTCATGGAATGCGGGAATGGTGTCTTCTTCGGAGAGAAGCGCATCAAGCTCTTCACGGATGTTCGGCCATCCCGCTTCGATTTCGGCTGCCCAAGGAAACCGGTCATTGTCGAAGAAGGGCGGATTGCCGACTTTCGACGTGATGCGGTTGATGAGGCTGGGGACGCCGAGGACAGCCCAGAATATGGAATGCTCAAGCCAACGGGGCAGTTTAGTCGGACGTTTCGCGGGTTCAGTGAAGGTGTCTTCGTCCTGCGCGCGTGTCTCTGTCATATGTTGGCTTTCACTAGCGGGGTGTGGCAATTCGTTTGTGGAAAGAGCGTGGTTTAAAGACGCGCGTGGATATCGCATGCTTCTGCCTTTGACGAAAAGGCGATTTGTCATGTCAAATAACTAGAGCCCTTTGGAGAAGCTCAAAGGGCTCCGGATGCACGTTTTGATTAAATGGCCTGAGGTTTTACCTCTTTCGGTTGTGATGCTTTCAACCCATGCATTTTATCCCTATAGAATGATCCGGATTGCGACAGTTTCACGGGGAGCCGCCAATGATGGATGACGACACCATCGAACCGGAAGCGCTTGCTGGATATGGCGGACAAGCTTTCGATGAATGCGGAAGTGCCGATTTCTTTGAACGGGCCCGCGCCGAGGCAGACTATTTCAATCTGTGTTTGCGCAATGGGGTAAACACGTTTCAAAGCCATTTTTCAGGAGCCGCCGGCGCCACCATCGACCGTGGCAGGTGCGCAGAAGAAACATCGGAAGGCCTGAATTTTGGATCGCAGGACTACCTCTCCTTGAACGTTCATCAGGCCGTCCATGCCGCCGCCAAGCGTGCCATCGACGAGCAGGGTGTCCATTCGGCGGGTTCGGCGATCCTATCCGGCATCACCGATAGTGCGCTCGCGCTTGAAAGCGAACTTGCCGATTTCGTTCAAATGGCGGATGTGACGATATTTCCGATCGGTTGGGCGGCCGGTTTCGGTCTGATTACCAGCCTTGTGCGTCCCGACGATCATGTCGTGATCGACTTTTTGGCGCATGCCTGCCTGCGGCAGGGGGCAGCGTCGGCAACAAAAAATGTTCATCCGATGCCGCATCTTTCGCTGACGCATGTGGAACGCTGCTTGAAACGCATCCGGGCAACGGATGCAAAGAACGGGATTCTGGTGGTTACCGAAACGCTGTTCTCAATGGATAGCGACGTCCCGGATCTTGTTGCCCTCCAAGACATCTGCCGGAATTACGGTGCAACGCTCTTCGTCGATGCGGCTCATGATCTGGGCGCAATTGCGCCTGAGGGCCGCGGTTTTCTCGAATTGCAGAGCCTGCTTGGCCGGGTCGATATCATGATGGGTGCGTTCTCCAAGTCCTTTGCCGCCAATGGCGGCTTTATCGCCTCCAACGAACCTGCCTTGAAAATCCGTCTGCGCACGGGCTGCGGGCCGTCCACTTTCACGAACGCCAGCTCTCCGGTTCAGGTCGCCGTCGTGCGTGCCGCGCTTCAGGTTATTCGCTCGCAAGACGGTGCTGAGCGGCGGCGGCGGCTGTTCAACAACGCCATTTACATCCGCGACCGCCTTACGGCCAGTGGCTTCGATGTGCTTGGTGAGCCCAGCGCCATCGTGCCGGTCATCCTGGGCGACCAGGCCGTTTCGCGGCTGATGACCAAATACGCCGTAGAGCACGGTGTTTATGTGAATCTGGCGGAATATCCGGCGGTTGCGCGCAATGCCTGCCGCTGGCGTTTGCAGATCATGGCGGACCATGAAAAGCGGCATCTCGACCGGTTCGTGGAAATCGCGGTCAAGGCACGCGATGCCGCTCAGTCGCGGCTGAGAAGCTCGGCCGCCTAAGCGGCCGCGTACCTTGTCGGGTTGTTCACGACAATCCAACGGCCCTCTGAAAAATAATAGATTTTGCCATATTAGCGTGGCCGATTTGCAAATGTGACCGTAGCTTTTTACGCTGCCTTTTTGTCGACGCTTGACAGTCTGGTCTCTGCCCGTTTTCAAAATCCAGCGGGTATGCATCCGTTATCTGTGCGTGCTTTGGAAAGCGGCACATGGAGGCGTTTCCCGTGGAAGACTATTGGCTTTTGGACGCAAGGGGTTGGGGAGCAGTCGATGTTCCGATTCGTCTTTCTTTGCATGATTTCGCTTTTTGTCGCCTCTGGATCGGCGGACGCCGCCTGGCCTGACATCCCGATTGAAAAGGGTGATGCAGCGCCGCTGATCCAGGTCCAGGTTCAAAGCACGGCAAAAGAACCGAAAGCCGCACCGCATGTTTATCTGTTTCGCGGCTTTCTTGGTATTTTCTCAACGGGTATGGACACGCTTTCGGAAAAGCTCAAGGCGAGGGGCTACCGGACACGGGTCATGGCGCATGGCAGTTCGGGTGTGGCCGTCCGGCAGATCATTGAGGAGCACAAACGGCGCAAGGGCCGTTACCGCGTCGTTCTCGTCGGCCATTCCTTCGGTGCGAATGCCGCGCTGGCTGCGGCCGCCCGTCTGGCCGAACATAAAGTGCGCGTGGAGCTTGTGATCACATACGATCCGACAAGACCCGGGCCAATCAGCGGCAATGTGCGGCGCTACATCAACATCTATCAGTCGGAAAATGGCCACGGAAGAGCGCTTATCGTGCCTGACGGCAAGTTCAGGAGACGGGTAAAAAATATCAATCTTCGAGACCGCGAGGATATTGACAATCGGGAGGTCGGGCATTTCAACATGGAAGAGCACGACACGTTGCATGCGGAGATGATCCGAGAAATCCGGCGGGTGGTGCGCCCGCGATAAAGTTCGTGGCGCTTGGATCAGGCATGTCCGCGTGCCAATTCCCGCTGTAGCTCGCCCTTAAAGGCGTGATAGTCCACCTCGACGGCATGCCGCGCGGTGCGCTCGAACCGCCAATGGGGTGAGCGGATTTCGTTTTCGATCCGCGCCTTGATATCGGCGGGCCGGTCAAGTTTGCCAGCAATCTGAAGCGCTGCGATACGGGCCTGGAGATCGGCCAGCGTCCAAATGCAGCCAATCGGCTGAAACAGGCCGATGAAGTGCAGGTTCGGTACATCGGCGGGCATCATCTTGAGGTACAGGGGGATGTCGAGCGCTTCCTCCCAATCGATGAAATCGGGATCGAAAAAGGGAAAGGCCGTGCGATAGCCGGTTGCCCAGATAATGACGTCGTAATCGTCTCGCGTCCCGTCAGTGAAATGGACGGTCGCACCGTCCAACGATTCGATCCCTTTTCTAACCAAGACATTGCCGTGGCGGATCTGATAGAGGATTTCGCTGTTGAGCGTCGGGTGCATCTCCATCACCCTAGCTTCAGGCTCCGCGAGCCCGTAATGCTTGTAGCGGCCAACAGCCAAGCGGATGCCAAGTCGCAGGATGATTTGGCGCAGGCGCTTTGGAAAGGGCGTTAGCCGTTCATACATGACGTCAACGGGACGTCCGAGCACGATTTTCGGAATGATGTAATAGCCCCGCCTCAGGCTGATGGCGGTTTTCCCTGAAACGCGCGAGGTGTCGACGGCGATATCGCAGGCCGAGTTGCCGCCCCCGACAACAAGGACCCGCTTACCTTCAAAGGGTTTGGCCTTGCGATAATCGTGCGAATGGATTTGAACGCCGGAAAAAATGCCCGGGCAGTCCGGCGTATAGGGGCTCCAGTGATGGCCGGAGCAGACAATCAGATGGTCGAATTCCGTTTCATTTCCGCCCTCCGGGCCCATCGTGGCGATGCGCCAGCGGCCGCTGTCAAGGCGGGCCGCGTGTTCGACCTTGGTGTTAAAGCGGATTGGGTCCCGCAGGCCGAAATGGTCGGCATAAGCTTCGAAATAGCTCAGAATCTGCCGGTGCGACGGGAAATCGGGATAATCGGCCGGCATCGGGAAGTCATCGAAACTTGAGAGCTTCTTTGACGAGATGATGTGTGTCGATTGATAGACACTTGGATGTCCGGCTTCGTCCTTGTAGACCCAGTTGCCGCCCACTTGCCCCTGCGCTTCATAGCAGACCAGATTCTCAAGCCCCATGGCCCGGAGGTTCTTGATCGTTGCGAGACCTGAGGGTCCGGCGCCGATAATGCAAATACGGGGTGGCGGCATCTCGGAACCTTGATCGGTTGGGCGTTGCACGGCGCTCATATTCTCCAGACGTCTTTTTCGGTCAAGAGCGTCCCTGGGACGCGGTTCGTCTCGATCCGATCGGCAGGCCGAGCTTCGACCACCAAAGCATGCAGGCGGGAAGCAGGAAGAGATCGGCGATGACCGCCATGGCGATTGCGGCGACACAGAGTGCGCCGAAGGTGCGTGCCGGCGGCATCTCAGCGAAGAACGTCACGCCGATGCCAAGAATAAGAACCGCGCTCGTGATGATCAGAACCGGTGCCACATATGCGAAGGTGCGCAGGATGATGCGGCG
>JAKSCL010000398.1 GCA_022360615.1 Hyphomicrobiales bacterium
GGATATGGCGTTTGAAAGCGTTGAGCGGATCATGCGCGACGTCAACTATGGCTGGCTCATCCGCTACACTCCTGCGGTTGGCGCTTCCATGTTTTGCTTCGCGGTCTATATCAACATTTTCCGCGGGCTCTATTACGGTTCCTATAAAGCGCCGCGCGAGGTGCTTTGGATCCTCGGCGTGATCATCTACATCTTGATGATGGGCACGGCCTTCTTGGGCTATCTCCTCCCCTGGGGGCAGATGAGCTTTTGGGGCGCGACCGTCATTACCAGCCTTTTCGGTGCGATCCCGCTGATCGGCGAGCCGCTTCAAACTTGGCTTGTCGGCGGTTTTGCGGTCGATAACGCAACACTCAACCGCTTCTTTTCGCTGCACTATCTCCTGCCGTTCATGATTGCGGGCGTTGTCATTCTGCACATCTGGGCGCTGCATGTGCCCGGGAACAATAACCCGACCGGCGTGAGCGTGAAGACCAAGCAGGACACCTTGCCATTTCACCCCTACATCACCATCAAAGATGGTTTTGCGCTTGTCTGCTTCCTGCTTCTGTTCATGGGTTTCGTGTTCTATGCGCCAAACTATCTGGGCCACGCGGACAACTATATTCCGGCCAACCCGTTGGTCACGCCCGCCCACATCGTGCCGGAATGGTATCTCCTGCCGTTCTACGCGATCCTGCGTGCGATAACATTCGACGTTGGCCCGATAGACGCGAAGCTTGGCGGCGTGATCGCGATGTTCGCATCGCTCGCCATCCTCTTCCTACTGCCCTGGCTCGATACCTCCAAGGTGCGCTCCGCCACCTACCGCCCGCTTTACCGGCAGTTCTTCTGGGTATTCGTGCTGGTTTGCCTCGGTCTCGGCTATCTGGGCTCCCAGCCGGCAGAGGGCATCTACGTCATCTTGGCTCAAGTGCTTACGGCCTATTACTTCGCGCACTTCCTCGTCATTCTCCCGCTGCTCGGCATCTTTGAAAAAACGAAGCCGCTGCCGGCCAGTATCACGGAGGCGGTGCTGTCCAAGTCAAAACCGCCATCGGGCGGCGGCATGGCCGGTGCAACCGCCTCTGGCGCGACGGCCGCGCCGGACCGCAAGAGTTGAGTGAGCCGATGATGGAGCACAATATGCGTATCTTGCGTCGTTTCACTCTGGCTCTGGCGCTTGCCGGTGCCGTCGCCCTGCCGATGACGGCCGACAATGCGAAGGCGGCTGGCGAAGCGAAACCACCGGTCGACCATAGCTGGTCCTTCGAGGGTGTCTTCGGGCGTTATGACAGGGCGCAGCTTCAGCGTGGCTTCAGGGTTTACAAGGAGGTCTGCGCATCCTGTCACGGCATGGAACTCGTTGCGTTCCGCAACTTGGCAGAACCCGGCGGCCCCGGCTTCACCGAGGATCAGGTGAAGGTGATTGCCGCGGATTTCCTCGTTACGGACGGTCCCAATGAAGATGGCGACATGTTCGAGCGCGAAGGCACGCCGGCAGACCGCTTCCCACCGCCTTTCCCAAATGAGAACGCAGCCCGGGCCGCCAATGGCGGCGCTTATCCGCCGGACTTCTCAGTGCTTGCGAAGGCGCGGCCGCAAGGACCGGACTATCTCGCGTCCCTTTTGAAAGGGTATGTGGATCCTCCCGAGGGTGAGGAGGGGCTTCCCGGTCAGTATTATAACCTCTACTTCCCAGGCCATTGGTTCGCGATGGCGCCGCCGCTCTTTGACGAGATGGTGGAATACACCGACGGCACGCCGATGACGGTCGAGCAATATGCCGAGGATGTGACGGCCTTCATGATGTGGGCGGCCGAACCGAAGCTTGAGGAGCGCAAGCGCATGGGCTTCCAAGTCATGATCTTCCTCCTTGTGCTCGCCATCATGATGTATTTCACCAAACGCAAGATTTGGTCGAACATCGAGCACTGACTTTCTTCCACAATGATATTAGGAAAGGGGCCTCTCGGCCCCTTTTTCATTCCTGCCTTCGGGGGGTGTTTCCAATATGACGAAAACCGTTCTCGGCGTGATTGGCGGATCGGGGATTTACGATCTTCCTGGGCTTCAGGACAAACGTTGGGAAAAGATGGACACGCCTTGGGGCGATCCATCCGATGAGCTGTGTTTCGGGACGCTCGACGGGTTGCCCATGGTGTTTGTGCCGCGCCATGGCCGGGGCCATCGGATACCGCCCTCCGAGATCAATTACCGCGCCAATATCGATGCCTTGAAGCGGGCTGGCGTGACGGACGCGATTTCATTGTCGGCTTGCGGCTCGTTCAGGGAGGATCTGGCGCCGGGACACTTTGTCATGGTCGATCAGTTCATTGACCGGACCTTTGCCCGCGTGAAGAGTTTTTTCGGCACGGGTTGCGTTGCCCATGTCCCCTTCGCCCATCCGATCAGCCCGCGCCTGAAGGAGCGGCTTTACGAGGCAGGCAAGGCCGAAGGCATTCCGGTGCACAAGGGCGGTACCTTTCTCATCATGGAGGGACCGCAATTCTCGACCTATGCGGAGTCGACGCTTTACCGCGCCTGGGGCTGCGACGTCATCGGGATGACCAACATGCCGGAGGCCAAGCTCGCCCGGGAAGCCGAAATTTGCTACGCGACGGTGGCCATGGTGACCGACTATGACTGCTGGCACGACGGGCATGACGACGTCACGGTCGACCAGGTGGTGCAGACCCTGCTGGCCAACGCCGACAAGGCGCGGGCGCTGA
>JAKSCL010000399.1 GCA_022360615.1 Hyphomicrobiales bacterium
AGCTTGACCGATTGTTCCGCGCTAGAGCGTGTCCAGGAAAAGTGGACACCGGTTTTCCGTCCGGACATGCGAAAAAACAAAGACTTAGAGCAATTGAGCGATTCATGGAAAAGTGAAAATGCTCTAACTGCAAAGTAAATCAGGCGTGCCCCGCGTCGACGGCGAGCATGCCGGGATCGATACCTATCTTGGCAAGCGCCTTGTTGTATTTTTGCTCGTTGTCTTCGCTGAAGATGAGATCGGCATCGGCAGCGCAATGCAGCCAGCCATTTGCCTGGATTTCGGTTTCGAGCTGACCGGGCGCCCAGCCCGCATAGCCGAGCGCAAGGAGCGCTTTGTCGGGTCCGGTGCCGTTTGCGATCGCTTTCAGGATATCGAGTGTCGCGGTCAGGGAAATCTCGCTGTCGATGGAGAGCGTGGATTGGTCGCGGTAATAATCGGCGCTATGGAGCACGAAGCCGCGGCCCGTTTCCACCGGCCCGCCGCGATGCACCTGCATGTCGCGCGCCGAAAGCGGCAATTGCCCATCCTCGCGTTCATCGAGGATATCGAGCTGTGCGAACAGTTCGCTGATATCGATATTGGATGCAAGCTGATTGACGATCAGCCCCATCGCGCCTTCCTCGGAATGCGCACAGATATAGATAACGGCGCGGTCGAACCGTGTATCGCCGATATTGGGCATCGCGACCAGGACGTGCCCGTCGAGATACACGGATCCATTTGCCGGTTGATGTTTATGCTTCGGCTTTCCCATGAGACAAAGACTAGCGGCAAAGTGCCGCTTACGAAAGAAACGAAACCGGCCCAGTTTGCCGCAGCAACAAGTTTGAACAGATATCACGGCCGTTTTATTTCACCCTGCTACACAATTTCACCTAGATGGAACAGATGTGGGCGAAACTCCGCGCCCAGGCGTCCAAAGGATGAATCCACCGTGCTACACCCCGTTCGGGCCAAACTTCTTGCTTGTGGACTTGCACTCAGCCTTGCAGCCGCAGCGCCGGCCGTTGCGGCGTCGGAATGGGTCGAGGCAACCCATAGCGCCGTACGGCTGGTCACGGCCGGGGAAATGGAGACGGACGGCAGCAAGGGGCTGTGGGCCGCCGTCGCCATCCGGATGGACGAGGGTTGGAAAACCTATTGGCGCAATCCGGGCGATGCTGGCATTCCATCGCATCTCGACTGGGAAGGGAGCATCAACCTAGCGTCCGCAAAGGTCGAATGGCCGGCCCCCCTCAGATTTCATGATGGTCTTGCCTGGTCAATCGGCTACGAGGACGAGGTGGTGATCCCCATAAGGCTTGAGGCGGAGAACCCGGAGCGCCCTGTCGCCCTGTCGCTTCGCTTCAGCTATGCCGTCTGCGCGGAGATTTGCATCCCGGAACAGGCTGATCTGAATGGTTTCGTCCGCAACGGTGAAACAGACGCCGCTGCTTCGAAAATGATTGGGCGTGCGGTGAAAAAGGTCCCCGAAGTGCTTGCGGAAGGGGCGTCCTCCCATTTTGCTTCGCTCGAGCGGATGGGTGATGCCGAGGGCCGCTTCGTGGAAGTGACGCTGAAGGCTTTTGACGGGGCGGACAAAGCGGACCTTTTCGCCGAAACAACGGAAGGGATCGGCTTGCCGGTTCCAACGCGGATGAACGAAGGCGCTGACGCCGGCCAGCCGGGCTTCAGGGTCTATCTCGATGGCGTTCCAGAAAACCAAAAGCAAGAGCCGTTGTCGCTGCGCCTCACGCTTGTTTGGCCTGACGGCGCGTTCCAGCAGGATTGGTTGCTGGACTAAACCTCGACTCTTTGAGAAAGAAGTGCGGTCAGCACATCCTCCTGGGTCTGTGCGGTGAAACCTAGCGGACCCTGATCAACGCCGTCCAGTTTTCAAAAGAGGTCA
>JAKSCL010000188.1 GCA_022360615.1 Hyphomicrobiales bacterium
GGACCCCGATCCGGGGCCGGGATGACAAAAGGACCGTCGCGTGCCCTACAGCCCTAGACCACCCATTTCGGTTTGTCGGGGCGCGGGGCCGGTTTCGTCACCCGGTCCGGCAGGCCCGTTGCGAGATAGCGCAAGGCGTCGGCCGCGTGGCTTGTCCAGTCGTGCATCGGGCGCGGGCGGAAGGTCTTCATCCGCTCGTCCCATTCGCGCCGGTATTGCTTCAAGGCTTCGAGCCCTGGCTTCGTCTTCTCTTCGTCGAACCAGCAGCGGGGAAGAAGCGTGCGCACGGCGTTGATCCCGTCATCGACGCCGAGCCGCGGCGCCACCTTCGTCTTGAAGCCGAGGCTTTGAAGCGTCTCGGTGCGCGAGCGGCCCGTGCCCAGTTCGCGCGCATTCGCATCGTGCGGAAGGAGGAGCGGCTCATAGCTGTAGGGCTTCTCGCGCAACCGCTTGGCGTAGTGGTCGAGCCCCACGCCCGATGTCTCGTAAAAATCGATCAGCCGGATTTCCTTGCCTGCGATCTGGGCGAACCAGATGGCCGTCGAATCCCCGATCCCGAGGTCCCACGCCGTCCACACGGGAAGCGCCGGGTCATAGGGCACGCGCGTGATGCGCCCCGCCTCGTCCGCCTCCTTCAGCGCCTTGCCGTAATAGGCGCCCTGGATCGCCGCCTCGAAGGAGCATTCGAACTCCTGGGCGTATTGGTCCTCCGGCATCGCATCGCGGGCGGCCTTCAATTCCGTCTCGGGGATAATGCCGGTCTCGGACGCCTTGAAGATATGGGCCGACCAGTCGCCGCCTTCCCGGCCCTTTTCGGCCAGCTCCCAAAAGGCGTTCTTGCCCTTCGGCGTGCCGATGAAGATCGCCCAGCCCTGCCGGTCGGAAAGCGCCGGGCGGATCACCTCGGTCCAGATGCGCGGGTCGATATCGCCGAACTCGTCGAGCACCACGCCGTCGAAATAAAGCCCGCGCAAGGCGTCCGGGTTGTCCGCGCCGTAAAGCGTCAGCCGCCGCCCGTGATAGTCGGCTCTCAATTCCGCCTGGTTGAAGGTGGCGTTCAAGGGTTTCAAATAATGCTGCACATAATCCCAGGCGACTTGCTTCGCCTGGGTGCGGAACGGCGCCACATAGCCGTAGCGCGGGCGCGGCCGGCCGCATGCGATGGAGCGCCTTATGATCTCGTTCACGCAGCACACCGTCTTGCCGAACCGGCGGTGCGCGACCGGCACCCGGAACCGGGCCGGGTCGTTGTGGATGATCAGCTGATGCGGGCGCGGCGCATAATCTATGACGATGTCGGCTCTTTCCATCGCAGCGTCAGCACGCCCTCAATCGGATTGTCCTTGTCGCCGCCATGCTTCACGGATTGGAGGTCTGGAAGCGACTTTTTGAGAAGCCCGAGCGCGGCCGTGACCTGCGGCGAGGTCATCTCCACCTTGCCGTTCACGAAATCCGTCAGCCGGTTGATGATCTGGCCCGTTTTGATCGCCGCGCGCACGCGCGCATCGGTGTCTTTTACGCCTTTGACGCCTCGTGGCATGGCCGCTCCATCAGTCCGTTCCCGGGTGTTGATGCGTGTTGAATTGCGGTTTCGAAACCCGCCCTCATAGAGAGGAGCGAAACACCCACGTCACCACCGGGCTTGCCCCGGTGGTCCAGGGCGAAGAACGCCGCCGCTCCATGCGACGCCCTGGATTGCCGGCTCAAGGCCGGCAATGACGCTAAAATGGACGGCATGTCAGGGCCAGACATGCACCTTCATGCTGAGTGCAAGACGCCCACTCCCTCATGCTGAGGAGGCCCAAAGGGCGGTCTCGAAGCATGGGCCAGACGGACGGCGTATGCGGCCGGTCGTTCAACGCACCTATTGTCACCCTCCGGCTTGACCGGAGGGTACAAAGCGCCAGCATTTCCCCTCCGCCGTCATTCCGGCGAAAGCCGGAATCCATGTCTCAACCAGTGCACAGCACGGAGCTCTTCACAGCCCCCGCAGCACTGTCATTCTCCGGCTTGACCGGAGAATCCACCCCGCAGGTATATGACTGATCCGAGACCGATGTCGGACCCCGATCCGGGGCTGGAATCTACGCCGCCGCCCTACCCCGCCGCTTTCGGCGGCCGCCCGATCTTGCGCTTGATCTGATAGCCCGCCTTATCGAGCGCGGCGTTGATGGCATCGACCGTCCAGCGGAACTCCCAGGCGTTCGGGACATTGTCCTTCGCAAGGCCGTAAAAGACCCGGTCGCCTTCCGCGCAGGCCTCGGCGAGAAGCCGGTCCATCTCGGTCCAGTCGCCCCGTTTCCAGGCCTGGCGCTGCGCTTCGATTTTGTTCTGCGGTATCGGTTCAGCCATCACACTCTCACCAGTTCGTAGTCCGCGTTCAGGTCTTCGGCCATGCGGCGCTCCTGCGCCCGGTGCGCCTCGTTCGGGGTCATGCGGTGAAAGGCCCGTGTCGGCACGCCGTAATGCGGCCCCAGATAAGAGAGCCCGCCATAGGTGGACAGGAACGCCCCGGCATGCGCGACGACGCGCGAAATCGTCTCAAGGCTTGTCTCCGGTCCGTAGGTCACGGTCTTAATGCCGTCCGGCAGGCGGTGCTCGCCGTGGTTGTCGAGCGCGCGTTCGGGCACAAGCGCGACGACCCGCGCGTTCTTCCGCGCCGCCGCGATCACCCTTAGAACCGGTGCATTCGCGGGCAGTTGAAACGAGGTGTAAAAGCGCGCGGCGATATAGCCCGGCGCGAGCCCCGGCAAGGGCGCGGGCTTCTTAAGGCGCGCGAACGGCCAGTTGGCCGCATCCCACAGCCTTTGATACATCTGCGCCGGATGGACCACGCTTTCGCACCCAACGGCTCTCAGTATCTCGCGGTCAAGAATATCTGAGGGGCCGAAAGATTTCTCAACCCGCGCGATCCGGTAGCGCTGTTCCAGAAGGTCGCGATAGCTTTCAAACCCGATCTCATCGTAGGCGTCTATCGTTGAGCCTTCATACCAGAGCCCGGCCCCGCCCCGCGTGATCGCGCAATCGTAAGCCGCGCCGTTCAGCGACCGGAGATAGGGGAGCCAATATAAAAGCTCATAGCCCGGCTCTCCGGTGAAGGGACCGGCGGCGCGCATGCATGTCTCGCTTTTAAGGAAAGGGCGGGTTTGGGCTTGAGCGCTTGGCTGCCGTTCCGGGCCGGGACAAGGTGTGCGGTGATGGCTCACCCATCCGCCGGCTTCAACTGCCATCCTCGGATTTAGTCCGAGCCAAGGTTCTCCCACGTCATTCCAGCGAAAGCATGCCTCGGACGTGACCCGGGGTCGGAAGCCATGTCTCGACCGGCGCAAGGCGCGAAGCTATTCACAGCCCCCGCAGCACTGTCATTCTCCGGCATGACCGGAGGGTGACGGAGAGAGGATTGGGCGGCCTCCGAAACATCATAGGTCCGGCCCGATCAGAGCCGCCGGACATGGTTCGGACATCGCTGAAGTGTCCAAAGCCCCGGTCTGTCGCGCCGGAGGCCGTCAAACCCGGCCCTGGAATAAAAAAGCGCCCCGGCTCGGGACGCATTTCGCCAACTAATGACGATGACAGAAATACGCGCTTTTTGTCCCCGTTCAACCCCATCAAGCGCCATTGTGGAAAAGAAAGAGCGCGGCCCCGCCCCGCCAGCGCCACATCGGGCGCCCATATCCGCAGGCTTGCGGGAGCCCCGCCGATCCGGACCGCTCCACATGGCGGGACGACTCGTGTATTA
>JAKSCL010000045.1 GCA_022360615.1 Hyphomicrobiales bacterium
CACCCACGTGATCATCACCGGCCGCAACGCCAAGGACGAATTGATCGACCTTGCCGATCTCGTCACCGAGATGACGATGGTCAAACACCCCTTCCGCGACGGCGTGAAAGCGCAAAAGGGGATCGAGTTTTAGGGCAGGCTCCGCCGGAGCGCTTCGCTATGGCGGAGGTTTCGCTGTTCATCGCCGCCAGCCTGGACGGGTTCACTGCCGATCCGGAGGGCGGCATCGGCTGGCTTTTCACCGATGAGGACTATGGTTACGAGGCTTTTTTCGCGAGCGTCGGCGCGCTGGTCATGGGCAGACGCACCTATGAACACGTGCTCGGCTACGGCGCATGGCCCTATGGCGCGACCCCGACCATCGTTCTCACGACGAAACCATCCATGAGCGCCGCGGTGCCGTCTGTCTCATTTGCATCGGGACAGCCCGCCGACATTCTTCAAACCTTAGACATGCCACAAGGAAAGAAGCTTTGGCTTGCCGCCGGTGCGCAGGGCGCGAGCGATTTCGCCCGTGCCGGATTGATCGATGAAGTGGTTCTTTCCATCCACCCGGTTCTTCTCGGCGGCGGCGCGCCGCTCTTTGAAGGGCCGCGCCCGCGCCAGGACTTGGATCTCGTCGATAGCCGGTCATACGAAAGCGGCCTCGTGCAGCTTACCTATCGGCGGAAGACCGGTCGTATATAGGAGAAGAATGCGTGCTGCCGGTCTTCGCTTTCGAAGCAAGGTTCCATGGCCCTGGTCATCCTCGGATTTACTCCGGCAATGACAGTGAGGAGGATGTGCTGTCAGCGCCAAACATGTGCCCTCATGCTGAGGAGCGGGTGCAACCCGCGTCTCGAAGCATGGGCGAAAGGAACGGAATTTGCGGCTCACCCTTCGAGACGCTCGCCGCGCTCGCCCTCAGGGTGAGGCCCCGCACATTGCCGGAGCCGAACACCGCTCGCGTCACCGCCGGGCTTGACCCGGTGGTCCAGGGGCGTGTGATGCGAACGCTGCGGATCGTCTATCCGAAGTGCGGAACCGTCATGGCTGGCGTTTCATGAAATTCACCAAAACGCCCGCCTTGATGCTTCAGGGCACGGGCTCCAATGTGGGAAAGTCGGTGCTGGTTGCGGGACTCGCCCGGGCGTTTTCTCGGCGCGGGCTCAATGTGCGTCCGTTCAAGCCGCAGAATATGTCGAACAATGCGGCCGTCACGGCTGATGGCGGCGAGATCGGCCGGGCGCAGGCGCTGCAGGCGCGGGCCTGCGGCGTCGAACCGCTCACCGACATGAACCCGGTGCTTCTCAAGCCCGAAACGGAGACGGGCGCGCAGGTGATCGTGCAGGGCAAGCGCTTCGGCACCATGCGGGCGCGCGAGTACGGCAAGCGGAAAGCGGAGCTTCTGCCGCATGTGCTTGAGAGTTTCGAGCGGCTTTCGGCGGACGCCGATCTGGTGCTTGTCGAAGGCGCAGGCAGCCCGGCGGAGATCAACCTGCGCGCGGGCGACATCGCCAATATGGGCTTTGCGGAGGCGGCCGATCTGCCGGTTGCGCTCATCGGCGATATCGACCGGGGCGGCGTGATCGCCGCGCTTGTCGGCACCCACGCCGTGCTCGAAGAGGCCGAGCGCGCGCGCATCAAGGGCTTTCTCGTCAACAAGTTCCGGGGAGACACGACGCTCTTTGCCGACGGGGCTGAAGAGATTGCGAAGCGCACCGGCTGGCGCGATCTGGGCATTCTGCCGTTCTTTCCAGACGCTCGGAAGCTGCCCGCCGAGGATGCGCTCGATTTGGAGCGCGATGGCGACCATGCGGGCCCTATCCATATCGCCGTTCTCTTGTTCGAGCGGATTGCGAATTTCGACGATCTCGATCCCTTGCGGCTCGATCCGTCGGTGTCACTCACACTGGTGCGTGCGGGGGAGGCGCTGCCGGGAAACGCCGACCTTGTCATCTTGCCCGGCTCCAAGGCGACGGTTGCCGATCTGGAGGCGGTCCGGAAAAACGGCTGGGACGTCGATCTGAAAGCGCACCACCGGCGCGGCGGGCGTATCCTCGGGTTGTGCGGCGGTTATCAGATGCTGGGGCGAACGATTTCAGACCCTGAGGGCATCGAAGGCCGGTCGGGTACGCATGAGGGACTCGGTTTCTTGCATGTCGAAACCGTGCTGACGCCGGACAAGACGACCGTGCCTGTGACCGCGGTGGACGTGGCTGATCGGCTACCGGTCTCTGGCTACGAAATCCATATCGGGCGGACTGAAGGCCCCGACTGCGACCGGCCTTTGTTCTCTCTGGAGAGCCGGAATGAGGGCGCGCAGTCGGACGACGGTCTTGTCTTCGGCACCTATGTGCATGGAGTCTTTTCGGAGAACGCATTCCGGGAGCGTTTCCTGGCCCGCTTCGCGCCGGGCGCGGCGGCCGGCCTTGACTTCAATAATGCCGTCGAAACGACGCTCGACCGGCTCGCTGATCACGTTGAAGGGCATCTCGATCTCGAAGCCATGGCCAGGATTGCGGGTCTGTCCTAGGTCGTTGTGAGGATTTAACAATGAGCTGCGTTGGGTCCAAAATCGTTTCTGACACGCGCATGCTCCGGAAAAGTGGACACCGGTTTTCCGACAAGAGCATGCGCTCTTTCCAAGTGCCGCATTTGCCTGCGCTCCGTGTCGCTACTGCGCTGCAAATGCCCGGTGCG
>JAKSCL010000401.1 GCA_022360615.1 Hyphomicrobiales bacterium
CTAAAAAAACCAAACTGATATTCGACGAAAAGAAGGATGGCGACGATCCCGCCAACACTGGCGATTTCGATTGCTTCCTTCGGTGTTGTCTTCTGAACCGGCATAAATTGCAGCTTAGGACCTGGAGCCAAATCGATTCTGACCTGATCAAAATCATGCTCTGAAAGGCACATTGCGGCGTATCACGATGAAAACCGTCCTTGTGTTTTCTCCGTACACACCCGACTGAGGCAGCCTGTTCTCTGATTGGGCTGCTATCGGTATAGGCTTTATCCTACGGAAGCTTCGCGAGTCTTAATTTTGCGCCGAAGCCGCAATTTTGGAAAAATTTCCCCGAAAATATGGTTAACCAATTATTCGCCACCACGGTTTCCTGGAAAAGCCTTCGATGAACTCTGTGATGGTCGCAGTCCGCTCGTCTTGGGTAAGTTGCAGCGCTCGCCGCAGCGCTGGCCAGCGCCACTTTGCAAGGTCTTTCGGTTTCTCCGGTTTCAGCTTTTCTTCCAGCGCGTCTTCAGCCGATTTCTTGTCATACGGATGACGGCCTGCCAGCATCATGTAGGCGAGAACGCCGAGCCCGTAGACATCATCCATGGGCGTGGGGTCCTCCCCTTTCAGCATTTCAAGCGAGGCATATGCGGGGGTGAGCGCGCCGACGCGGTCGAGATAAATGACGGTCGGGTCGTCTTCACCGCCGGGAAATGGGTTTAAGCGCCGCGCAGTCCCGAAATCCAGCACTTTCACATCGCCGGTGCGCGTTACAAAGATATTGCCCGGCTTGATGTCGGTATGAATAACGTCACGGGCGTGCGCATGGCGAAGAGCTGAACCCACTGCCTCGATAATGTGCAGCGCCCGCGGGAAGGCCAATGTTCCATCTTCGCTTGATTTGAGAATTTTTGCGAGCGTTTTGCCTTCCAGCAACTCCATAATGATGAAGTCGGTTTCGGACTCAGGGTCGTGATCCCAGTCATAGACCCGCACAATGTGAGAGTGCACCAACTCCTGCATCCGCCGAGCTTCACGGTGCATGAGTTCAACCGCATCGTGACCGAGGTCAGAACTCACATTGACGACTTTCAACGCCACTTGTGCGTAAGGCGAACGCGCCCGTGCGCGGAAACGGTCAAGTGCGCGATAGACCGTGCTCATGCCGCCGAGACCGATCACCTCGAGGATTTCATACCGGTCCCGCAGAACATCCCCGACCGGCACCGGAATGCGCTTTGGCGCAGAAGTCTTTCTCAATTTGCGGGGTTTCGCTCTCGCGGCTTCAGCTCTTGCAATCGCTGTTTCCTGCGCAATCGTACGGCGTCCTGCGTTATCGGAGGATTCTGTGCCTATGTCCGCCACCCCGATGGCCGGGACCGGATCGGCATCCGGAACCGCTCCGCCGGCCTGGCCGGCCGGTTTATCATCATTGGCATCGCTTGCCGTTTCTTCGGCACCGGGCTCTTCTGCGGCCTGTCTTTCGTTGGACGATCCTTCGCTGGGGGAGACTTCGGGAACCGGTTTGTCGCTGGCGGCGTCTTCGAGGGACGGTTCCTGCGCGGCTTCGGCGGTGGGCGTTGGCGGGGTCTCGGAAGCTCCAGCCCGTCCGCCTGTCTCCCCGGCCGCCGTTTGAGGGCGCGAGCCCCGGAGAGGTTCATCATCTCCCAGGCGCGTTGACTGCGTCAGCGGCGCGGTCGCATCATCGTCGTCGGCAATGTCCAGGGGTGGGTGCGCCCGCGCCTCGTCTTTTTTTGCCGCGCCGTCGTCCACGGTTGTCATCCCTCATCCATACCGCGTTGTTGCCACGCTCCATCGCCAATCCCCCCAGACGAACCTATCACACCTGCTGGCAAGGCCTTGAGCACAAAGGAAAACGTTCTTGTTCGTATTATCCAGGGAGCACCGGTATCGTCAAATCCTGCTCTGCGATCGAACGCAATATGATGACGGTCACATCATCGCGCGCACCCTTTATCGCCGCGGCCGCCACAAGGCGCTCCGCCAATCCCTCTATGGGTTCCGAAAGGAGCGTGATGATTTCACTCGAGGTGAGAACCTTGGTGAGCCCATCGCTGCATAGGAGGAAAGTATCGCCAATCTGCACAGGCGTGACGACGCGGTCGAGCTTCAAGCTGTCAGAGGAACCGACAGCGCGGGTGATCATGTTGACGGTCTGCACGGCGCCGTTGGAAAGATGATCGAGACTATGGTCTTTGGTGAGCTGGTAAAGTCTGTCATCCCGGAACAAATAGATGCGGGAATCGCCTGCCCAAAGGCAGACTGCGTGTTTCTGACTGACAAGGAGGCCGGCGAAAGTGGAGCCGATGATATCGTTGCCGCCACGCTCAAGAGCGCCGCGCCTCAGGGCGGCATTCACCTCGAGAACCCCGAGTTCGGTTTGCGCCACCCGCTCATCGAGAGGGCTTTCCGGCATGACGACCGTGCCCAGAACATCGACAATCATGCGGCTTGCAACATCGCCATCGGCATGCCCGCCCATTCCGTCGGCAACGGCGAAAAGGCCTGCGGAGGGGTAATCGATGAAGGCGTCCTGGTTGACCTTGCGGTTCGGACTGCGCCGCGTCATCGAGGTCGAGATCCACAACAAGGCGTCGGGTGAGGTCATCTCAACACCGCTCACGATGCGGGAACGCTCGCCTGCTGCGCAACCCAGTTATGGTGTTCCCAGGCGCCATCGAGAAAACCTGCAAAAGACTTCGGATTGGGAAGGCCAAGACAAAGCGTCGCCGCCGGTTTATAGCCGCTCCATCCGGCATGCCACCAGCAGGTTCTGCCCGCCGGCTGACGCTTGGATCCAATGCCGTCAATAACGGCGGTGCGGAGCGCTGCAACCGGCGGAAAACCGTCACCAAGCACCAGCCAGCCCTTTGTGACGCCGTAGCGGTCGCGCCAGCGCAACCGTTTTTCCGACATCGCAAGATCATTGCGGACATTCTGGCCGATCTTCTCAAGGCCATTCAACGCTTCACTCACATCGAGCGCGCCGTCGATAACCCTTATGGTCAGTTCCTCTACCTGCTCAAGCCAAGCATTCAGAATCTCAGCCGCATCGAGGGTATCGACATCCGGTTGAAACGGCATGGCCAGCATCAAAGGATAGGCACGATTGACAGAATCGACCGAGGAAGCAAGCACGCCGGTCCAGCCATTCTCCGAGAGAATGCCGGGGTCGAGCGAGAAGCGCCAAATGGGACTTGAGAGATATGTCTGAAGCCAGTTGTCGCCGAGCGCCTGCTGGCTCTCATGAATGGCATGGGCGAGCCAATTGTCCCAATTGCGAATGGCGAGGCCCGGCAGGCCGCCCTGTACGAAATCTGATTTCGAAGGAATCTTGCCGAAATATCCGGCATGTTCGGTTACGCGCATGCTCATAGCGAGTCGGGACATCTGAAGGCCGAAAGAACCCCGAAATTAAACGCGTTCGATACGCTCGATGCGCGCAATTCGAAACTAGCCGTGAGATCGTTGTCCATCATGGAGAACTGATAGCGGTCCGGGCCGCCGGCGCGCTGCAATCCGGTCTCCTCCAGCAGCCGAAAAAGCGCCCAGACACCTGAGTGGTCGAGCCGCCTCGTACTGCCCTCAAGCGTTGTGATGGAGACCTCGGCTGTGCTGGCTTCGGCTTTGCTCGGCCATTCGAAATCAATCGTTCTCGGCGGACCGTGCCGGTAGACGATCTCGGTGTCGTCTAGCTTGAAGGCGGAGCGAAAGGCGTTGGGATCGAGGGCTGCGGGCGTAACGCTGAAACGCACCAGCGGCGTGGTGCCGCCCTCCGCGAAAAAGCTATTCTGAATGGTGGTCGCGCGAGCGAATTGCGCAAGCGTGTCAGCCGAGATGCCCAAGGACTCGCCGTCGATTGTCGCGGCGCGCAAACGCGAGCCCTGACGCACGACGAACGGTTTGAGATAATCCTCAAAGAACGTGTCGAGCGTGCCTTTTGGCGCGAAGAAATCGCTGAAGTCCTGAATGTTCGCTTCCTGTTGTGAATTCCGGAAGATGGGATAGCGCTGGAAAAGCGCGCTGTCGCAGACAGGCAGCACATCCCTTCGCCAAGTCTCGTTGATCTCCGAATAGGTCAGCCGCATGAGGATACCCCAGGTCGCACCTGTAACCTCACGCATGATGGAGCGCACGGGATCGGGGCGCAGTGCGGAATCGTTGCGCAATTCGGCCATGGCGTCATTGTTTGGATTGGCAACGCGCTGCGCGACGAATTGGTAAGCCGCCATTGAGGGCTGGGGCGCCGTTGTGATGCTTGAGACGGTGCCGAAGAGGTTACCGAATAACTCCTGGGTGCGCGTAATCCGTGGTGCGCCCGTTGCCGCATCCGTCGCCATCAGATCGTTCAAGCCTCGAAAAGCTTGGCTGATCTCGTGGCCGGGCCAGTCCATGCCGCCAAGCGCTTGAGCAGCAGCGGCTTCGGCGGCCGCAGACGATGCAGACGCAACCGCATCACCAGCCGCGTTGGCGACGGCTCCGATCGGGCTGCCGGAGAACCCACCGGTACCTCCGCCCACATTCTGGTTATTTTCCTGGCCAGGGATCGGGAGGTTCGTGTTCTGCCGAACCGATTCCACTAGGCGCAGCATCGGTGACTCAGGGCTCGCCATGAGCTGGAGAATGTTCTGCGCGGAAACCAGGTCATTGATGGGCGCCACGCCAACCTGGTTCAGCATGGTGCGCCAATAGCGGATGTAATCGGAGATGTACTGGCGGGCCACCTGCCGGATCAGGCGCTTCGTGAGTTCGTCGTCGCTGCCGCCGCCGCCGACCACCCAGTCATTCCCCATTTCCTCACGTACGATCCGCTGCAGATCGACGAGAAAATAGTCGTAAAAGCCTTGGCGGGTGAAGAGACCTGGAATGCGCATAATGCGCTCGCCGCCCGTGCGTGCATTGGTGATTGTCAGCCCCGACGCACCGCCCACCAAGGAGAGCAGATCGAAAGGCGCAAGATCCGCGCGCTGAAGGCCTTCGCGAACAAACCGGCTATAGATCTGATCGGTCTGGGGCACGCGCGTAATGCGCTGGCGCGCAGTGCTGATCACGCCGGAGTTCAATTCAGCAGGCGCACTCAGCCGGGTGATCAGATCGTTCACCATGGTATCCATGTCTTGCCGGCTGTTCGGATCAAGAGCAAAAGCAAGTTGGACTTCTTCGCCAACGGCTTGTTCGACCCGGCTTGGATCAAGGCGATCGAGATCGCCGAGCATCAGATAGCTCTCAAGCAGCTCGCGGAGACCTGAGGTATCGACAGCGCCGGGTGTCCGGGCTGCGGCCACGATGCGGGACCCAAGCCGGTCGACGACGGTAGGTTCGAGCACATTGTTGAGGAGCGATTGATACGTCCGGTCGGTCGCGGGCCCGAGCGTGGCGGTCGCCGATACGCCGGCAAAGCCGATCCAATCCCATGGGCTCGAGGCGAAGTGGATTTCGCGCAGATCGCGGCCTGCCTGCATGATGGGGAGAACGCTTTGGAAGTTCGTGTTGCCGCGGTAGTTCGCAAGCCGTTCCTCAAGCACTTGTGCCGCCTCTTTGGTGCGGTCGGCGCGGGCGTCGCTGCTTTGATAAGCGGCAAACCATAAGGCGGATACGCCGGCCACGAGACCAATCGCGGCGGCGTAACCAAGCCCGTGCAAGGCGGCGAGCTTTGCCTCAAGCTTGCGGTTGGTGCCGACCATTGCCTGTTCGCGGAAGATCACATCGGTCAAAAGCGAGCGGATAAAGAAGGCTTTGCCCCTGCCGCTGAAGGCCGGGGTCTGTGCTGCCGAAAGGCCGAAATCGCGGCTAAAGGCTCCGATGATGCGGTCGATCGGCGTGCCTTCCTGAGTGCCGCTGGTAAAATAGACACCACGGAAGATCGGCTGCGTCTCATAGCGATTCGGCCGGAAAATACCATTCAAGAACGCCTTGAGCGTTTCGTTCAGCGCTCCGAATTCCTGCGGGAACATGAAGATGCGGCAGCGGCGCCCGATATCGCGTTCGACGTGCATGCGCTCGTGGACACGGGCATCGACGCGGCCAGCCAGTTCCTTGAACTGGGTGTCGAATTCCTTGCCCCACTCAGCGCTTGGGCTATCGGCGGGGAAGGTCATTCCCCAGACCTGATTGCGCTCCTCAGCGTTGAGTGTGTCAAAGAAATCGGTGAAGCCCGAGATGAGGTCGCATTTGGTGACGAGCACATAGACGGGAATGCGCACGCCAAAACTCTTCATCAGTTCCTGAAGCCGCTGCTTCATCGCTTCTGCATGGCGCTTGCGGTCATTTGGACCGGACAGAAGGATGTCGGAGAGGCTGATAGCGAGGAGCACGCCGTTCACCGGCCGCCGCCGCCGGTGCTTCTTCAAAATGCTTAGGAAGCCGTTCCAGGCGGTGCGATCCGCATCGCGGTTGACGTCCTGGGTCGAATAACGCCCGGCTGTGTCAATCAACACGGCCTCATCGGTGAACCACCAGTCGCAGTATCGGGTGCCGCCGATCCCGGAAATCACATCGGCACCCAGCCGTTCAGCCAGCGGAAAGTCGAGACCCGAATTCTTTAGGACGGTGGTTTTGCCCGATCCCGGCGGGCCGATAATGATGTACCAGGGAAGCTGGAAGAGATAGTTGCGCCCCCCCTTGTTGCGAACCGCCTGCTCCTTGAGGACGTCCATGGCGTCCTCGAAACGGTCCCGAATGATTTCGATCTCCTCGTCCGACTGCGTATCGCCCATGGAAACGAGTTCTTCGCTCTGGAGAAGACTGTTGATGAGCTTGGCATTCGCCCGCCGGGCCAAAACGAAGCGGATGAGCGCGACCAGAAACGCGACGAGGAAGATGGAAACAATGGTGATAACCCGAACGCCCACACCACCTAGAGGCGTGACGTTCATGACCGTCACATGCGGCCCCAAGAACCAGATGAGTAGGCTTATCGCCGCAAGCCCAGCGGTGACCGCCAGCGAGCGAAGACGGAAGAGGCTGCTCAAAAACGCGATCACCATCGCTCACCTGTTCAAGATGCGCTGATCGATGCCTTCAAGTGTCTCCATGACTGGGGAGACCTCGCCCGAAAGCAGAAACTGGAAATAGCCGAAAATACCAACCAGAAGAACGGCGGCGGTCGCAAAGACCACCCATAGCGGAATGTAGCTTGTCAGCTTGCCTCGCGTCTCCGCCGCCTCCCAGCGATCGGAAAGCTGGCTTGGCGGCGCTTCCTTCTCCGCCGTAATGAGGCGGCCTAATTCGGCGCGGAGATCTTCGAGCTGATAGCGTCCGCCTTCGACGATCCGGTAACGGCCCTCAAAGCCGAGCAGGAGGCACGTATCGATCAGGCGCATCAAGCTGAGGTATTGGGCTGGTTTCGAGCGCACGCGGTCAAGGATCTCGAACACTTTCTCACCGCCCCATGTCTCGCCATGAAACTCGTTGAGAAGCGATTTGGCGCTCCATTCGCTGCGGCTGCCCCAGGGCGTCGTCAAGATGGTTTCATCGAGGAGTGCGCACAATACATAGCGGGCGGCCGTCACCTCGCCGGGTTGCGCTCCGGCTTTAAGCGCCCGCTCCTCGAAACTGTCGATCTGCGAGACAACGTTGCGGCGCAACGCACTGACATCGGCGAACTCTACGGCCTTCTTGAGTTCAGCCACCAGCGCCAGAAGCGGCTGCGCGCACACAACGAGAATCTCATCCTCTGACTTCGGTTCGCGGTATAGCAGGCGATCAACAGAGACGAATTCTTCTTCCAGGGCGACCGGAGGCTGGCTCGCAAGAGGCGCCGACACCGCACCGGTAGCCGGGGTGAGAACCACGGTCGGATCATCGTCAAAAACGGGGGCGGGACCATTGACTGCCGTTGCGCTTCCAGCCTGCTGCTGGGCGCTCCTCGCCCGTGGACTGATAAGCTGCTCGGTCGCGTCATCCGCCTCGACATTGGCGTTTTTGACGAAATCAGTGAATGTCATCGTTTGCGAATAGCCCAGAATTCAAGCCGCAGATTCGGGTAGTCGCCACTTACGTGAAATGCGAAAGCCGCGGATGTCGGCAGCCTGCCCCATAGCTCCGTGTTCTGTTCGAGTTCAAAGTACACTGCATCCTGCAAGAAAGGTAGCTCGCGGGGCGCTACAGGTAATGAATTGAGCGCGATTCCGGGCAATTGCAGATTAACCAGATCGCGGATCGCCTCCACGGGGCCAATCTTGATCTGCAAGGGTAAATGTTGACGTAACGTCTCCGCCGGCATGCTCGCCATCGCCGCGAGCACGAAACGCCGGTCCTGGAAAATCGAACGGTCGGGGATCGCGCCGATCCAGATACCATAGTCGCGCGGTTCGAGCGGGATCGGTTGCGCGGTCTGCTCGATAACCGTCGAAAGGAGCCCGCGTAGCGTCACCATAATGGGATCGAAGGTTGCTTCGAGACGGGCGTGGTCGTACGGCGGATAGGGCGAAGGGCGGCGATTTTCGTCGGCGTAGGTGGACAACTCGCCCGCCAATTGGACAAGAAACCGGTAAACCGTTTCCGGATGCACGCTGTCTATGGTCAAGAAATGCTGAAACAACGGTTCGTAACGGTTCACGATCTGGAGCGTGATGAGGTCGTTGAAGCTTGCCCCGTCCATGGCCCGCGAGGGATCGATCCGCAGTGCTAGCGCTTCGCCGCGGCTGCGCAGCAACGCTTGCACCTGACGGAGGATTTCGACGAGCCGCGGTACCGCCACGGCATTTAGACAGGGCGGAATGAAATTGGTGTCGAGAACGGCCTTGCCGCTTGCATCGATTTCGCGCAGCCGGGCAATGGGCAGGCAGACGAGATCGTCCTCCGGTTCGCCTTCGAACAAGATACGGGCGCGAAGCGCTCCCACATCGAGACGGGTCGCGGGCCGGTCGGGAAGGACGGAATCGCGCACCTCGATCTGCGCGCGCTTGTAGCGGCGGGTTTCTTCGCCGTCACCGCCGACCTCGGCACCGTCACGCACCCGCACCGGTAAGGCGAGCTTGATGACTGCGTTCTGGGTGTTGACGGGAACTTCGCGCGCGGAAGGCGGGCTGAGGTCGTTGGGGATCGAGATGACGGACCCCTCTTGAAGAACGGCGTCGCAACGGGCAAGCGCAATGCGCCCCAACGCCAGTACTTCCTCGTCGAACTCAAGCGCGGCGACACCATAGCCGCCTGGCACAATAGCATTCACGCGGCCGTCGATTTGCCGCTCGATCCAGCGATCATACTGCTGAAAGTGCTGAGGACGTACGAACATCCCCTCTTGCCAAATCGGCTTGTTGGTCAACGACATACCGCACCCCGCTGCCGGCCAGGGCAGCCCCTCCCTACTCAGCCGGCACGCCCCGGCAATACATCAAACCGGTTTGGTCAGATCAAACCAAACCGTCTGCGCCGTCCTCCCTCCACGGAAACAGACAGCCCGGACACCAGGATCGTCACTCTATTTCTTCGTCTCGATTTTAACTCATAGGTCGTGCGCCATTGTGCGGAGCTTATGTCGCGAAAGCCAGCGACAACGCCCAGATACTCGGCCTCCCTTGTCGTGGGCCGGTCGAGCTCCGTTTGATCGCCCGGCTTCAACTCGATCTCTTGCTTGGCGATGAGATCGGCGCCAAGCGCTGATGCGTCATCGTCGAGGAGATCGAAATAGTCGACCTGATTAAAGGCACCCACGCCCTTTAACTCATAAACCCGGACGACGACTGGAGATGGCGTCCCCTCTTCGTTCGGGTTCACCGACGTGTCAGCGAAAACCGTGATGTTCAGCTTGGTTTTCGGCTGTTCCCTGTTGCGGCCGCCACAACCGCTAACAAACAACGCAGCACTTGCTCCCAACACAAGGCCGCGCCGGTTAAAACGCGCCATCTCATCCGGCTTCCGGGTTTTGTCCGTGTCCGCCGGGCACACGGTCTGCGCGTCTGCCACTTGATTACTCCCTATCGTCCGCCGCGGCTCCGCTCATAGGCGTTCGACACATCGCCCGCGATCACTTCCCGCGTGGTTGCCTCGATATCTCCAGAAAGGCGTTCATGGGCTTCCACGAAACGCTCCCAGGCCTTGTCTTTGCTCCGACCGAGTAAACCCTTCCCCTCATTCTCAAACATTATTGGGTCCAAACGGCTTAACACTCCGGTAATGGCGGACTGCATGCCAGCCATCGCGGCCATTTCATGCTCTTTCATGTTCTGAAAGCCTTCTTGCACCGCTTTATCGAAAGCCATGAAACCTTCCGTGCGCTTAACCAAGGCATGGTCGAGCACTTCGGTGCCGGACTTAAAGAATTTCAAGGGATTGTTCTCACCCGCCTGCAAGGTGGTCTGCTCCAGCCGGAACTCGTCCTTTATCATCCGGCGGGCCTGCAAAATGCTCACAAGTCCATCGGCAGTGTCCCTAATGGCCCGGCCCAACTCGGTAAGGACCTGCGCCCGGTTTTCAGGTGGAATGAGCGATGGATCGATGCCAAGCCCCCGCCAGAACGCCATAAACGCTCCATCGGGCGATGCGCTGGCCGTAATAGGTTCACTTGCGGCCGATGAGGGCGCCACGGGCGGCAGCGGCTGGGATCGCGGCGTCGGTGCGGCGCCAGGCCCGCTCGCCGGCGGCATAGGAGGCAACGGGGGCGCACCCTGTGGACCACCGGCCGGGACAGCGCCAAGCCCCTCCAAAGGCGCGGCTGACGCGCCGGTCGTGCCGGCAGACTGAACCACTTGACCGGGTGGGTGCGATGGCTTCAAACGCTCCCGCAAATTGGTGCGGGCACGCATCGCCGTTTGGACATCGGAAGATCTTGTATTCCGCGATCCAGCCCTCTGGCGAAGCATTGTGATCGGATCAAGCGTCTGGCGCGCGCCAGCGACTTCGGCTTCGGGTGCCGGTTTTCCAGCTTCCAGCGAAAGCGCCACCAGATCGGCCATCAGTTCATTGCTGAGTGCCTCGGCGAAATCGGTCTCACCCGTTTCCCCGCTTTTCGACTGCTTCACCCCTGCGGCAGCAGAGGCCGACCGGTCGGGTGCTCCAGATGCATGTGGGAGTGGCGGCGCTGGAGGCACCGGCGCTGGCTCAATCGGCGGCGGCGGCGGAACATCGAAGGCCGGAGGCATCGGAGGCTGAGCCGCTGAGACAGGTTGAGGCGGAATGCCCGTATCAGGGCCAGGCTTCGGCTGAAGTGCTGCAACCGGCGGCGCAGGCGGAACCGGTGGCGGTGCAGGCGGCTGATAAGCTGGCGCGCCGCGGGGTTTCAGAAGATCATCGACGCTGAAATTGTCAGGTAATCCCCGTCCTGCGGGCAGACCTCCCGCCGGATGTTGCGGCATTGCCGGCGGCGGTGCGGCTGGAGGAGGTGCCGGTTGCATCTCGCCGCGGCCGCTGGAACCAGCCGAAGCGGGGAATGCCGTTGGCGCATCCAAGCCGGCAAGCGTATCACCGTTGTTTCCTACCGGGTTGGACGCACCGGCTCCGGGGAGGCCGCCGGGACGGTTGGGCATGGGAAACTCAAATCCGCGCCCTGGCGGCGGTGCTTCAGCGGCAAGCGGGGCTGGCGTCCCGGCAGAATGGGAACCGCGATAATGCTGGGAGGGGTGGCCACCGGAGAGCGCTGAAAGCGGATCGTTCGGTGACGACTGCCCGGCAGGCGGTGAAAGATCCCCAAATGGATTGCCCGTGCCGGGTTGCGGCGATGGAGCGGGTTGCGGTTGCGGCATCGCCATGCCGTTTTGCGGCTGCGCCAAGGTGTTGAACGCGGTCGGCTGGGCTATCGCTCTTCCATGCACCTCGGCTGAGACCCTGAAACGGCCGATCAGGATGGTCTCACCGCCCAGCAATTGCGCGGTTTGATTCCGGCCGAGCGGTACTTCCTCATTATCGATGAAAACACCGTTCGTGCTGGTGTCGGTGATGGAGAAAACCCCGTTCTGAAAGCGGATGACCGCATGACATCCGGACACGGTTTTCGTCTTATCGGGCAGCACCCAATCATTACCGGCGCTCCGGCCGACCGAACCGCCATTCTCACTGAACACGAACTGGGACTGCGGTCCCAATTGGGCCGCCTGTTCGCTGATGACCCTTAAGACAAGCTGCACCGGATGCAACCTCCTACGCCATTCGAGCCCTATGCCCGTCGACCAGGCACTCCGGCATCGCGCATGACTCTCAATTCGCGGGGTGGGATGCCCCCGTCTGCAAGGGAAAAACCGATCAGCCCCGATTCCCCCGCTTGCCGCCGTGTATATTGATAAACCACTGTGACCGCCTCACGAAAGTCTTTCGCAACGAAAGTCATTTCATCACGAGACGTGCCGCTCTTTGGTTCCCACGGAAAGAGCCCAGGCCAATTCCAGCAAGGAACACTTGCCCGGCTTTCTTGCCGCTCAATGGCCATAAGCGTCAATCCCGATACCCGGACCAGGGCGCAAGATCGGCTTCATGCGACTTGCCTGACACAGGGTCGGTCCAGATGTTCCAGCCGAGCCGGCCTTCGCCGAGTTTCCAGGGTCGCGCCTCATCTTGTATCAAGCTGATGCGCAAATCCCACTCAAGCGGCTCGCGCAGTGCCAGCGCAATCAGATCGATAAGCGTTTGGTGTTCCGGTTTAACCGGCAAAAAAGCAGCCAATTCGTCCCTGGTAACCGGCCCGATCTTCAGCCGGAACCGCCCCGTCACATCGGGCACCGTGTCGCCGAGCACGAAACTGTCCCCAAGGACCCCGGAGGCTTCGCCAAGCCTGAGCTTATCGTCATCGGAGATCGTCACATTGCGTTCGACGAACTCCTCAATCTCGCAAGGCACTTTGAAATAGTGGGTAACAAGTCCCGCAACGATGCTTGCGGAACGGCTGTAAAGACTGAGAAGTCCTGCTTGCGGAAGGATCGTGGCGCGCCGAAGCTGGCGCGGCGAGGGTTTTGCTACCGGCTGAAGCCCGATGAGCGAGAAGACACGTTGCGAGATCGGGTCGCCCGCGCCCTTTTGATAGCGCTCGTGATGCCGGTACTTCCGCCAGATCGAGTGCGAAAGCATGACCAGGCGGTGGTTGAAAAAGTCGAAAAAATCCTCAAGCGGATTCTCAGCGACATCAGATTGGACAATACGTTCTGTGTAGTGCGGTGGAAGCGGCGACGACGGTCCGTAAAGCCCCAGAAAGTTAACGCGCAGATCAAGTCTTGTGGGGCCGTCCGGCGCCAAATCGATCTGTGCAATGTCAGCCAAGCCGAAGCTTAACGAGCGCGCCGCGCGGAAGCGGATCACCTCATCATGCGGATCGATCGTGCGTGCATTTGAACCGATCTGCTGGAAACGCTTTTCGAGCAAGAGCACAAACTGGTGAAAGGTCGGCTCGCGTTCCTTAGCCCATTCGACGAGTTCTAGAATGGATTCACGGCTCCAATTCTGGGCGTCCATCTATAACTTGCCTTTGTGTCTTTACCGGTGATCGCAAATTGATGAAGGCTATTAATGCTCGCATAGGCAGTGAAATAGGCATTCAAGACAGCGCCAAGCAGAAACATCTCGCCTTCGCCGCCAACCTTCGCCTCCTCGACGGTCAGTGTAAGACGGCGCGCGCGCACCGGCCGTCCCTTGACAAGAATGTCGACAGTGCCCATGCGGAAATCGGAAAAGCCCTCAAGCAACAAGGACAAGCGCTGGCGGGCCTGAGCGTTCCGCAACGCCGCGAAATCATAGGCAGCGATCACGGTTCGGAGTGCATCGACATCGACGATTGAGCCGAAATTACGCGCAAGATTGGCGATCAACCGCCACATCACGGCATCGTGGATCGGCGGCGGCACTTCAGCGGAGACACCTGAAACATTCGAGAAAACCACCGAACCGGGACTTGAGGCCGTGGGCCGGTTGATCCCGCCGACGGGGATTTGTTCGGCAAGCTGACCATTGGAGCAGGTGAGCCCAATGGAAATCGTTTCCGTCTCAGGAACGCCAACCTTGTCGTTCTGGTCGATGAAGGTGATGAAATGGTCGACCCCGCGCCCGATAACCGCGTTGCGCAGCCGGATCCGGTAATAAAGGTCAACCTGGTCATCGCCAGGCAAATCGTGCGCAAAGGATTCAAACGCGGAATACGGCACGCGGGCGCCGCGCCCCTGGACGAAACCGACCACGGAATTGACGGAGTGAATGGAGTACCCCGGTCCGCCGGTCGGCTTGATGCGGTACTCGCTGCGTGCATGATCGACGGTCAAAGGGTGCGCTGTGTGCTCAAAGAGGTTCACGGCCGGCGTCGCATTCACGGTGAACATGCGCTCCGAAACCCTCACCTGATCGGGCAGCGGGCGCGAGAATCCGAAGGTAATCGTGAAGGTCCGCGCATCGGACCGGGCAAGCTGACCAAGCCGGGCAAGCTCGACAAACATGAACTTCTTTGGAAAAGCGAGGTATTCCTGAAGAATCCGGAAACCGGAGAAAGCGTTTGAAGGATAAGGCAGAACGGCATCCTTATCCTCAAGGCCAAGCGGCTTCAGGTCGCCAGGCCGCACCGAAAACGCCTTGCCGCCAGCCGGTTCAATCTGCACTTCGCGCATATGGCGCTGCATCCAAAGATAAAGCGTGCGTCCAACCAGCGGCTCACGGTCCACGTTAAAGAAAAGCCGCAAAGGGTTGGCCGCAAACCCGCCCAAACCGCAATTGTCATTCAACTTGAAGGAGAGCCGCAACTGGGCCGAGGTGGCCTGGTTATCAAGCGCCGCCTTTGTCACCTTCACCGGCAGGACATGAACGTCATAGGAGGTGGAAAAACGGCATGGGGTACCGTTGACGGGCTGCGATTCCAAAATCGTGCCTCTCGGCACGGAGACAACGTCGTCGGAGGCGTTGGCTGCCATATCGAAACCGATAATCGTCATCGGCGGGACCGGCCTCAAATAATGCGGCCAGAGGAGTCGGATGAGGCCATGGGCAAGTTCGGGCAACTCGTTTTCAAGCTGGGCGCGCAAACGGCCAGTCAAGAAAGCGAAACCCTCAAGAAGGCGCTCAACATCGGGATCGGCGGCATCCCGCGATAATGAACCCGCAAGCTTTGGATTCTCGCGCGCAAAAAGGTCGCCCATCTCCCGCAGATAAGAGAGTTCGTCCTCGTAATACTCGTTAATGGCCACCGCTTCCTCTTCCTTTTGGAGACGCTCAACTGCGGATGCGGACGCGGCCCGTATCGCTTAAGACGGTTTCAAACGAAATCTTTTCCGACACATGCTCGCTTTTGACCGTCGCAGTAATCCGGAAATTCACATTCAGCGGATTATCGGGGTCGGGCACGTGGCGGACCACGACCCCGGTCAGGCGCGGCTCGAACTTTTCAATCTGATATTTCACGGAGCGGATGACCGGATTAATCGCGTTGTTGAAATCGGTCACGAGGCCGTTCAAATCCGGCATGCCGTAGTCCTGCCGGATTTCGCAGCAGCCCTCGCGCGAATTCAGGATGCGCCTGAGATTGTCGATGATGTTCTCAAGCAGCATGGACTGGTCGGTATCGCCCGCAACGGCCGGCATGTTTTCAGTCGCGTTCTCTATCCGGTCGAAAAGGCATAACTCACGCACAACTCACCCTCTTTGAGACCTCTCAACCCATTGCCGCTCAACGCCCGAAGCGCCGATATCAAAACGCGAACAGGCAGGGATGGCGGACCTTTCGCCTGCCATCCCCGATCTCCAAGCTACGACTTGTCCAGCTTGCCCTTGAGCGACAATGTGAAGTCGGCACCCATATATTTGAAGTGTGGCTGGATCGCCATGGAGACGCGATACCAGCCGGCCTCACCCTCGACGTCCTCGACCGTGATTTCCGCCTTTTTGAGCGGACGGCGCGAACGCACTTCCGCGGATGGGTTTTCCTGGTCCGACACATACTGCCGAAGCCAGTTGTTCAATTCGGTTTCCAATTCGCCGCGATTCTTCCAGGAGCCGATATTCTCGCGCTGCAGCACTTTGATGTAGTGCGCCAGACGGTTGATGATGAACATGTAGGGAAGTTGCGTGCCAAGCCGGTAGTTGAGTTCGGCATCCTTGCCCTCAGCCGTATTGCCGAAGAATTTCGGCTTCTGGACTGAGTTCGCAGAAAAGAACGCCGCATTGTCGGAGCCCTTGCGCATGGTGAGCGCAATGAAACCCTGCTCGGCAAGTTCGAATTCCCGGCGGTCGGACACCAGAACCTCGGTGGGGATTTTTGACTGCAGCTGCCCCATCGCCTCGAAGGTGTGGACTGGAAGGTCCTCGACAGCGCCGCCGGACTGCGGGCCGATGATGTTCGGGCACCAGCGGAACTTCGCAAAGGAGTCCGTCAACCGCGTGGCGAATGCATAGGCCGCGTTGCCCCAGAGATAGTTGTCGGTCTTGCCCTCGGATTCTTCCTCATAGTTGAAGGATTTCACCGGAACCGTATCGGGGCCGTAGGGCAGGCGCAGCATGAAGCGTGGCATGGTCAGACCCACATAGCGCGAGTCCTCCGATTCGCGGAACGAATTCCACTTGGCGTATTTCGGACCTTCGAAAATCGATTCCAAATCCTTCAGGTTTGGAATTTCCTCGTATTTTTCGACGCCGAACATTTGCGGTCCCGCGGCTGCGACAAACGGCGCGTGCGCCATCGCGCCGACGCTCGCGGCATATTGCAGAAGCTTGACGTCCTGGGCGCCCGGGCCGAAATCGTAGTTGGACACGATCGCCCCGATCGGCTGGCCGCCGAACTGGCCGTATTCGGCGGTGTAGACGTGCTTGTAGAGGCCCGATTGGACCACTTCCGGGCTATCCTCGAAGTCCTCCAGAAGCGCTTCTTTCGAGACGTTCAGCATCTCGATCTTGATGTTCTGGCGGAAATCGGTGTTGTCGATCACATATTTGAGTCCACGCCAGGAGGACTCGAGTTTCTGGAAGCTCTCGTCATGCATGATTGCGTCAAGCTGCGAGGAAAGCTTCTGGTCGATGGCCACGATCATCTGATCGACGGCGTCATTCGAAACTTTCTCGCCCTGCCGCGACGGCTTGACCAATTCGGCGATAAAGGCTGCGACACCCTTCTTGGCGACATCATAGCCTTCATCGGATGGCGTCAGGCGGGTCTCTTGAAGGATTTCATCGAGAAGGGAAACCTCGGCAGTTTCCGCCGCGCCGCTTTCTTGCTGGAGTTCGGTCTCAGACATTGCCTACCTCATTGTCCGCCATGTCCCCATGATACCCCCCTTTTCCGGCGAGACTTCACCGCCCTACGCTACCGTTTCGGCTTCAAACGCCTGCTGTTTGCGGGTGTACCGGGAACTCTGCTGGCCGCGGGCGCGGCCCATTTGAACCTGGCGGACCATTTCACCGGCCCGCCCATTTCTCATGATTCTTACGGCTTGTCCTCGCCGCCCTCATCCTTGCCGTCGCCCGACGACTTCGTTAGCTCGGCAAGCAATTTCTCGCGCGCACCTTCATCATCAAGTACGCCCTGGATGGCTTTGCGGAAGGCTGGCATATTGCCCATTGGGCCTTTCAGTGCGACCAGCGCTTCACGCAGCTCGGTCAGCTTGCGCAGTTCAGGGACCTGCGACACCACGGCCTCGGGCTCGAAATCCTTCAACGACTGGAATTTCAGGCTCGCGGTCAGCTTATCGTCGGGATCAGCGTTTTCGTCGAGCTTGTTCTCAACGCCCACATCAAGCGACAGATCATGGCTCTTCAGAACGTCGTTGAAATTGTCCTTGTTGATATTGACGAGCTCGCGGTCTTCGAGCGGCGTATCATCCGGTTTGCCTGTGTAATCACCGACCATCAGCATTTTCAGCGGAAGCTCGACTTCTTCCTTTGCATTGCCGGTGGCCGGCTTATAGCGAATATTGACACGCTCCTTCGGCGCGACCGATGATTCCTTGGCCATTATGTTGCCCCTCTCTCATGTTTTGCGCGGATCTCATCTTGAAAACTTTTCAAAGGCTGGCCCGCGCTCTAGCCCGACAGTTTAGCAGCTGCCGCAAGATCCATCCTTGCAAGCCGCTGCCGAGATTTTTCCAACGCTTCGCGGTTGTTCTGTTCGGCTCCCGGCATCTTCTTCACATCGGGATGCAAGAAAATCCGGCACCGTAACGCCGCCACACGCCCCGCAAGTTCCGGTTCCCAGGTTTCGATTTCGTTATCGTCTACCAGATGATCGAGATGCTCAAGCAACGAAATGGCCACGGGGACAAGCTTGTTTTCCAGGCAGAACTCCGCCTGATCGAGTTGCCAAAGCATTTGATCCCGCCGTCCCCGGATCTGGCCGAGAACTTGCGCAAGAAGTTTCAAGCCTTCATTGGCCCTGCCATTCGCCGCCAGGCTTCGGGCCTCACGAAGCGCGTTTGCACGGGGGTCGTCGCCCGACACCGCACCGCCGCCCTCGTCCGCCATCACCGTTTCAGCAATCCAGCGGCGCGCGCCGTCATCCGCAAAGGGCGTACCGTCTGCGAAGGTGAGGTCGACAAGACCGGGAAAGCGAGCAAGCAGAGCGCGCGTCATCGCGACGACCACGGCCTGAGCGGCGGCGTGGCTATCGCCGAGGGCGCCCAGTGTTGCCGCCGATCTGTGATTGCCCGTAAGCCAGCAAGGTGATGAAGCGACAACATTCTCGATTTCGGGAAGCGCTTCAGCATGCATGCCAGCGCTGAGCTTTCCCTCGACGCCATCGAGCTGCATCTTGTTCGGCGGCGGGATAAGCGTTTTTCCACCCTGATTCGCCGGAAGTTCCTTCAGTGAGGCAATGCCTGCGGCGCGGACCAAGAGATATGGCCGCGGATCGGCTATATCCTTGCGCCTCAGTGCTGAACCGAGACGTTTCATGGCGGTTTCGAGCTCTCTGGCCGCTTTCTCCAGATCGGCATCGCTTGCGTCGGCGGAAAGAGGAACGGTGGGCGCAGCCACCGTCGCCACCGGGGCGGGAGTTACCGATGCTGCCGCACCATTCGCGGCAGGCGCTGCAGCGTCCGGAGCGTTGGGCGCCGGTGCCCCAGCAGCAGGATCCGTGGCCTTTTTCTGAGCCTGCTCCGCCTTCTTCCTTTCTTCTTCAGTCGCCTGTTTCGCGGCCTGTGCGTGCGGCCGCAGCGCGCGAACGAGTTCGCCCAGCGCAGCCTCGGTCTTCTCAAGCTTTGCAGAAAGGAGATCGTCGATCCCAAGCAGATAATCATTGGCCGCGATGACATAAGGCGCGTCAGACTTCGACGGCGTTGCTTCCGAGACCGGACCGGCAAGACGCCCCACCAGCCATTCCATCGCCCCGACACGGCCGCGCTCCCGCCGGAGCGGCGGATGCATCTCAACCCAGAAATTGTCGATGAGGCCATGGATGATCCCCAGACCGACGGCAAGCCCCCTAAACGACTCCTCCCGGTGCAGACCGAAGGTCAACCATGTTGCGATCATCAAGTCCTTGGTCCGGTCTTCCAGGAGCTTAGACGCCATCTCGATGACATCGTTCCACCGGACGGCGTTCGGCCCCTCCGTTTCGATTTTGCGGAATTCGGCTTCGAGCGCATCGAAATCGGGATCGTCGCGGACGTCCTCACCGGCAACAGCATCGGAAGAAATCGGCGATGCGCCAATCGCGATGCGGGGATCGTCAAACGCGACCCCCTTCCCGGCGTCCTCTGTTTCACGCCCCGCGGCCCCATCCGCACCGCTTTCGGATGCAGAATTCCCCTGCTCCGCCCCGTCCGCCTGTGTTTCCATTCGCTGTTCCACGAGCCAATCCCGGTTTTCTCGCCAAACGGTCTGCTGAAGCGTCGTCAGGATCCTGGTTGACCAGGCAACTGAAGCCCATCCGCTCATCGAATATTAATCGTGTTTATCCCTCTGACATAATAATAAGACACTTCTATAAACTCTTTGTAATCCTGTTCAGTATAATGGCATCCGTTATGTTCACTTTCATCCGTAAAACGAGCATGTCAGCTTCGCTGTTGGCACGCTGAATTCAACAGGGATAGCCGACAATAAACACTGAACCGATGCGCCATCGTCAGAACTGTTTTCAAGGGATCAAGAGAGAGTTAGAAGGCGAAGTGAACAGACCAGGGGCTTGGTCGAACGACTCGGTCTGATCACGAATTCCGGGCTGTGGGTTACGTTACGTCATAGTGCTATCCGCGCGGGCGGAAAAGACACTGGTCAACCTTCCCGGCCTTGGCTACGACAACAACCCGCAGTAATGGGGCTCCGATCCATGGCACTTACCATCAACGACGACTACGACGGAGCGATCCTGATCGTCCGTCCCGCCGGAAGGCTCGATACGACGACAGCCAAGTCGCTCGAAACGCATCTGAGCAGCCATATCACCGACGGTCAGACACAGATTGTCATCGACTTGGCTCAGGTTGACTACGTGAGCAGCTACGGCTTGCGCGTGATTCTTATCATTGCCAAGAAACTGATGCCGCACGGACAGGCTTTTGCGCTGTGCAACCTGTCGGAAAACGTCCATTCGGTTTTCGAGGTGAGCGGTTTCGGCAAAATCCTGAAGATCAAGCCGAGCCTTGGCGAAGCTGTCAGTGCAGTTTCGACTGTCTGAATGCGTAGACCGACAGTGACGGGGGCGTACGGTCATGCATAGTACTGTGACCACCGAGCTGGAGATAAAAAGCTCGTTTGAAGAGATGGATCGGGTCGTCGACTTTGTCGACGATTTTTGCGTGCGGGAAAGCGTAAATGACGCAGTCCGCAACAAACTGCACCTTATCGCTGAAGAACTTGTGGTCAACGCGGTGATGCACGGTTATCCCGGGCGCGAAGATGGCTGGATCGCACTCCGGCTTCGCGAAATGGAAAAGGGTATCGAAATCACCTACCTGGACGAGGCCGCGCCTTTCGACCCGCTCTCTGAAGCTATAGACCCGGATCTCGATGCTGGCCTTGAGGAGAAACGCGTTGGCGGCCTAGGGATATTCCTCATCCGGGAGTTCGCAGAAGACGCCCGTTATAAGCGGGCTGGAAATCGAAATACTCTTTCAATTGTGGTATGTACGTGATCGCTTGAGGGAGTGGGAGTTCGGGAGCTGAGGGCCGGTGTTGGATGTAAAGGGCGAGCGGGGCAAGACGGGCGACAATACGCAGGATGGCCCACAGAACTTTTCAAACGAACAAGAAGCGGCGTCAAATGTTGCGCCGGTCTCCACGTCTGCGTCCTTCGCCCCGCAGGGCAATAATGTGCATGCCCCCGTTCAACGGGCCGCAGTCGACGCGGACGGGGCGGCGGCTGTACAACCAATCGGCGATCCGGCAAGGAGCAACGTTGGGCTGCCTCTTTTTGACCCGCCTGCGCAGGCTGTTTACACGCCCGAGGCCGATACTCCCAGCACCGCCACCAACAAAACGTCCAAACCCGCCCAACAAGGCGATACATCCGGTTTGTCAATAGGGCGGGTTCCTAGACCGCCCCGTACGCTTTTCGGCCGCAGCATCTTCCTGCGCCTTGTCATGCCGCTATCCCTGATCTTCCTGTTCAGCATGGGCGGGGCGGCGTTTTTGAACTTCACGAAGTTCGAGCAAACCTATGTAACACTCGCCCATGAGCGCTATGACGATGCCGTCCGTGATCTGCGTTTCAGCATCGAGGAGAGTCTTGGGATCGGCCTGTCGCTCGGCGCCACACAATCGACCCAAGTGGTGATTGACCGGACAGTCGAGCAATATAGCGGCGCTTTCGAACTGACCATCCTCGGTACCGATGGCGAAATCCTCTTTGGAACCCAGAATGCGACCTTCGGCGATCTCCGTGACACCCAGGCTGGACGCGGCTTCATCGATCAACTTATCGCCGAAACAGCGGCTCAGGCCCGTATCGGGAAGTCCGTCACCGACAAGCGGTTCTTGAGCACAACCGTCATCAGAAATCCGCTGGGAGAGATCGAAGGCTATCTGGTCCTAGGGCACAACCGGTCCGAAGTGCAAGACGTCATCACCCGGCTTGGCGACGTGCTTTGGCGCGGCGTGGCCGTTTTAAGCTTTGTTTTCGTTGTCATAATCGCAGTCACCGTTTTCTTTGCGATCCGGCCCATGGAGCGGCGGTTCGCTAAGGGCAGCGAGGCCCTCGCGCATTTGATCGAAACAGGCGATCTCGCGCCTGTCGACCCCATGGGTCGCAACGACGATCTGTCGATCGGCTTCTCACAGGCACGCTCCATTGAGCGGGAGCTGGCTGCAGCCGAAGCGCAAGTCATGACGGTCCAGGGGCGTTGATCAGATGGCCCGCCCGCGATACGGCAATGCGGTGAGATGGCTGATCGGGCTTTTAACCCCGCTCGCGATCATACCGTTCTTCATTTTCACGCTTTTCTGCATTTGGGTCTTTGAGAGCGGTTTGCTGCCTGAGCAGGAGCTCAAGGCGACGACCGTTGGGACCGGCATTAAAGCCCGTGTCGAATACGCCGTTGAAGTCGGCATCCCGTTCAACGATCTGCGCGCGATGACGGACTTCCTAGACGATACCCGGGCAGCCAGTCAGCAGATATCGTTCATCGCCGTCGCAACGACTAACGGCCGTATCCTTTATCAGTCGAGCAATCCGCCGAACGATCTCCGCCTTCTCGTCAACGACGCCATCGCGGTTAAGGAAACCGGCGAGACAAGCGCCCTCGATGAGGGCGCAAGCTGGGCGTCTAGGGTCGTCAACCGCACCTTGCGATTGTTCGGCTTCTCCGACCAGATCGTGCAACGCGATCTGTCGAGTCCGCGGATTGGCGATTATTACGTCACGATCCTTCCGCTAATGGATGGCAACACCCAGCTTGGGCACCTCGCCGTCGGCGTGGGGGTGACGGTTCTTTCACGCGTCGTCGGCGATCTGATTTTCGATACCGCAACTGTGGTGCTTGCCGCATTCGTGATCGCGGTCGAATTGATGATCCTCGTCGTGACGCTTCATCTGATCCGGCCGATCAAACTCTTGGCCGTGGTCGCAGAGAGGCTACGAAACCGCGATTTAAGCGCGCTTGTGCAGATCGACAGTTTTGGCGCGGTCGCGCGTACCGTTGATCTCCTGAATGTCTATGCAACCTACGCGTTTGAGCGGCTGAAAGCCGTCTATGTGGGCATGCAGTCGCTGCCGGCCGGGCGCCGAAGGCGTGAAGCGCGCCTTTACCTGCGAGACCTTCTGCTGCGCTATGAGCTGCCGAACCGCGGGGTTCAGGATGGTCTGCAGTTGCCGGCCCTCACCTATATCCGCCTTCCGCTTTTTCTGTTCTTCCTTGCCGAGGCCCTTGTCAGACCGCTCCTCCCGGTTCTCATCAACGGGCTCGATTCAAGCGTTCTGCCGCTTTCAAAGGAGTTCGCCCTCGGCCTGCCCTTCGCCGCCTTCATGGCCGCCTCCATTTTCGGCGTGGTTTTCGGATCCTTTGCAGCCGACCGCATGGGACCGCGCAGCGTTCTGGTTTTCGGCGCCCTCTTTTCTGCGGCGGGGCTCGGCCTTCACGCCACTGCCACTAACATCGAAATAATGACCGTCTTCCGCTGTGCTTCGGGGCTTGGATATGGCCTCGTCTACGCGGCGGCACAGGTTTACGTTGTTGAAAATAGCGAACGGCGGCAACGCGCAAGCGGCTTTTCGGTATTCCTTGCAGCAGTTGTTGCTGCTGAGATTTGCGGGCCTGCGATCGGGGGTATCATTGCGGATCGTATCGGGTTTGCAGTCACCTTCGTCGTCGGCGCAGGGCTTCTCCTTCTTTCGCTGCTCTTCGTGCTTTTCCTGATCAGCCACCGTCCCGACATCGAAGAAAAAATAAAGAGCGCGGCCCCGCGGCGGCTTAGCTACAGCGAGTATCGCGAAGGCGGCCGCGATATGATGATGAACGCCCGCTTTATGGTGCTTTGCATCCTTTATGCGGTCCCATCGAAGCTGATCCTGACGGGCGCGGTCTTTTTTCTCATCCCCCTGGCGGCGGAGCAATTCGGGGCAAATGTCGCCGAAACCGGACGCATATTGATGCTTTACGGGATCATGATCGTGCTGACGGGACCGCTCTTTGCACGCTTTGCCGACAAGTACCACAGTTTCGGATTGAACATCGCACTTGGCGGAGTTCTCTCGGGCATCGGACTTGTCACGGTTGTGTTCCTGCCCGGAATCGCCAGCCTCGCGATTGCGGTTGCCTTTATCGGGCTTGGACAAGCCATGTCCATCCCCTCACAACTTACCTATGCGCTTGAGGTCGCCGAAGCCGAAGCCGAAAAGCACGGGGCGGGCATGGTGCTTGGAATTTTCCGTTTCGTGGAGCGGGTCGGAAGCCTCCTCGGTCCCGTTTTGGGCGCAGTACTGATCGGCATTGCGGGTATTACTGAGGCTTTGATGATCTTCGGCATCTACGCCATCGTCTCGGCCTGCCTCGCCAGTGCCTTCTTCCTTACCTTCGGACCAAAGGATGAAAACCGTGCGATTGAGGAACTTCTCACCGGAAAACCGGCGTCGCAAAACGCCTAGGCGATCCGTCCTATGCGCGCTTGTCTTTTCCGCTGCCTTCCTTGCCGGCCTCATGATAGCCGCGCCCTTTTCAAACGACGCCCGCGCGGTGGAAAAGAATAAAACCTACACCATCTTCGCCGTCCTGTGGCGTGGCGAAACGGAAGTCGAAACAGGCTTCCGCGCTTATGTGCGTGAACGGAATCTGCCATTCAACATTATTGTCCGCTCCGCTGACCAGGATGCGACCAGACTGCCGCAAATCATTGAGGAAATCAGAAAAACCAAACCGGACCTCATCTATACCTGGGGGACTACGAACGCCACGACGGTCGTGGGCCGCATGGAAGAGATCGATCCGGAAAAGCATATCACTGACATCCCGGTCGTCTTCACCATGGTCTCCTTCCCGGAAGGCTCCCGCCTTATTACCGACCGGGCCTCTTCCGGGCGCAATATCACGGGCGTGAGCCATATCGTGCCGCTCGACACGCAAGTGAAGGCTATGGAAGCCTTCATGCCGATCGACCGCATCGCGGTGATCTACTCACCATCGGAACCAAACTCGGTTCTCAACGTGAATGAGTTGAGGGCCATGGCTGAAGAAGGGAACTTCAAGGTCTTCCCCTTCCCGGCGAGCCTCGACGAGGCAGGTAAGCCCAGCGCTGATGAGATCCCTTCACTCGTCGATGAAGCGGCATCGATCGATCCGCAATTCCTCTATCTGGGTCCGGACTCCTTCATCGGACAGAACCACAAGCTGATCACGGCGGAGGCCAAGCGGGCGGGTATTGCCACCTTCACAGCCACCGAGGTCATGATCCGGGATTCAGAAGCGCTTTACGGTCTTGTGTCACCTTACCGCGACGTTGGCCGGCTAACGGCACGCAAAGCCGAACAGATTCTTCTTGAAGGCAAACATCCCTCGGAAATACCGGTTGAGACGCTTCAGCGCTTTTCTTACCAGATCAATATGCAGGTGGCGAAAAGGCTCGGGATCTATCCGGCGATGCCGCTTTTGAGCTACGCGGAAGTCCTGAACCAATGAGCGTTGAAAAGCTGCCTGAGGCGGCAACCGTGTTAACGGAACGGCAAGCGCCGCTCTGCCACCGCGGCGGCGACATTTCCTTTCGCGTCGCAAGTGAAGCGGATGTTGACGCCCTCGACCGGCTCAACATGGATGTGATATGCGCCCTTGGCGTCCCGGGACGCTTCATGCGTCAAGACCGGCCCTTCTTTTCCGGGCTTATCGGCTGCAAAGATGCCTGCATCTTCTTGGCGGAGCAAGCGGGCAAGCCCGCTGCTTACTCGATAGCCGCCCGGGCTTGCCCAGACATTCCAGCTTTCGGTGACAATGCTGCAAATGGCGGCGGATCACGTTCGACCGGACTCTTGTTTGGAACGGCCGTTGATCCGCCGTTACGTGGCCTTGGGCTTCAACGCCTTCTCATTGCGCTTCGCATGGCCAGCCTGCGACGGATCGGATGTCTGCGCATGCAGACGACCGTTTCACCATTCAATGGGCCGTCGCTCGCCAATCTGATGGACACGGGTTTCAAGGTGATCGGCTTGAAGCGTATTCTTGACGGCCATTTCCGGTTTATCATGGACCGCCCAGACCTGCTTAACGGCATCACCGACATTGTCGAGAAGACATCCAAACAGAACGGGCGTGCCCGCCGGGTGCTCTGCAACGAGGAATCCATTGACGGGCACAATGATCTTCTGGCGGCCGGTTGGCTCGGCCATGACTACGCCGGAGCATTTGAGACCGAGGTGATGGAGATTATTTATGTTCAGCAGGACATGGCGCTCCCTGCTGAGGCGATGACAAGGGAAGATGCGTGAACGAAACCGCTGACATCGCGCAGCCGCAGATGCTCCTGCGGACGAAGATCGCACTCTTTGCAACAGCGATTCTGGTCAGCCTGTCTTTCATTCTCCTGCTCTTTGGCGAGATCAAAGCGGAATGGGCCAACGATCAGTTCGAATCGGCACTGCTCGATGGCGATGACACCGCAATTTCCACGATCACCGAACTCGATTCACGTTTCCTGTCCCGGGTCAGTCTCGACCTTCGCGACCGCCCCGAAATCCGCCGGGCGCTGCAGATCGGAACGAGCGGCGCGGCGACAAGTTTTTTGCGCGAGGTGCAGGACGTCACGCGTTTTCTTGATCCGCAACCAAATGTGTTTCTGCTCTCGCCAAGCTTCACTGTTCTGACATCGACCGTTTCGGATGTTCCAGGCAATTTCGCCAATGTGCTTGAGCCGCTCTTTGACGGGCGCGCCCGGAGCTTTAGCGGCGTTTTCCGTTTTCCGCGCACCGGTAGCCTCCTTCTTATGTTCGTTCAGGAAATCCGCCTGCGCGACAATGTTGCAGGCTATCTCGTCACTGGGCTTGATTTCCGCCAGCGCAGCCGGATTTTGCTCCGCGACAACACAGCCATCTTGTTCGTTGCCCATGACCAAGAACCCCAACTCCTTCATGGCTCGGTTGCCCAAGGTTTCATCGAAACACTTGCTTGCTGCCATACGCGGCCAAACGTCGTCGAGTGGACGGGTCCCGATGGCGCGCATTTGGTTGCGACGGTGAACCGCCTTGTCGACCCGAACGGGACGCAGATGGGCGACTTTTATGTCGTCCGCGATTTGACCGAACAGAAAGCGCGCCAAGAACTCTTGAGCCGGCTTTCCTATGCCGGTGTCGCGCTTTTCATCCTGATCGCGGTGTCCCTTCTGATCTGGTCGCTGCGCACATCCTTGCGGCCGTTGAGCGCCGTCGTTGAAGTTCTGCGTGCGCTTTCGAAAGGCGACACATCGACTGGACTGCGCAGTGTGAAGACAAGCCGGGAAATCGGTACGCTCGCCGACACGGTGGAAAGCTTCCGGACAGGCCAGCAAGCACGCGAGGAGCTGCTTGCTCTCAATGAGCAGATATCAAGCGCATCACGCATCCAGCAGACTATTCTACCGCGCGAGTTCGACCTTGACCCGACCCTCGATATTCATGCCGTGATGCAGCCGGCACAGGATATCGGCGGCGATTTTTTCGATATCTTCCGGATCGATAAAGAGCGTATTTGCATCCTCGTCGCCGATGTCGCCGGCAAGGGAATCGGATCCGCGCTCTTTGCGAGCAATGCAAGCGCCATGTTGCGCGCTTATGCGCCGCTTTCGAAAACGACCGCCGAAGTCATCGCGCTTGTCAACCGCGAGTTGTGCAAGCGAAACGATGAAGGGCTCTTCATTACGCTCTTCCTTGCGATCCTGGATACGAAAACCGGCGAATTCGCTTTTACCAATGCCGGACATGGGCAACCTTTCCTGATCCGGCTCGATGGCCAAGTGTCCACGCTTCCGATGACGGGCGATATGGCGCTCGGCTTCTTCGATGACGTGGAATATGGCTATGATTCCATCCGGCTGACACCTGGCCAGACGATCGTAATCTATTCGGACGGCTTTGATGAATCGATGAATCCCAAGGGTGAATTGCTCGGCCTTGAGCGCGCAACCCATATCGTCAAAAGCGTGGCTGGACTGCAGGCAGGCAGGGCGATTGAGCTGATTTCGGAAGCGATCGCCTGGTACGAAAACGGCGCGAAGCCGGCTGATGACATCACACTTGTCGCTTTGCGTTGGGACCCCGCACGCGCTGGCAAACCGGAGGCGCAAAAGAATATGGGCGCACGACCCGAAGGCGCCTTTGAGGCAGCCGAGAAGGCCCCTGAGCCTGCCGAATAACATCTTGTTAGGGGGCGGCTTTGCCGGATGGGCCGCGGACGGACCGCATGCGCGGACTATCCCGCCAGCACAGTGCCGCACACAGATTTGTTCCAGGCATCCAACGGGCCTGTCCATCTGGCGCTCGATCGCCGCTCGCCCGGGCAAGCCGTCAAACACAAGCAGCGCCTGGCGGGCTGGATTGTCCTCCAATTTCTCCACCGGCGCTTCCCAACGTCATTGCACGGTCACCATTCAAGGCTAGGGTCAGATGGCATTTTCCGCCCCTCTCAAGCATTCCAGATCATGATTGCTGAACCTTTCTCGCTGCCTGGCCGGTTCTGGCGCGGTAATCTCCACACCCACTCAACACTGTCGGATGGCGCCCGCCCGGTCGCGGCGGTCGTCGGTTATTACAAGCGGGCCGGATACGACTTTCTGATGCTTAGCGATCATTTCCTTGAGCGCTTCGATTACCCAATCACCGATACGCGGCCGTTCCGGGACGAGACATTCACGACCATCCTTGGGGCCGAAATCCACGCGCCGGCCATCGGCACCGGCGAGATGTGACACATGGTCGCCGCCGGCTTGCCACTCGATTTTATACCGACAAGCGGCACGGAAACGGGTGCGGAACTCGCTGCACGGGCCGCAGATGCCGGCGCCTTTATCGGCCTTGCTCATCCGGCCTGGTATCATCTGAGCCTTGAGGATGCGCACTCAATCCAATCGGCGCATGCGATTGAGATCTACAATCACGGTTCGGCATTATACAGCGACCGGGGAGACGGCTTCTATCTGCTCGACCAGCTTTTGGCAGAAGGGCACCACCTCTCCGGCTTTGCCTCCGATGATGCGCATTTCGTCCATGGCGATGACGGCGCTGGAGGCTGGATCATGGTGCGGACCGAGGAACTCGATCCGGACGCCCTTGTCGAGGCACTCAAGAAGGGCCAATACTACTCCAGCCAGGGCCCGGCGATCCGCCGCATTGTCATTGAAAACGACACCGCCATCGTCACCTGTACACCTGCTAAAGCGGTCGTTGCGACCGGCTATAGTTCACGTTCGTTGCGCGTGCTCGGTGCGGGCATCACCGAGGCGCGGCTGCCACTTTCCGTTTTCGATAACGCCTATTGCCGTATCACGGTGACGGACAGTTTTGGCCGCCGTGCCTGGACCAATCCTATCTGGTTAAATGATTTGCATTAGATCGAGCGGCGGCGCTATTCGGCGGCTGCGAGCGTTGTCCTGCTTGTCTCGGACGGCTCTGCGCTTTTCGGCAACAGCCAGCCGCCGTCTCCCATGGGAGAGCGGGGCATGGAGAAGGAATACGCGTCGCGTCCATGCGTGTCGATGCGCAAGCTCTCGTCATCGAGCCGGATATCGGCAAAGCATCCCGCCGGATGGGGTGGCGTCGTGAACGTCTCCGTCAGCGATTGGATTGTGACGTGGGCAATGCCGCGAATGTCCGTGACCCGGTTCCAATGAACATGGCCCGACACCCATAGAACCACGTTTCTGGCAGCTTCCGCCGCTGCCCGTATCGGACCGTGATCGGGATAGAAGGCGGCCTTTTGGTCCCGCTCGAAATAGTAATTGCCGATCATCGACGTACCGGAAACGGGAACATGGCTAAAAATCACGGTAGGTTTGCCATCCTCCTTCAGAGCCGCCATGAGCCAGGCCAGATCGTCATCGATGCGCGGCAGACCTTCACCGGGCCGGATCGTGACATCCGCCTGCCAGATGATGAGCCGCCACCCCTTGACCTCGACGACCCGGTGGCCCGTCGGCTGGCCAAGGATCTCCGCGTTCTCGGCACGCGTGAGGTGCATCACATCGTGGTTGCCGACCAAATGGGCGCGCGGAATGGATTGGGCCGCGAATGCCTTCGAAACGCTTCCCATATTGGCGATGTCCGTTTCGCGGTCAACGCCCGTAATCCGATCGCCAAGCTCGATGATAATGTCCGGCGATTGGCGGTCGGCATGCGCCAGAAATCCATCCAGCAATTCGAGCGCCCGGCCGCCCTGCTTTGTACCGGATACAGGTCCGCAATGAATGTCGCCAACGGTTGCGATATGCAACGAACCGGCCACGCATGTCTCCTTTGAGCTTCTTGCCGGCATCAGGCCAGCGCGCCAAACGTTACACCTTAAATATGCGCATTTTCGTCTGCGCGGTTCTCCCATGATCACTGTCATGGCCGTTTGGCATTTTAGTCATCTAGACCATGACCAGATTCGCGTGACAGATGTTTGACGGCCAGTCACTTTTAAGGAACGAAGAGATTTTTGGTCCCGGCTGTGCGTTTTCCTGCCGGGTCCGCGTTCCCATCATCGAGGCTCCTTTTGCATGCGCACCGACACGCCACGGCCCATACGGCTCAAGGACTACCGTCCGCCCGCTTTCCTGGTTGACCGTATCGATCTCGATATCCGGCTCGATCCCCAAGCAACACAAGTGCACTCACGTCTCGAGGTGCGTCCGAACCCGGATGCCCATGGCCGGCGCGGATCGTTCCATGCCGATGGCGATGAGGTGATACTAAAAGCAATCGCGGTTGACGGAATTGAGCTCTCGGAGAAAGCCTATACGCATACCGAGACGGGCCTTGTATTGAACGCGGCGCCGCCTGGTCCCTTTGTGCTGGAGATCACAACCGAGATTAACCCCGACGCCAACACCAAACTCATGGGGCTATACCGGTCGAACGGCGTGTTCTGCACCCAATGCGAGGCGGAGGGCTTCCGTCGCATCACCTATTTCCCCGACAGGCCTGATATCCTCTCGATCTACACGACGCGGATCGAGGCGCCTGAAGAGACTTGCCCGGTGCTTCTTGGAAACGGAAACCCGGTTTCCCGCGGCAAGGTGCCGGACAGCGATGGACACTTTGCGATCTGGCACGATCCGCATCCCAAACCCAGCTATCTGTTCGCCCTTGTCGGTGGCGATCTCGGCTGCGTGCGGGACAGCTTCATCACGCAATCGGGCAAATCGGTTGCACTTGAGATTTATGTGGAGCCTGGAAAGGAAGGCCGCTGCGCCTATGCCATGGAGGCGTTGAAGCGTTCCATGCGATGGGACGAGCGAGCATTCGGGCGCGAATACGACCTGAATGTCTTCATGATCGTCGCCGTTTCCGACTTCAACATGGGCGCGATGGAAAACAAGGGTCTCAACATCTTCAATGACAAATACATCCTTGCCGATCCCGAGACCGCGACCGATGCCGATTTCGCCAATATCGAAGCGATTATCGCACACGAATATTTCCACAACTGGACTGGCAACCGAATCACTTGCCGCGATTGGTTCCAGCTTTGCCTGAAAGAGGGCCTGACCGTTTTCCGCGATCAGGAATTCTCGGCTGACGAGCGCGACCGCATCACCTGCCGCATCCAGGACGTCAAACATCTTCGCTTGCGCCAGTTCGCCGAGGACGCGGGCCCCCTCGCCCATTCCGTTCGGCCCGAATCCTACAAGACGATCGACAATTTCTATACGGCGACGGTCTATGAGAAGGGCGCCGAGATCATTCGTATGTTGCGCGAAATCGTCGGCCCCGATGCGTTCCGGCGGGGCATGGATCTCTACTTCGAACGCCATGACGGTGACGCTGCGACAGTGGAGAACTTCGTCGCCTGTTTCGAAGCTGAGGCGGGGCGTTCGCTCGAACCCTTCATGCAATGGTATCGGCAAGCGGGCACGCCGCACGTTTCGGCCAATCAGGTCTTCGACGCGGAGACCGGCGTTCTGACGCTGACCTTGACCCAAGAGACGCCGCCGACGCCCGGGCAAGACTCCAAGGGGCCGCTCCCCATGCCGGTCCGCGTAGGCTTCATGACCGAGGACGGGGCGCCCGTTGCAGCCTCGCCGGTCGGCTCCAATCTCGACGCGGACCCGAGCGGCGACGCAGTGGTCGAGTTGACGGATACCGAGCAAAGCTTCGATTTCGCCGGCTTCGACAGACCTCCCGTGGTTTCGCTGTTCCGAGGTTTTTCAGCGCCGGTGATTCTGAAGCAGGCTGAGCCGGAAGAACATCGCTTGATCCGCATGGCGCATGATACGGATCTGTTCAATCGCTGGGAAGCTGGCCGATCGGTGGTGATGCAAGTCCTGACCACAATGGCCGAACAGGCGTCGACGGGCGAACCCATGGCCCTCGCCCAAGGCTATCTCAACGCGATCAAGACCACGCTCACGGATGAGGCGGCGACGCCCGCGTTCAAAGCGCTGAGCCTGCAAGTACCCTCCGAGACCGAGCTGGCGCGCGCGATGAATGAGATCGACCCGGTCGCCATTCACGACGCCCGCCAAGCGCTCCGCCGACAAATGGCCGCGGAACTTAAAGACGCGCTTGAAACCTCTTACGAACAAAGC
>JAKSCL010000402.1 GCA_022360615.1 Hyphomicrobiales bacterium
GGCTGCAATCGACTCCTCACCGCCGCGGGCCCGCTCGATCCGCACACCTTGCGTCAGTTCGATATCGATGACCTGGGTCCAGTAGTCGCGTGGAATATTGATCTGGGCCGGAGCCGAACCGCGCCGCGCCTTTTCAATCACACGGTTCAGCACCTCGGCGATGCGCGAAGGATCGCGGACCTCTTCCTGATAGCAAACGATATCGGCAAAGAGCCGCATCTGTTCCATCTCCTGGAAGCCGCCCTGGCCGATGGTCTTGTTCGCCGCTTGCGGGGTCACCAGAAGCATCGGGGTGTGGTTCCAATAGTCCGTTTTGATCGGCGTCACGAAGTTGGTAATACCCGGTCCGTTCTGCGCAATCGCCATGCACATTTTCCCGGTCGCCCGCGTGTAGCCGTCGGCGCTCATCCCGGCATTGCATTCATGCGCGCAATCCCAGAACTTAATTCCCGCTTCGGGAAACAGGTCCGAGATCGGCATCATGGCCGAGCCGATAATCCCAAATGCATGTTCAATCCCATGCATCTGCAAAACCTTCACAAAGGCCTCTTCCGTCGTCATCTTCATTTCAATGTACCTTTCCCCTGTCGCATCCGATCGTTTGGCCCGGTGAGCGCGGCCGGTCGCCGCCAGGTCACCCTGCCCATGACATCTTTCCGGCTTCTGCCGGACGTGCGCCGCGCCCCAAAACCCCTTAAGCCGGCACGCTTTCGCGAATGAAGCCCGGCAGCTGGCTCGGTATGTCAGCGACCGCGACGCCCGCCCGCTCCAAGGCGCGCCTTTTTGAGGCGTAGTCGCCCTTTCCGCCTGACACAATCGCACCCGCATGCCCCATTTTCTTGCCGGGCGGCGAGGCGCGGCCAGCAATAAAGGCGGCCACGGGCTTTTTCATCGTTTTGGCGTATTCGGCAGCTTCTTCTTCCGCCGAACCGCCGATCTCGCCGCAAATGATGACCGCTTCGGTCTTCGGGTCCTCATCGAGGAACTGCAAGGCTTGGCGCGTCGTGGTACCGATCATTGGGTCGCCGCCGACGCCATAGAATGCGGATTGCCCCATCCCTTCCTGGGTCAGATTGAGCGACACAAGCGTCCCAAGGCTTCCAGAACGTGAAATCACGCCAACCGTTCCTGGGCGGAACACGGTTTCATTGAAGGCCGGCATGATCCCTGCAAATGTCTCGCCGGGCGTAACGAGGCCAGCGGTGTTCGGTCCGACGATGCGGGTTGCGCTCGCGCGTGCGGCCGCATGCATCTCCATGACGTCATGGGCCGGGATATGCTCCGTCAGACAAACGATCAGTTTGGCGCCGGCCTCGCAGGCGTCGATGGCGGCTGCTTTTGCGGCCATTGGCGGAATGAACATCAGCGCGACATCGAACTGATCCGCGGCATCGCGGGCACTGCCATGGACCGGGACGCCGAGATGTTCCGTACCCGCTTTTTTCGGGTTCACGCCACCAATAACGGTAGCGCCGTAATCGATCATCGCCTGGGTCCAGAACGTACCCTGCTTGCCGGTGATGCCTTGAACCAGAATGCGATGGTGTTTCCTGAGAATCATGCCGTGCGTCCCTTGGCTGCGTCGACGGCGGCGCGCACCGCATCGTCCATAAGATCGAAGCATTCCAGGCCCAGCTCGCGTTTGACGAGTGCGACAGCGTCCTCTTCGCCGGTGCCGTGGATCGTGAAGAAGACCGGGATATCGGGCTTCAATGCCTTCCAAGCCTCGGCCACCCCGGCGGCCATCACGTCGGTGCGGGCGAACGCGCCGCAGAAATTAACGAGCAGGCTTTTGATGTTCGGGTTCTTCAGGAGGATGCTCAGCGCCGTTTCGGCCTTGGTGTAGGCTTCGCCGCCGATCTCAAGGAAGTTCGAAGGGGCGCCACCATAATGGGTGATCGCGTCCATGGTGGTCATGGTCAGCCCGGCGCCATTGGCGAGAACGCCAACCGATCCGCCAAGCTCGATATATTTCAGCCCGGCCGCTGCCGCTTCGCGTTCAAGCGCGGTCATGCGTTCGGGCGCTCCGTTGGCCGCGATATCCGCCTGGCGCGGAACGGCTGCGTCATCGAGCGTGAACTTGCAATCAAGTGCGATGACGTCGCCGGCCGCAGTGACCACCAGGGGGTTGATTTCCAAGAGTTCCGCATCCAAGGCGCGATAGGCTGCGTAGAGCCGTACCAGGGTCGCGGCAATCGCTGTTTCGGCTTCGCCGAGCCCCAATCCCTCAAGCGCAGCTTTCGCTTCCGCAAGGCTAAGGCCCTTGGTGATATCGACCGCGATGCGGCGCATGGCGTCCGGGTCTTGTTCCGCGGCCTCCTCGACATCCATGCCGCCCGAGGTCGAAAACAGCACCATGGGTGCTTTTGACGCCGAATCGTTCAAGACAGCGGCGTAGAACTCCTTCTCGAATGGCGACTGCGCCTCGACCAGCACCTTCTCCACCGGATAGCCGCCGATCTCCATCCCAAGAATCGCTTGGGCGTGGCTCCGTGCTTCCTGCGATGTCGCGGCAAGCTTGATGCCGCCCGCCTTGCCACGTTTTCCGGTTGGCACCTGCGCCTTCACCACACACGGGCCGATGATGTCGGCAGCCTCCTCCGCTTCGAGCGAAGTGTGCGCGATGCGGCTGCCCGGTACGGCGATGCCGTGTTCGGTCAGTAACGGTTTAGCTGCCCATTCCTCGAAATTCATTTGCCGTATTTCTCCCAATAAGAGCCGAACAGAGCCTCCTCGGACGGTTTGTCCTCCGGGATCGTCGTCACCAGATGGGTGACATTGATGAAACAGCGGTAATTCAAGTTGTCGTCGATGGTGTTGCCGGCCCAGGTGCCACCCCCCATCGAGAGCGTGAAGGGAAGCGCGTTGTTGAAGCCGCCGCCATTTCCGAAGGTGTGGGCTTGGTTGACAAGGACCCGGACCACCTCCGTTTCGGCGGCGAGATCGCGTGCGTGATCCATGTCTTTGGTATGGATACCAACCGAGTGACCCTTGCCGGTGACATCCAGGACGGCGGCCACCAGACGCTTCGCTTCCTCGAAGTCCCGTGCACGGTAGACGGTCAAAACGAGGGAGAGCTTCTCGTCGGCGAAGCTGTACTTATCGCCAACGGTTTCTTCCTCGACCATGAAGAATTTGCAGGATTGCGCTTTGGCCGGCAGCTTGAAGATCGCGGCCGCCACGTCGGCATCTTTTGCAATCACCTGCCGGTTGAGCTTGCCGTTTTGCCATAAGGTTTTCTCGACCTCCTCCTTCTGCGCCTCGTCGCAGCGCCATCCGCCGGCGCGTTCGAGCGCCGCGATCGCTTCTTCGTAGATGTCATCGAGGATGACGACGGCGTTTTCCGAGGAGCAGGAAGTGGCATTGTCGAAAATCTTCGAGGCTGTGATCTTCTCTGCCGCATCGTCGAGATCGGCGGTGGAATCGATGATCACCGGCACATTGCCGGCGCCGACGCCGATCGTCACCGTGCCCGATTGCATCGCGCGGCGGACATTGTTTTGGCTGCCGGTGACGACAGCGAGATCGACCTGTTCAACCAGCGCCTGCGTCATCGCCTTGTCGACCGGAGCGGGAAGCACCTGAACGAGGTCGGCGGGATGCCCGGTCTTCTGAAGCGCATCGCGCATCAACTGAACGGTTGTCGCCGTCGTCTGGTATCCCGCTGGCGACGGTGCGATGATCACGGCATTGCCGCCTTTCAGCGCCATCATGGCCTTGTTGACCGGCGTTGCAGCCGGATTGGTCGATGGGCAGACCGCGCCGACAACACCGACCGGTTTGCCGTAGAGCACGAGGCCGCGCTCCGGTTGCTCGTCGATCACCCCGACGGTGCGAGCCCGCATCAGATCGCGCAGCGTGCCGAAGGTCTTGCGCGTGTTCTTTGTGATCTTGGAGGGGACGTTGCCGAGGCCCGTGTCCTCCACGGCCATCTCGGCCAGCATCTTTGCATGCTCGGGCTTATAGACCGACCAGGCGAGCGCCGTGACGGCTTCGTCGACCCGTTTCTGATCATGATTTTCATAGGCGTCCATCGCGGCGCGGGCGCGTGACACCAGCTCAGCGACGATTTCCCCGGCCGATACCTGTTCTGCCGCAGTCATACTCATTGAGGGTTCTCCTAGTCCATAAGGGCTTTTTCAACGTCCACGCCGCGCATCTCGTTGATGATGCTGATCACGATTGCAGCAATACCGAGAAGGATGAGGACGGCCGCAATCGGGCGTTCGAAAAAGCCAAGAAAATTGTAGTCCATCAGCTGCATTGATTTGGAAAAGGCCGATTCGCCGAGCTTGCCGAGGATGAGCCCGAGCACCACGCCCGCCGCCGAGTAGCCGGTGGCGCGCAGCAGGTATCCGATGATGCCGGCGGCAAACATGACCCAGACATCGATGAAGAGATTCCGCAGCGCGTAAGCGCCGACAATCGCAAGCAGCAGAATGGCGGGCGCCAGCCAGCGGAACGGCACCCGCAGGATATGGACGACCGTCTAGGTCTGGAGCCAGCCAAGGAACACAATGAACAGATTGGCCCAGAACATTGCTGCGAAGGTGATCCACACGAGATCGCCGGAATTGATGAAGATCAGAGGCCCCGGCTCCATGCCGTGAACCTGGAAGATGCCCATGATCATGGCGGTCAGCGCGCCGCCCGGCAGACCGAGGGCCAAAAGCGGGGTCATGGCCGCGCCGGTGGCCGCGTTGTTCGCGGTTTCTGAAGCAACCACCCCCTCAAGCTCGCCCTTGCCGAAATTCCTGCGGTTCTTCGACCAGCGATGGGCCTGGGAGTAACCGAGAAATGCGGCGAGCGTTGCACCGATACCTGGAAGGACGCCCGCGAAGAAGCCGATCACGATCGAGCGCAGCATCGTCCAGCGCACGCTCAAAAACTCTGCAATCGTCGGGAAGTCGAGACCGGCCCTCGGGCGTTCGCGGGTGCCCTTGGCGATGTTGATGGCCTGGGTAAGAACCTCCGAAACGGCGAAGAAGCCGAGGATCATCGGGATGAAATGAATGCCCGCAGACAGGTAGTAGGACGAAAACTCAAGCCCGAAGAACGAACCCTCGTTGAAGCGTGGCACACCACCCACCGGATCGGTGCCGATTGTAGCGATCATCAAACCGGCAAAAACCGAAAGCCAGCCCTTCCACAGCGTCTTTGCGCCGATGGAGGCGGACACGGCAAGCCCGAAGAAGATGAGCGCGAAAATCTCCTGCGGCCCGAAGGCACGCACGGCCCAACCGGCAATGAAGCCGGTGGCTGTCATCATCACCAGAGCTGAGGCCACGCCGCCGATGGCTGAGCAACTCACCGCCGCGCCGATCGCTTTGCCGCTCTGCCCCTTCATGGTCATCGGATAACCGTCGAAGCAGGTCGGGGCATTCTCCGGGGCGCCCGGAATGTTGAAGAGAATCGCGGTGATCGCACCGCCGAACACGCCGGTGCAGTAGATGACCGAGAAGAGCATCACCGCGTGTTCGGGCTGCATCGCGATGGTGAAGGGCAAAAGCACGGCCCCAAGGGTCAGCATGTTCACGCCCGGGATGGCGCCGAACAGCATCCCCCCTAGCAGCCCAAGAAAGAAGATCAGGATCGCTTGTGGGTCACCGAAGAGGTGAATTGTGCCGAGAAAGAATTGCTCCACAGCCGCCGTCCTTACATGCCGGATCGCGCGATGCCGATGATCGCGATGTTGATGTCATAAAACGGGGCGACCCGCCCGGTCGGCAGCGCCACATAGAACAGCCTGGTGAAGAGCAGAAGCACCAAGCCATAAACCACGGACGTCACGCTCAAGATGGCTATCGGTGAGCGCACTTCGAGGATCAAAAGCAAACCGATGATGAAGAACGGCGTCGCAAGATAAAAACCGATCGTGGGGACGAAATAGAGATAAACCAGCGGAAACACGAAGATCGGCAGACGTTTGGCACTGCTCCAAAGACTTTGCCGTAGATTTTGCCGCACTCGCGTGATGGCTGGCTCGGTTGGACTGTTGCCGCGGCGGATCTCGGCGATCTGATAGATCAACTGGCCCGTCGCGCCGAGCGCCATGGCCAAGCACAAGGTGCGCGGCCAGCCTGTGGCGCCGAAGGCGTATTCCGGAATCTCGGTGTCGAAATAGCCGGTCTGGGAATAAATCCACGCGCTGATGGCAATCCAAATCCCCCACTCGATGACCGGGCGCGTGAAGCGCGCGCTTTGGGGGCGGTCGGCTGGTGTGGGGATGGATTCGGACATGGCACCGTCCTCGTTTCACGCAGCATGTGGGGCGGCTGCGCAAAGAAAAATGTTTACGAATAAGGTGTTTACGGACGCGGGAACGCCTCGTGACGTCCCCGCGGCCGGCGGACTATTTACCGATGCCAAGTCTCTCATACATGGCGCGGTAGGTTTCGACCGCGCCGTTGATGAGCTCAATGGAACCCTCGGTATCGCGGAAGCTATCGATAATGTGCATGTATTTGCTTTCGTTGAATGCAGCGTAGTCTGGATTGTTGAAGGCTGCCGCGCAGGCTGCTGCGAGATAGTCGATGCGGTCCTGCGGGACACCCTTCCTCACATAGAAGCCGCGAAACCGCGTGAGGGCTTCAAAATCGGCCCCAACCTCGCGATGGGTCGGCGCGTCCGCAAACGCGTCGGGCCTTTCGTCAAGGAAGGACAGGATGGGCTTCATCTGCCCGGAATCCAAGAAATTGCGCACATCGCCGGGCTGTTCAAAGAGCACATCAACATGGCCGCCAATAAGGGCGCCATAGCGTTCGGCGGGTTTGTCGAAGGCGATCTGCTTAATATCAAGGTCAAGCGCTTCGGAGAGTTGCTGCATGACCACGAGTTCCATCGAGCCAACCTTGCCCAGATTGGCCATGGTTACTTGTCCCGGATTGGCTTTCGCATAGGCCAGAAAGCTCTCCCAATCGGAGAAACGGTCATCATCCGGGCGAATATAGATCTGGCTAAAGGTAATCTGCGTCATGCACAGCGGAATCCAGTCCTCGGCCGGATTTTCGCGGATATCTCCGGCCGCATAGGCCGAAATGGCGTTGTCGATATGCTGCAGCACCGTGAATCCGTCGGTGGGCGCCAGCATGAAATCCGGAAGCGCCGCGGTGCCGCCGCCGCCGGGTTTGTTGACCACCTGAAAAGTAAGACCCGCCTCTTCCTCCATCGCTTTGGCCATGGCACGTGAGAGCTGGTCGGAGCCGCCGCCCGCGCCAAAAGGCACGATGATGGTCAACGGCCTGTTGCCGAAACCTGCGGGTTTGTCCGGTAATGCGTCGGCGGTGGCGGAAAAGGACACCACGGCAAGACCTGCGAGCATACCCGCAAGTTTTTGAAAAACTTTCATTTTCTCCTCCGATTTGTGCATGGCTTGAGGCCTGCGCGGCACGCCGCTTCTTGATTGGCCAACAAGCTAGCAGACCAGCGTCTTTAGCAAAGCGTGTTTTTATGACAGTAATTTCAATGTAACTGAACTTACTGGGGATAAAGTTGACGATACGTCAATTCCAAGCGCTAAAAGCTATCGGTGAGCACCGCTCGTTTGCGCGGGCGGCCGATGCACTTGGCATTACCCAGTCCGCGATTTCAATGCAAATCGCTGCGCTAGAGGCGACGCTTGGCGCCAGCCTGTTCGACCGGAAACGGCGTCCGCCAGAACTCACGCGCACCGGGAAGATCGCGCTTCGCTACGCCCAGGCGATGATCAAGCAATATGACGAGATGCTGGATGCTATTGCGACCGTGCGGGCTTATCGCGGCGAGTTCCGGCTCGGAGCGATCCCGACTGTGCTGACCAGCCTGCTCCCCGCCGGCCTGATTCGCTTGCGCGAGAGCAATCCGGAACTGGTGGTCTCCGTGGCATCTGGTCTTTCTGGGGATTTGCTTGAGATGGTGGCGTCGGGCGAGGTGGACGCAAGTCTGATGCACCGTCCCCGGACAATCGATCCGTTGCTCGAATGGCACGAAATCGCACGTCAGAGAATTGTCGTCATCGCGCCATCGGATTCAGTTGAAATGACGCCTCAAGAGGTTTTCGCAAAGCATGCCTATATCCGGTTCAATCGGCGGGCATGGGTTGCGCCGCTCATCGAGCGGCGTTTGGAACAGTTGGGGATTGCGCCGAAGACACAAAGTGAACTCCAATCGATAGAGGCTATCCATCAACTTGTGGGGCTTGGCCTGGGCGCTGCTATCTTGCCGGATGTGCGCATCGCTGGTTTTCCTGTCCATGGGCTGAGGGTTCTTGCGTTTGGCGAGCCGCCGCTTCACCGTGATATTGGCCTCCTCTCGCGGCGCGATCTAACCAAAAAGACAGCCCGGAAAACCGTCGTAGAAGCCTTTGCCGCCGCGGTGCTCCAGGAATAGCGGCCGCTCATGCAGGCGCCCCCCTCCGCGACACGCGGAAACTAGACGCTAACGAGCCGCGACAACTCATCCGCCGCGCGGCGAAGCTTCGGCAAATGCGTATGCGCGGCTTCAAGGGACAGCCTGATTGTCGGCGCATGAAACGACAAGGTCGACACCAGGCGTTCTTGATCGTCCCTTATCGGCACGGCAACCGCGATCATCCCGACCATGAATTCCTCGGCATCCTCGGAATAGCCGCGTTCATGGGTGCGGTTAATCTCTTCCCTCAGCTGGGTGCGGTTCGTGATTGTTGAAGGCGTGCGCGCATCAAGCCGCGCTGCACCGAGATAGCGCTCGAGATGGGCGTCCTTAAGGGTTGAGAGATACATCTTGCCGCTTGCGGTGCAATAAAACGGCACATGCGAGCCGATGGGGAGCTGGATGCGCAGCGGCCATTTGGTCTCGACGCGGTCGAGATAGATCATCGCATCGCGGTCGGGCATCGCGATGTTGCATGTCTCGCCGATCTCATCGGCGAGCGCGTTCAATACCGTCAGGTGGGCGGTCCGGACCCTGAGCGAGGACAGGACGTTCGTGGACATCTTGCGGAGCCGTCGGCCAGGTGAGTAAGACCGCCCATCGACTTCGCGCTGAAGGAACCCCTCCGCCTCGAGTGTCGCGAACAGACGGTGGATCGTGGGTTTGGGCAAGCCAATCCCAGCATTCAAGTCTGTCGGCGTCACAGGCTCGCCGACACGGGCGATCTCCTCCAGGATCAGCAGCATCCGCAGATTGGGCGGGATGTGACCGCCGTGCGGGTCGTCGTCCGGTATATCCACCGTGTTCACCGCGTCCATCGGCGATGCCCTCCGTTAGCGGTTGGGCAGCAATAGGGTTGAGAGTTCCGGTACCAGCGCAATAACGATCCATACCGCGAAAAGCGCCATGAGATAGAAAAGCGCGTATCGCAGCAATTGGAAATACGGAACTCCCGTTACTCCGCTGGCCACATATAGATTTAGGCCATAGGGCGGGGTTATGAAGCCAATCGAAGCGCCGACCAGAAAGATCACCGCGAAATGAACCGGATCGACGCCGATGGAATGCGCGATCGGCGCGAGGATCGGCGCGAGGATGATCGTTACCGGAAGGCTCTCAAGGATCATGCCGGAGATGAAGACGATGGCCATCGCGGTGAAGAGGATCGCGTAATAACCGCCCATTGCGGTTACGAAATCGCCGATCACCTGTTGTGCCCCCAACAGTGACAGAATCTGCTGCATGACGACGGAGATGGCGATGAGCGGAGCGAGAATGCCCGTGATCTGGGCGGAGCGCATTGTGATCGAGGGGATTTCGGTGATTTTGAATCCCTCGACCACCAGCATTTCCTGATATGTCTTTTCAGAAACGGGCCGGCTGCCGTCCTTTGAGCCCATCAGCCGGTAAAGCGGCAGTGAGAGCAGGCCGACGATGACGCAAAAGCCAACGGTGACGCCTGCCGCCTCGGTTGGCGAGAATTTGCCGGTATAGATGCCCCAAAGCACCAAGCCGATGGCGAA
>JAKSCL010000405.1 GCA_022360615.1 Hyphomicrobiales bacterium
AGTGGCGTTGCGTTCCATGCGTGTGACCGATACCCGTCTGCCTGCACTTCCGGGCCATTACGTCTCCAGGCATTTTCCGAAGATCAAGCGCAAGCGGTATGTGCTGCGCCACATGCTTCTGGCGTCTGCCGCGCTGCTATTGATGACCATCCCCACGGGCTATCAGGATGCGGCCGCGCTCTTGTCCGGACAACTCGAAGGGTCCGACCGCTGGCGCTTTCACATGGTGAGCGCGCCGCATGGCTCCTTCCACGCCGCCACCTTGAAGCTTGGCGAGAACAAGCTGCGCGCGGCCACCGATCCGGGCACCGGCAAACCGGAGGCCGACCTCGGTTTTCGCGTTCCCTCGCTTGAGACGGAGCGTGAGGGACTGGTGCTTGTTCCCGCTTCTCTCACCGACCTCACAGCAGGCACGCTCGGCACGGCGCGTGGCGAAAACGGTCCCGTTTATCCAAGGGTAAACCGTTCGGCCAAAGGTGATTTCCTGCTGACCCGCCAGACCGGCGACATCCTCGGTCAGGCCGAAGCGCCGCCTGGAACTTTCCGCAGGCTGGATGGCCTTTTGCTTGCGCCGATGCCCGATCCCGCAGCACCCAGGACCCTTGTGCCGCCGACGGACGGTAAGCTTGAAGACAACAACCTGCAGGCCGACCCGACAATCACCCAGTTGGCGGCGCTTCCCGAAAGCATCATCGATTCGCCGACGCTTTTGCCGGTCGTTTATGCGGCCTTTGCTCCGGAAGCTGTCGAGAAGGGCTGGATGAGCGAATCGCATCGTATGATGCTGGCGCTCGATGAAGCCTTCCCGCTGCGCCGCATGGGCGACAAGGTGGCCGACAAGTTACAAAGCAAGCGCCAACGCGAGTGTCTGTCGCAGGCGATTTACTTCGAAGCGCGCGGCGAGCCCTACGACGGACAGGTGGCCGTGGCCCAGGTGGTGATGAACCGGGTGCTCAGCCCGCATTGGCCCAACACGGTGTGCGGCGTCGTCTATCAGAACAAGCATTGGCGCAACCGCTGCCAGTTCTCCTTTGCCTGCGACCGCATCCGTGACCGGGTGCGCAGCCGCGGCTCTTGGACGATGGCCGAGACCATCACCAACAAGATGGCCGAAGGCTATGTCATGGATGGGATCCACACGGCGACACACTATCATGCGACTTATGTGCGGCCGCGCTGGGCCCGCTATTTTAACCGTATCGAACGGATCGGGCGCCACATCTTCTACCGCAGCCGCACCGGCGGTTGGTCGTAGGAACAGCCGGGTTCAATCACGGGGCAAGCCAGTTGCTGCGCGCCTGAAGCACGGCCGGTCTTCCTGAAAGGCAATCGCTCAACATCGAGCACTGGGCTAGCGTGGTCCGCAGTCTAGAACCCCGAAACGTGACCGTGTGCCCAGCGACGCCTCAATTCCCCGCATGAAGCTGCCCGCTGGTTTCCTGGGGCCGGTTTTCATGATCGGTTGCTGCGCGCTTTATGCAGCAACAACACTGATGGCGAAGGTGCTCGGGCAAGGCCTGGGAGGCGAAGCGCTGAGCCCGCTTCAGGTGAGTGCGGGACGTTTCTTCTTCGGCCTTCTCACCGTGATGGTCGTGGTGGCTTTCGTTCGGCCACGCCTCCAACCGGTAAACTGGCGCTTGCATGGCGCGCGCACCTTCTGTGGCTGGGCCGGTATCACCTGCCTCTTTGGTGCATCAGCGCTCATGCTGCTGGCGGATGCGACCGCTATCGGTTTCCTCAGCCCGTTGATCACCATGGTGCTTGCAATTCCGCTTCTGGGAGAGAAAGTCGGCCGCTGGCGCTGGAGCGCGGCCGCAATCGCCGTTGCCGGCGCAATGGTGATTATCCGTCCGGGAACAGAGGCCTTTCAACCGGCTGCCATGATTGCGTTGGCGGCCGCCCTGTTCATGGGGCTCGAAGCCATCTTCGTCAAAAAACTGACGAACGGCGAGCCGCCCTTGCAGATTCTTCTGATCAACAACGCGATTGGCGCAGCTCTTGCCGTTTCCGCCGCCGTCTTCGTTTGGACTATGCCTTCGCCCGTGCAATGGCTCGTGTTAGCCGGCCTTGGAGCCACGATGATCGGTGCTCAGACTTTGTTTTTGATGGCAATGCGGTTGGGGGAAGCCAGTTTCGTTATCCCGTTTCTCTACCTCGGTCTTGTTTTTTCGGCCCTCTACGATTTCATCGTTTTTTCCGCCATGCCGGGTGTCATGAGCATTGTCGGCGCATGCCTCATCATTGTTGGCGCGATTGTCCTTGCCTGGCGTGAGGGGAGAAAAGCGTCCCATTCCGGTCGCTGATGGCTCTTATTAGGGAATAACGTTGGTCGTTGGCGCTCGTCTGGCTTATTGTTCGACAAAATGGGATTGACGAAAGAGGCCGGTAAACCGTCGGCCTTCGGGATGCGGCATGGGAGGCCGGACCACTATGGACGGGCAGGTTCGCGACGCAAAGCGCCTTGCCTGGCGCACGCCGACCATCATCATCCTTGCCGGCTGCCTGATCGGCCTCATCACCTTCGGCCCGCGCTCCATCATGGGGCTGTTCCTCGGGCCGATGACCATCGAGAACAATTGGAGCCGCGAGACTTTCGCGTTGGCGATTGCCGTTCAGAACCTTTTGTGGGGGCTTGGCCAGCCAATGGCGGGCGTCATCGCCGACCGTTTCGGGACGGCGAAGGTGGTTGCGTTCGGCGCGCTTGCCTATGCGGGTGGCCTTGCGCTGATGGCGTATTCCGACACGCCGATCCTTCTCAACATGTCCGCCGGGCTTCTGATCGGTTTCGGTCTTTCCGGCTCGGCGATGTTCCTCGTACTCTCGTCCTTTGCAAAACTGTTGCCTGCATCGCAGCGCTCGCTGGCTTTCGGGTTGGGCACGGCGGCGGGCTCCATGGGGCAGTTCGTCTTCGCGCCTCTGGGCGTCGCCTTTATCGATGCCTATGGCTGGCAGACGACCTTGCTCATCATGGCCGCGATCATTCTTGTCGTTCCGCTGCTTGCGGGCGTACTGCGCTCCGACCCGGCCGAAGAGGCCGCCCAACCTGGCGGCAGTCAAAGCGTCATGGAGGCATTGAGCGAAGCATTCCAGCACAAGAGCTACAATCTGCTGGTGATCGGTTTTTTCGTCTGCGGCTTCCATGTGGCATTCATCACAACGCATCTGCCGCCATTCCTCGCCGATGAGGGGATCGATCCGGCTTGGGGCGGCTGGGCGATTGCGATTATCGGGCTTTTCAACGTCTTTGGCGCGTTCACGTCGGGTGTGTTGAGTGGGCGCATGCCCAAGCCGCAACTTCTCGTATACATCTATTCCGCCCGGTCGGTCGTTATCCTGCTGTTCCTTTTGGCGCCCGTTTCACCGTTCTCGGTTATTCTCTTTTCGGCTGCGATCGGGTTGCTGTGGCTGTCGACGGTTCCGCCCACATCCGCGCTTGTCGCGGTGATGTTCGGTACGCGTTACATGGCGACGCTCTATGGTTTTGTCTTTTTCAGCCACCAGGTTGGGGCGTTTCTGGGTGTTTGGCTTGGCGGACGGCTGTTCGACACCTTCGGCTCGTACGATGTTGTCTGGTGGCTCAGTGTCGCACTCGGGGTTTTCGCGGCCCTTATCCATTGGCCGATCAAGGACGCGCCGGTCCGCCGCCTCGCTGCGCAGTCGGCATGAGTTTTCCAGCCGTTGGTCGGCTGTATTTGAAACGTTGCCGTTGCTTTTGTTACGCGTATGACTGGGCTCCGGCCTTTTGGTGGTGAAAGGGTCCGCCGTGCCATTTGCTCCCATGGACATGTGCAGGAGAATTGGATTCAGTTTTTTGACGCAAAACGAACCTCAGGAGGCGAAGGATACGGGGGCATAACGGACATGCGACCCAAAAGGCGGGTTGCGCCAGCCATCCGATCTGTCCATAGAGGCGAACTGAGAAGAGTGCTTGAGGGAGGCCTGCCCCATGAACCCGCCATCATCCTTTCCGGCGATTCTGATTTCAAAGACCGAAGGCGGACAGACCGTCGAGAAGACGGTACTGTCCGTTGACGATCTCATGGAAGGCGATGTCCTCGTCAAGGTCTCGCATTCGACCGTGAATTATAAGGACGGGCTTGCCATCACCGGCAAGTCGCCGGTCGTGCGCCATTGGCCGATGGTGCCGGGGATCGATTTCGCCGGTACTGTCGCGGCCTCGGACAGCCCCGACTACAAACCGGGTGACCCGGTTGTGCTCACCGGCTGGGGCGTGGGCGAAACCCATTGGGGGGCATATGCGGGCTATGCGCGCGTCAAAGCCGACTGGCTTGTGCCACTGCCGCCTGAGCTGTCACCGTCGCGCGCCATGGCCATCGGCACGGCCGGTTTCACGGCAATGCTTGCCGTCCTCGCGCTTGAACGCCACGGGATTACGCCGGAGCATGGCCCGGCGCTTGTCACAGGCGCGGCGGGCGGCGTCGGCTCGGTGGCGATCGCGCTGTTGAACCGGCGCGGTTTTCACGTGATCGCATCGACGGGACGCAAGTCCGAGGAAGGTTATCTCCGCCATCTAGGTGCGGCGGAAGTCATTGACCGGTCCGAACTCTCAGAGAAAGGCCGCCCGCTTGGCAAGGAGCGCTGGGGCTCAGCCATCGATGTCGCGGGAAGCCACACGCTTGCGAACGCCCTTGCACAGACGACGTATGGCGGTGCGGTCGCCGCCTGCGGTCTTGCTCAAGGCTTCGATCTGCCCGCAACCGTGATGCCCTTCATTCTGCGCGGCGTGGCGCTGCTCGGCATTGACAGCGTCATGGCACCGAAGGACAAGCGCATCGCCGCATGGGAGTGCCTGAGCGCCGACCTCAATCTGGAGCGGCTCGATGATATGACGACCGTGATAGGCCTCGATGACGTCGTTCAGGCCGGTCATGACATCATTGAGGGCAAGGTTCGCGGTCGAACGGTCGTGGAAATCGCCTGAGCGCGCGGCTCACAAATCGAAAATCAGGCAGGTCGTCGAAGCGTGGGCATAGAGCTTACCCGTTTCGTCCTTGAGCGTTCCTTCCGCAGTCGCGGTGCGGCGTCCGCGGAAGACAACGCGTCCGTCCGCAAATACGGGACCTGTCTTTTCGGTGAGGGGCCGCACGAAATTCGATTTGAGTTCAAGTGTCGTATAGCCCTCGCCACGCTTGCAGCTGGAATGCACGGCGCAAGCCACACAGGAATCAAGAAGGGTGAGCGCAAAGCCCGCATGAACGGAGCCGATCGGGTTATAATGCCGGTGTTCAGGCATGCCCGTGAACACCACGCGCCCCTCCTCGACAACATGCGGGTGAAAGCCAAGCGCGTCCATAATCGGCGGGAGCGGCAGTTCACCCTCCATGATTTTGGTCAGGAAACTCGCCCCATCATGGCTTTTAAGAGTTTCTAACGGCACCACGCCGACATTCATCACAACACTCCCCTTAGCGACGCATGGAGCGCGCCCTTTACAACCCATTAACCATGTTCCGAATAGGGTTAAGGGGAATGATGCATATGCATGGCAAGTGGGGCGAAGAATGCCCGGGACATTCCGTTCGTCATCGGACCTCCATTGCACCGGTCACAAGCTGCGCCGGGCGGTGCGCCGCACAACCCAGCTTTACGACGAGGCGCTTGCGCCCACGCATCTGACAATCACGCAGTTTTCCTTGCTGGCGAGGCTCGAAAAAGACGGTGAGAGCCGCTTAAGCGATTTGGCCGACCAGATCGGTATGGATCGGACATCCTTGTCACGCACCATCCGTCCGCTGATGGCGCGGGGCCTTGTGATCGCACGTCTGGGCCAGCATGACCGGCGCGCCAAGGTTGTCTGCCTCAGCAAGGCGGGCCACGAACTCTTTGCCGAAGCCGTGCCCCTCTGGCGGCGGGCCGAACGGCGTATGGCGCAAATCCTCTCAAGCGAGGGGCAGGTAGCGCTGCACGGCTTCCTTGAGGAGATCGCAGCAAGCGAGAAAATGGCCCTCGAAGCGGCCTGACGAACGCCTCAATCGACCCAAAGTGAAAACGGCTTTGCCGAAAAGGTAAGATCGGCACCGCGCCCTATCGCATCGATGGCGGCAAGCATGCGCCCGTTGCGGCCGAGAAGCTGATCCGCGTAATGAACCATGAGGCGATTGGGGGTGGCTGTCGGCGAAGCCTTGCGTAGACGCCTGGCGATCCGGTCTTCGGGTTCTTCCGGGTGGAGCATGCAGACGATGGAAAAGGCCGATGCGGTCGAGCGCGAGATACCGGCCCAGCAATGGACCACCATTGGATCTTCACGGGGCCAGCGCTCGGCGAAGCCAAGAAGCGCCTCCACATGGCGCGGCTCCGGCGGCCGGAACTCGGGGATCGGCGCGATCACATCGTCGAACCCGAGAAAAAGGTGATTCTCCTCAAGGATCGTGTCGGGGCGCTCGACCGGGGTACCTTCCGCGATGACGGTCAGCATATGGCTGGCGCCGGATTTCTCCACCGTCTCATGGAGCGATGCGAGACCGCAAACATGAAGCATCTGTGCCGTTCCCTTTCGTCCCGCTTGCAGCGGTTCTGATCTGGGCGTCTGTGATGCCCTGAAACCGTTCAAGAAACGCGGCCTGCGCATCCTCCGGCGACCAGGGCTCCAACTGGAGGAGCGCCGTGTTGCTGGCAAGGGCCGCAGGTGCCTTGCCGAAGAAACGGCGCGCTTCTGTTTCCTCGAAACCGGCAAGCCGGGTTGCCTCGAAATAGGCGACTGCGCCATCGGCGCGCTTGATGAGTTTGCGTAAGCGTTCCGGCAGATCGGGCTGAAGTGCAAAGCGGAGGTGCACGGCGCGCTGAATGCGGACCTCCACGGTCTTGTAATCATCGCCGAGAACGGCCTTGAAAGGGCTGATCATATCCCCGATCACATATTCGGCCGCATCGTGAAGCAAGGCGGCAAGCCTGCCGTCCGGTGACAGGCCGGGCTCAAGCTGGATGCAAGCGTCCTCGACAAGAACGCAATGCTGCGCGACCGAAAAAGCGTGCTCGCCCTGCGTCTGGCCATTCCAGCGTGCAACCCGTGCAAGGCCATGTGCGATGTCCTCGATTTCCACGTCGAGCGGCGAGGGGTCGAGAAGGTCAAGCCGCCGCCCGGAAAGCATCCGCTGCCAGGCACGGGGCTGCGCGGTCCCTCCGTTGGCCCGGATGGTTTGAGCGGTTTTCGTCACGCCGCTTCACCGCTGCCCGATGAGGGCGGCCAGTCAAACCGCGCCCATTCGGGTTTCACAAGGGTCAACGTCACGCCATCTGCGGTAATCGCGCCACCATCTGCGACAGCGCGTGCCGCGCGGTCGAGCCGGACCATGGCAAGTCCGCGTCCGCCCGCGGTGCTGCCGATCGTTCCGATTGTTTTTTCGCCGGCCACAACTGCTGCATCCGCGGCGGGAGCCGCACCGTCAAAGCTGATGCCGACAACCCGTTTGCGCGCCGTGCCGCGATGTTCCATCCGAGAGACGACCTCCTGGCCGACGAAACAGCCCTTTTTGAAGTCGACCGCGCCCAGCTGGTCGTAATCGGCGTCATGCGGGAAGGTATCGCCGAAGGGATAGTCCTTCCCGCCTTCGGGCACGGCAAGTGCGATGCGGTGCGCGTGATAGTCGGCCTCTGTTGCTTTTGCGAAACCGGCGGCTCCCGGGTCCTCCGCTTTTGTAAGAAGGGCGCGCGCGCCAAGCCCTGGCGCGCGTGGGTCGGAAAAAACGATCATGTCGGGTCCCTCGGGTGCCTCGCCTTTCCAGAACACCGCGACATCGAGTGCGTTGGAGACATCCGCGACACCCACGTTTGCACGGAGCTTGTACATGGAAAGCCGCTTCAGAAAGGCCTCGGAAAGCTCTGCGGGCGTGTCGAGAAACACGTCATCGCCGTCGGCAACCATGAAAAACTCGAAAAGGATTTTGCCCTGCGGCGAAAGAAGAGCGCCGAAACGGGCAGCCTCGCCGCTGCGGGGCGCATCGACTGTTGCGAGTCCATCGAGAAAGTGATGCGTATCCGCCCCGGAAACACGGAAAACGGTGCGGTCGCTCAAAATGGCGAATGAACTATGTCCCATCACGTCGCATCGTATTCGGTTCCACGGTCTGACCGGCGAGAACGCATCGGCCACGAAAGCCCCCTCACAACGTCCCTGTGTACAACGACTTGCGAAAGGGCGGAATCCCTGAAAAGACCATATCACTTTTACCTATGCGGCATGGGAAGGGCTGGCAAGAGCGCCATAAAGGCGCCGGTCCGCCCGGGCCGCCAACAATGGGAGTAACAACGTGCCAGAAACATTCGATCTCGTTTTCAAAGGCGGAACAGTAGTTAATCAGGACGGGATCGGTAAGCGCGATATAGGGGTCAGCGGCGCTCGGATCGCGGCAATTGGCACGATAGGCGAAGATCAGGCGGGCGAGGTGGTCGATTGTACGGGGCTCCATCTGTTGCCGGGCGTGATCGACAGCCAAGTGCATTTCCGCGAGCCGGGTATGGAGCACAAGGAGGATCTGGAAGCGGGCTCCCGCGCGGCCGTCATGGGGGGCGTGACGGCTGTTTTCGAAATGCCGAACACCAATCCCACGACGACGAACCCGGAAGCGCTTGAGGACAAATTCGCCCGTGCCAAGGACCGCATGCATTGCGACCATGGTTTCTGGGTGGGGGCGACGGGTGAAAATGTCGGCATTCTCCCGGAATTGGAGAACATGCCGGGCGTCGTCGGCGTCAAAGTCTTCATGGGGTCTTCGACAGGCAGCCTTCTGGTGCCCGATGACGAAGGTGTGCGGGCGGTCCTTTCTGCGATCCGCCGCCGCGCCGCGTTCCATTCCGAAGACGAGGACCGCATGCGTGCCCGGGAGACGGAGCGCGTTTCGGGCGATCCCTCATCCCATCCTGTTTGGCGTGACGTTGAATCGGCCCTCGGCTGTACGAAACGGCTGGTTGCCATCGCTGAGGAAACGGGCAGCCCCATCCATGTCCTCCATATCTCCACTGCAGACGAGATGCGGTTTCTGGCGACCAAGAAGGAATGGGCGAGCGTCGAGGTGCTGCCCAATCACCTGACCCTCGCGGCACCGGACTGTTACGATCAGCTTGGAACCTACGCCCAGCAGAACCCGCCTATCCGCGATAAATCCCATCAGGAGGGGCTATGGTGGGGCATTCGCGAGGGCGTGGTGGATGTGCTGGGGTCGGACCATGCCCCGCACACGCGCGAGGAGAAGGACAAGCCCTATCCCAATTCGCCGTCCGGCACGCCGGGCGTCCAAACGCTCGTACCCATCATGCTGGATCATGTGAATGCCGGGCGGCTTTCGCTGGAACGCTTCGTGGATTTAACAAGCGCCGGTCAGCAACGCTTGTTCGGTGTGAGAGGCAAGGGCCGGCTAGCGGCTGGCTATGATGCCGATATTACCATTGTCGACCTGAGGCGCAGCGAGACCATCACGGAAGACTGGATCGTATCGAAATCCGGTTGGACGCCGTTTGCCGGCAAGACTGTGACGGGCTGGCCCGTCGGCACCATCATTCGCGGCCAAAAGGTGATGTGGGAGGGGGAACTCGTTGCCCCATCCGCCGGCCAGCCGGTACGGTTTTTATCAGGCTAGGACGTCCTAAGCGGCCTTAGCGCAAACTTGCCAGATTTGCGATCAGGACGTCATTGCTGCGTCTGATCTCGGTGGCGATCTTATGCGCCATATCCTGATCGGCTTCGGGGCAGAGTAACGCGGCGTCGACGGCTCGGTGCTGGCCTTCAAGGAGTGCCTTGATAATGGCATTCTGGATCAGATGCTCGATTTTTTCGGTCTGCTCCCGTGAGAGTTCACCATTCAGGGCGTTGTGAATGCCGTCCGTGGTTTCCTTGGCGATTTGTTTCAGCATCTCGACCATGGCCTACGCTCCTTTGTTGCTTTCTTCTGGTGCGGGAAAAGCATGCAGCCCTTGCGGTCATTGGCCTTTTGAAACTGGGGGAGTGGTTACAGGTCGGGGGCCTTGGAAAGGGTGCGAGGCGTCGTCCCGCCGCTCCTTTGCCGGGACGGGAACCTTGAAGGCTCCTAGAACAAGCGCGCCAAAGCCCAAGACGCCAAGAAGCCAGGTAAGGCTCGGCGTTGCGTTGAAGGCAAGAACGAGAAGCGTGCCAAGAAGGATGGTGGCGAGTAGTCCTGCCGCCACCACGATCAGCCCGAAGGCCACCGCTTCGAGAAAATCGACCGGTGTCAGGACCGGTTCGGCTTCCCTTTGCTGGTCGGGTATCATCGCTTTCAGTCACCTGCGACAAAGAACGCCCAAGAGCCGTCCGGTGCAATTCCCACCCGGTAGAAATTGTAAGCGCCGAAGAGGCGCATGTCTTCAAGGTCATGCGCTGTAACGATCTCGAAAAGCTCCACTTCCTGCGCCGGCGTGAGCGTGTCGAGTGGCACACCGTAGAAGTAAGGCCATATGAACACCTCTTCGGATGTTCCTGCGCCGCGGTGTATGAAACCGGCTTCAAGCACCTCGATCAGGATGGCCAATATTTCCCGTCCCTCCTGATCGCCGGAGGTGAGCTTCAAGAATGTGATCGGGTCCTCTATCTCCCCGAAGGAGAGCATCGTTGGCGCTTGCGCCCTGTCGTAAATGGGCCTTAGCGCCTCCACGTCGCCTGTCCGAGCGGCTTTGATAAGCGCATTGCGGGTGGCCGCTACGGATGCAGGCAGGCTGGACAAATCATAAATGGCGGCTCCGTCTCTGGAAGCCTCTGACGGCTCGATGATGACGGTTTCGGTCTTGACGTTTTGCGCCGCCTGCGCGGTCTGATAACTCGACCCCATCAAGACGAGCGCAAGTGCCGCACGAAAGCAACACCGGCGCGGCGCAAACCGGAGCCCTGGAAAACTCGCTATGTGCACATTGGCGAACACTGCGCTAATGATGCTCCGTCACACGGCCCAAGGCTCGTTCCGCCGCCATATTAACCACATCTTGCAGCCTTCGCCTGTATTTTGACAGGAAAGAAGGATGGAAAGACCCGATGGACGGAGATCGGTGAGCGACATCTTCTTGATATCCGTTCTCGGTGTGGCGATTGGCCTTGCGCTTTCGGCGCCGCTGGGGCCGGTCAACATCATCTGTATCAACCGTACGCTATCGCACGGCTTTTTGATGGGCGCGCTCTCTGCAGCGGGCGCAATCGCCGGCGATATCATCTTTGCGTCCATCGCCGCGTTCGGTTTGCGCGAGATTTCAGAGATTGTCTCACGCTACTCCTCGCTTATCCAATGGATCGGTGGTCCGATACTAATTCTCATCGGACTACGCATTATGACACGCGATCCCGCGCCCATGCTTGAAGCGAGCGCTGACGGCGCAATGGAAGGGTTGAAACGGGCAATTGCGGCGACCTTCGTCCTGACGATCACCAATCCGGGCGCCATGATCGGATACATCGCCATTTTCACTGCGCTCGCCCAATTCATCGATCATCCCTTCGACCGATATGAGGCGGTTGCTCTCATCGCCTCTGTTGTCTCAGGTGCGATCCTATGGTGGGTGAGTTTGGCCGCCGTCATCAGCGTGATCCGGCACCGGCTTTCGCGCAGAACACTAAAATGGATCAATATCGCCTCAGGTGCGGTGCTCCTCGGCTTAGGTGTGTTTGTGATTTTCCGGGTTGTGCGGGACGCGGGCGCGCAGGCTGTCCCCTTCTGACGGGAGTCAGTTCGCGTACCGGTCGACGATGAGGCCCGAGAGCTTTTGGCCCTCCTCCATGTAGCGTTCGAGCGCAATTTCGGCGGCCGGCGTGCAGTCCCTATAGGCCAGATCGAAACCCTCAAAGCCGCGGTTGAACGCTTCAACCAACTGCGCGCGGCGGCGCGGGCTGGGGTTCTCCGCGTCGAGTAATTGTTCCATGCGGCTGCGCCAGGTCTGGCCGTCTTCGAAGCCGCAAAGGTTTCGAAGGCGGTGTACGGCGCCGAGGATCTCCGACAAGCGGAGCAATTCACGCTCGTAGGGGGGGCCGGTGTCGAGCACCTGGGCATGCACATCCAATGAGGGCGGCAAGGAGATAAGTGCGGCAAAAAAGCACACAAGAGCTTTGCGCGTGAGGCCGGGACAGTTGTTTTCAAGGCGTATCATCGCCAAAAGCCATACGCCTTAGATTGTGGCATCCGCAAGACAAAGAGCGGCGAAAGCTTAAGTGGGAACGCGGTGAACCGAGCGGGTGAGCGCATCGACAAGCCCATCCGTGGTGGGCAGGCTTTCCGCTTCACCCAAGGTGAACCACTTTGCGGCCATCGCCTCGTCATTGAGTGCGGGTTCGCCGGACAGCCATCTGGCCGCAAAGACGATAATGACGAAATGCCGCACCGGATCGATCACATCGACGACATCA
>JAKSCL010000357.1 GCA_022360615.1 Hyphomicrobiales bacterium
TGAACCGCTGTTTTTCCCGCGAAACGCCTGCCAGCCCTGCGCACGTAACTCACAGGCCGGGCATGAGCCACACCCGTAACCCCATGCGTGCCGGGTCTCGCGGTCACCGAGATAGCAGGAATGGCTGTTTTCACGGATAAGCTCGACAAGCGTCTCACCGCCAAGCTCATCGGCAAGTGCCCAGGTGGCGGCCTTGTCGATCCACATCAACGGCGTCTCGATAACGAAACGTACCTCCATACCCAGGTTCAGTGTTACCTGAAGCGCTTTCAGCGTATCGTCACGGCAATCGGGATAGCCCGAATAATCCGTTTCGCACATACCGCCAATAAGCGTTTTCAGGCCGCGCCGGTAAGCGATGGCGGCTGCATAGGTGAAGAACAGAAGGTTTCGGCCTGGAACGAAGGTATTGGGCAGGCCGCTCTCAAGCATTTCGACTTCGACATCGCGCGTGAGCGCGGTTTGAGATACCGCGCCAAGGGTTGCAAGATCGAGCATGTGATCATCGCCCAGCCGCTCACCCCAAGTTCCGTTCAGAGCTTTCAAACCCTCGCGCAGGCGGTCGCGGCAGCCCAGTTCGACCGCGTGCCGCTGGCCATAATCGAACCCCACGGTCTCAACCCACCGATACCGGTCGAGCGCCCAGGCAAGACAGGTGGCCGAATCCTGCCCGCCTGAGAACAGGACGAGGGCCGCGCTCGCATCAAGCGCCATGCTTATCCTCGCCATGGGGGCGCGCAGAACCGAAATAAGCGCATTCGTCGCCGGTGGAATCGCGGAAAACGGTGACCCGCGACAAAGCCGCGCAGGAAGGTGCGACCGTTCTCCAAATCCAAGCGGCCAAGTTCTCCATCGTGGCGGGCCCGAGTCCCTCCACTTCGTCAAGGAAACGGTGGTCGAGGCCATCGCGGGCCATCTCAAGGGCCGCTTCGAAGGCGCTCAAATCCATGATCATACCGGAAACCGGATCCGGCCGGCCGCGCAGGGTCACCACCGCACGATAGGAGTGGCCATGAATGCGCCTGCTCGCATCCGTATGGATTTGCCGCTCAAGCGTATGCGCCGCCTCGAAGCGGAAGGTTTTCGAAAGTTCCCACATGGTCAAAATCTGGTTCAGCGGATGCCGATGGTCTTATGCGTCTGAACGCTTAAGCGCCAGCGCGGATGCCGCAAGCAATAATCGATGGCGCGTGCCGTGTTCTCAGCCAAGTTGGGGCCATCCATGGGTTGGAGTGAAAAACGGACAAAGGCAAGATCGGCCACGTCCTCCGGCGCAATACCAACCTGCGGGTAGACGAGTTTCATCTCGTCGCCTTCACGGAGCACAAGTTCCGCGCCGGCCTTTGGGCTCACGCAAACCCAATCAAGCCCCGGCGGCGGCGCGATCGTGCCATTGGTTTCAACGGCGATCTCAAATTCTTTGCCGTGCAGCGCTTTAATCAAAGCGGCATCGACCTGCAAGAGGGGTTCTCCGCCCGTCAACACAACAAAACGGGCATCTTCCGTACTTTGCCATTCCTCAGCAACGGCTTCGGCAAGAGCCTCGGCCGTCTCGTATTTCCCGCCCTTCGTGCCATCCGTGCCGACAAAATCGGTATCGCAGAATTTGCATACAGCGGTTTCCCGGTCAGCTTCCCGGCCCGACCAAAGATTGCAGCCCGCAAAACGGCAAAAAACCGCCGCCCGCCCGGCATGGGCGCCCTCTCCTTGCAGGGTCAAAAAGATTTCTTTCACCGCGTAAGTCATTCGTGCCAGCGTTTATTCGCTTGGTCGGCCCTCGCCCATCTGGCCCCTATGGCGCAGATAGTGGTCGGCGATGACGCATGCCACCATGGCTTCACCGATGGGAACGGCGCGGATACCGACACAGGGGTCGTGACGGCCTTTCGTGACGACATCGGCTTCCTCGCCATTTTTCGTCACGCTCCGGCGCGGCGTCAGGATGGACGAGGTGGGTTTGACCGCAAAGCGGGCCACCACCGGCGCGCCCGTTGCAATGCCCCCGAGGACGCCACCCGCGTGATTCGACAGAAAGCGGACCTTGCCGCCTTCCATGCACATCTCATCGGCATTTTCTTCACCGGTCAGCGCGGCAGCGGCAAACCCGTTCCCAATTTCGACGCCTTTGACAGCGTTGATTGACATGAGCGCTGAGGCGATGTCCTGGTCGAGCTTTCCGTAAACCGGTGCTCCAAGGCCCGCCGGCACGCCATCGGCCACGACCTCGACCACCGCGCCGACGGATGAGCCCGCCTTGCGGATGCCGTCAAGATACGCGGCCCAGTCTTCGGCGGCCACTCGGTCGGGCGAGAAGAAGGGATTGTCCTCGACGGCTTCCCAGTCCCAGTTTTCCCGCTTCACACTGTGCGGGCCGATCTGAACGAGGGCGCCGCGCACGACGAGCCCCGGCACGATCTTCCGTGCAATGGCACCTGCTGCAACGCGCGCCGCTGTTTCCCGCGCCGAGGATCGGCCGCCGCCGCGATAATCACGGATGCCGTATTTCACGTCATAGGTGTAGTCGGCGTGGCCGGGCCGGTAGGTGTTCTTGATCTCGCTATAATCCTTGGAGCGTTGATCGACATTTTCGATCATCAGCGATATCGGCGTGCCGGTCGTCTTTTGCACGCCGTCTTCATCCACCATGACCCCTGAGAGAATTTTTATCTGATCCGGCTCCCGGCGCTGCGTGGTGTAGCGGGACTGCCCGGGGCGGCGCTTGTCGAGATAGCTCTGAATATCGGCTTCACTCAGCGGGATGAGCGGCGGACAGCCATCGACCACGCAGCCAAGCGCGGGCCCGTGACTCTCACCCCATGTGGTGAAACGAAAAAAATGACCGAAACTGTTGTGGGACATGACGCTCTCACTCTTGCCGTCCCCCAAGTAGAGAAAGGTGGTGAAAGCGTCAAACGGGCGGCGACCTAGCTGGCTCGGAAAAGCATGCTCATATCACCCACTGGACCGCAAGATGACCGGCAATGGCAGACACCATGGTGAGCGCCGTTCCCCAGATGATATCGACAAGAGTGATGATCCATGGCCAATCGCGGATCGTCGCGAGGTTTGTGAAATCGTAGGTGCCGTAGGCGACAAAGCCCAAAAGCGCGCCATAGGCGGCCGTTAGCATAAGCGAGCCCTCACGGACCCCAGGCTCGACGGCGAAAACCACGATGCCCAAAATATAAACCAGATAGAACAACGCCGCGACGCCAAGATTGGGCTTCTTTCTTATGACGTGGCTCAACCGTGAAAAATAGAACTTGGTCGCGACTGAGCCGAGCCAGATGGCATCGATGACAAGAAAGACGACGGTCGCGGCGACATAGGCCACGGCAAAGGACGTGAGTGTCATGGGTACCCTCATAGTGAGGTGCGGTCACCGCACATAGTCGCTTACGGTGCGTTGATGCCCGCGGATCAAACAACGAACGGACAAACACGTCTCGCCAAGCAGCGTTGCCGGAGCGCAACATCCACTTTTTCATGGTCAACGCCGCAAAATCGTGACTTAATACAACTCTCCAATAATACTTGGATAATTGGATGGTTGAAGATGATGCGGTCGCCGCCCTTGCCGCTCTTGCGCATGGCGACCGGCTGAAAGCGTTCCGCCTTCTCGTCAAGGCAGGCCCGGATGGCATGCCTTCGGGAGAGGTTGCCGAAGCGCTGGCCATCCAGCCGACGCGCATGTCGTTCCATCTTGCCGCGCTTGAACGCTCAGGCCTTGTTTCGGCACGTCGCGTCGGCCGGAAAATCTACTACGCCGTCCGCTTCGACGACATGCGCCGGCTTCTCGCTTTCCTCACCGAAGACTGTTGCAACGGTCACCCGGAAATCTGCAGCGGCCTCCCCAGTCCCAACGACGCCGCAGCAAAGGAGGATGTCACATGACCGCCAAAGACACCTACAACGTGCTTTTTCTATGCACGGGTAATTCGGCCCGGTCGATCCTGGCCGAAGCGATCCTGAACAGGGAAGGCATGGGCCGTTTCCATGGCTTTTCGGCTGGATCGCAGCCTAAGGGCACACCTCACCTTTTTGCGATCGAACTGCTTGCGAAGATGAACCATGACACGGGCTTTGCCCGCTCCAAGAGCTGGGACGAGTTCGGAGCGCCCGGCGCACCGGAGATGGATTTCGTCTTCACGGTCTGCGATTCAGCCGCGGCCGAGGCCTGTCCCGTCTGGCCGGGCCAGCCAATGAGCGCGCACTGGCCCGTGCCGGACCCGGCAGCGGCACAAGGCACCGAGGCAGAGAAACGGCTCGCCTTTGCCGATACCTACCGGATGCTGTCAAACCGGATTTCCGCCTTTGTGAACCTGCCGATATCCAGCATCGACCGGTTGACCTTGCAGAAGCGTCTCGACGCAATCGGCAAGGAAAAAGCCACGCAGGACGCCTGATTTAAAGGGCTTGCCGCTTCCAAAACAGTGCGCCTGGTTTCGCCGGATGAACCCTCACGCCCCCTCTCCAAACACGCATCGGGCTTTCAATGTCAGCATCGCTTTCACGCCGTCTCGCGGCTGAATTCCTTGGCACATTCTTTCTGCTCGCGACTGTCGTTGGGTCCGGCATCATGGGCGAGGCGCTCGCGGACGGAAATGCCGCTATTGCGCTTCTGGCCAACACGATCCCGACCGGCGCCATCCTCGTGGTGATGATCACCATGCTTGGGCCGATCTCCGGCGCCCATTTCAACCCGGCGGTAACCGCAGGCTTTCTGATGCGGAAGGATATCGCGCCCGGCGAAGCGGGCGCCTATGTGGTCGCGCAGATTTTGGGAGGCATCCTAGGGGCACTCGTCGCCCACATCATGTTTGAATTGCCAGTTCTCCAGGCATCGACGACGGTGCGAACGGGGCCAGGACAGTGGGTCGCGGAAAGCGTTGCGACCTTCGGACTGATGTTCACCATCCTGGCAACGCTGCGCGCACGGCCTCAAGCGGTGCCTATGGCTGTCGGCCTTTACATTACCGCCGCCTATTGGTTCACCGCCTCGACGTCTTTCGCCAATCCCGCCGTGACGATCGCGCGCGGCTTCACCGATACCTTTTCAGGCATACGCCCGACTGACATTCCAGCCTTTATCGCCGTTCAGCTTCTCGGCGCGGCGGTGGCCGTGATGGTGGCCCGCGCGGTTACGGAAGAGGAAGGCGGCGCAAGGGCGCTTTCAAACAAGGGACGATAGTGTTTTCACAGGCTGAAAGTGAGCCAATTCCTGTTTGAAAGCTAAGCGGGCTTATCGAAGACCATCGCCTTTGAGATGAAATGGGCATCGTCGGCAATCATCTTCAGGCCGACATCGGCAGCGATCTCGCGGAAATCCTCGTCCAGGTAGCTCAGATAATAGGGCTCGTGGAAATTCTGCGGAAACATCTCAAGCATGCCGTCGTAATTCGCCACATTGCCGCGCTGGAGCGAATCCATCACGACAAGCCGCCCGCCCGGTTTGAGGACACGGGCGAATTCGGCAAAGACGGCGCGGCGGATTTTCGGCGGCAATTCGTGGAAGAGATAGATTGAGGTAACGGCATCATAGCTTGCGTCAGGAAACGGCATTTCCTCACCCTTCGCAACGACGGCTTCGACCCAGGAGCGCTTGCGCAAATGGTGTTTCGCCGCCCGGATATAGGCGTCCGACATGTCTAGCGCGGTGACGGGAAGACGCGGATAGGCCTGCTTCACGAAATCAAGAAACCGCCCGGTGCCGCATGCCACATCGAGCAGGCACAGTGCGCGCTGATCGCGCCTGGCGAGGACATCATGAAGCGGTACGAGCACCTGCCGGCGCATCGCGTTTGCGGTGCCGTTGAAAAGTACTTCGACTTGCGTGTCATAGCGCTCGGCTGAATCGTCGCTCAGCCAGCCATCCGTCTGAAAATGAAAGTTTTGGAGATAATAGCGCGGGCGCTTGCCTCTACTTTCATCCGTCAGCACCTCGCTATGGACGTTGTCGACACGGCGGCGGTGGACGGTCGGCAGGTCCTCAAAGAAAAGCTGGGAGCGGCGAAGAAGCGTCAAAGGCGTGCCGTCGCGGTCATAGGGCATGGGATAGATGCCCGCCTGGATGTTTTTCAGATCGCGGTTGAAGAGGATTCCCATATCGCGAAGCAACCGGCGTTGATCCGGAAAAGGCGCATCCGTGCCCTTAACCTGACGCTTGTCGCTTGGATTGATGGTTTCAGCCCGCTGGCGGAGCCGGTTCATGGCGATGCCATGGCCCATATACCAGGCAATCCGGGGCAGTTGCCGCGCGCCATATTGCGCGCGGGTCCTCAGCGATGAAAGCGGTGATGCCATGGATCATGTCCCCCTCGTTTTCGCGCGAGACGTCTCGATTGATAGAGAATTTGGCGCATTGGCATGGAACTTTCCAGTGCGGCGGGATGGCTAAGCCGATTTTAGCCCGCCCAGCAAAAACTCCGTATTGCCGTCGCTTCCTTTGATGGGTGAGACAAAAAACCCGGCAGGCTGCCAGTGGTCCTGTTGATCGAGCCAAGCGGAGAGCGCCTCGACGCTTGCGCGGGCTTTCTCCGCGTCCTTGACAATACCGCCCTTGCCGAGCGCTTCCCTTCCCAGTTCGAATTGCGGTTTGACGAGCGCAACGAGCCAAGCACCGGGCAAAGCAAGGGTGAGAACGGGTGGGAGGACGAGTCGTAGTGAGACAAAGCTCACATCGACCACAATAGCATCCGCGGAGAAAGGTATGTCGGCTTGCGTCAGATAACGGGCGTTGAGGCCGTCGCGGCGGATCACCTTGGGGTTCGCCGTCAGCTCCGGCGCCAACTGATCGTGCCCGACATCAAGTGCGCAAACCTTTGCCGCACCGCGCTCCAAAAGCACCTGAGTAAATCCACCGGTGGACGCACCAACATCGAAGCAAGGCCGCTCCCGTGGCGAGAAACCGAAACGATCGAGGGCGGCGAGAAGTTTGAGTGCGCCCCGCGACACATAACGGGCGGCGGGATCGTCGATGACGATCCGATCATCAGGGAAGACGATTTGGCCCGGCTTTCCGGCGACCGCGTCATTAACCGTCACACACCCCCGCTTGATCGCGTCGGCAGCGCGGGCCCGCGTCTTGTAGTCGCCACGCTCGGCAAGCGCCTTGTCGAGCCGCGCGCCTACGCCAATTTCGCTAGAACTCACCACACACCACCACCAGACAAAAAGGTTAAATCAACCATCAAGAGGCCACTCTTTGGAACGTTTTTGTTGAAAAGCAACAGCTACCATCAAATACTGACTATTTTCGGAATGCGCAGCGTCAAGAAACGCGCTTTCGTTGAATTCTACAGGAGGAAATTCCATGAGGATGCTCACAACCATCGCCGCCGCCGCGGCCATGACCGCGTTCGGTCTTTCAGCAGCGCAAGCGGACAGGACGTCCGCGCCCGAAGGCGCTTCGGTCTATTTCATTGCCCCCGCAAACGGCGACACCGTGTCGAATCCAGTCAGTGTTAAGTTTGGGCTTAGCGGAATGGGCGTCGCCCCGGCCGGCGTGGAGAACGAGAATACCGGGCACCACCATCTTCTTGTGAATGTTCCCGAGAGCGAGATCGACTTCGACAATCCCCTACCTGCCTATCAGGAAGCAAGCGAGGCCGTCATCCATTTTGGCGGCGGCCAAACGGAGACAACCGTGGAATTGCCCATCGGGACGCATGAACTGAGGCTTCTTGTCGCCGATCACAATCACGTCCCACACGACCCGCCAGTGATGTCGGAGACCATCACGGTCATCGTGAAGTAGCGCATAATCAGCCGGCGTATCGTTTGACGATGCGCCGGCATCGCGGCGCTCAACCATGACGCTATCTAACCTGCAAAGATTCAACTAAAAGATTCAGTTTTTTGAAAGCTATTTAGAATTCAATGGAACAAGTAAAACCGCGATTTTCAGACGGAAACCGCGAAAACCAATCAGTGACGCCGGGTCAAATAGAGCAACGAAAAGGAATATTCCGTGTATCTCTTTCGTCTTGTCTATTATAGCCGCAACATAGTGAAAACTCTCGGCCAACCCGTCTCTTCCGAGATCAAATCAATCCTCAACAGTGCTGCGAAAAACAATCCATCGCTTGGACTAACAGGCGCGCTTATCTTCAACGACGCCTATTTCGCCCAGGTGCTTGAAGGCGACCGCAAGGCGGTCACTGCAACGTTTTGCAAGATTGCCGGCGATCCGCGGCACTCCGATCTTGTCATCATGAAAGCCGAGCCCATCGAGCAACGCACATTCTTGCGCTGGTCGATGGCGTTTGCGGGGCACTCGGACGACATAGACCCCCTTTATGTGAAATACGGCATCGCGATCGGTTTCAATCCAGCGAAAATGACGTCTGACAATCTTTTGGGGTTCGTTACCGAAACGGTCGCACGCGATCCGAATGTGATTACGTCGAAATTCGACGGCACAGCCGATCAAACGCAACTGCTGGACAACATGATCGCGGAAGCCGCCGCTTGAAAACGGCGCCGTCAGGCCCGCAGCGTGGACGTCGCCATATCGCGGCCAAGTGCCTCAAACACCGTCTTCACAATGTCGGGCGCCTTTAAACCGGCGACGGCATACATCGCTTCGGGCTTGTCCTGATCGATGAAAATGTCCGGCAGGCACATCGGACGGACTTTCAGGCCATTCTCCAGCAAGCCCTCTTTGGCCAAGAATTGAAGCACATGGCTCGAGAAACCGCCAATCGAGCCCTCTTCGATCGTGATGAGAACCTCATGCTCGCGAGCAAGACGGCGGATCATGTCCTCATCGAGCGGTTTGGCGAAGCGCGCGTCTGCGACCGTCGTCGAAAGTCCCTGAACACCCAAATCCTCGGCGGCTTCGATGCATTCCTTCAGCCGCCCGCCAAGCGACAGAAGCGCGACGGCCGTGCCCTCGCGCACGATGCGGCCCTTGCCGATCTCAAGGGGCACGCCTCGTTCGGGCATCTCGACACCCACACCCTCGCCGCGCGGATAGCGGAAGGCGGAGGGGCGGTCGTCAATGGCGACGGCGGTCGCCACCATATGCTTCAGTTCGGCTTCATCGCCGCATGCCATGACGACGAACCCTGGCAATGTGGCGAGATAGGTAATGTCAAAGGCACCCGCATGGGTCGGTCCATCGGCGCCAACAAGCCCGGCGCGATCGATGGCGAAACGCACCGGAAGGCGTTGGATCGCAACATCGTGGACCACCTGGTCATAGGCCCGCTGGAGAAAGGTCGAATAGATTGCGGCAAATGGCTTGTAGCCTTCTGTTGCCATGCCTGCGCAGAAGGTAACCGCGTGCTGCTCGGCAATGCCCACATCAAAGGTCCGCTGCGGGAAGGCCTTTCCGAAAATGTCGAGACCGGTGCCGGAGGGCATGGCTGCCGTCACGGCAACGATTTTCTCATCGCGCCCGGCCTCTTCCACAAGACTTTGGGCGAACACCTTCGTGTAAGCAGGCGCATTTGGCTTCGCCTTGCTTTGCTCGCCGGTGACGACATTGAACTTTGAGACGCCGTGATATTTGTCGGCTGAGTTTTCCGCCGGTTCGTAGCCCTTACCTTTCTGAGTGACCGCATGGATGAGGATCGGTCCGGCGTTGGCGTCGCGCACGTTTTTCAGGACTGGCAGGAGATGGTCGAGATTGTGACCGTCGATCGGGCCGATATAGTAGAATCCCATCTCTTCGAACAGCGTACCGCCGGTCACATAACCACGGGCATGTTCCACGGCACGGGTGACCGCGCGATCAAACGCCTTGCCGAAGCGAGCGGTGATTTGTTTGCCGATGTCGCGCAGCGAAAGATATGTCTTGCCGGAGGCGAGCCGCGCAAGATAGGCCGACATGGCGCCCACCGGCGGGGCGATCGACATGTCGTTGTCGTTGAGGATCA
>JAKSCL010000135.1 GCA_022360615.1 Hyphomicrobiales bacterium
CCGGACACGCGAAAAAACAAAGACTTAGAGCAATTGAGTGATTCGAAGAAAAGCGAAAATGCTCTAGAGACGAAAAGAGCAAGGCCAAAGCCTTGCTCATAAATTGAACGGTCCTGAAGCCCAAAAGGCTCATCCGCCCGATTGTTCTTTTTTCTTGTCTATCGAACCCTTTTGGGCTCGACGGGTCCTCCCGAGACTTTTCTTGGCCCGTCCTCGTCGACTTTTTATTGGTTTCGAGGGACATGCCCCTTTCTTGAGCAACGCAACCTTATGAGCCTGCGGCAAGTCTGTCACCACTCTGCCGTATTGCTGCACAAAATTCATGCTTTTTGAGGGATGATAAAATTTGAGGCAATCTTGGGGTAAGGGCCTGGTTCCGCTGGCGAGCGGCACGCTTTGCCGTGTTTGCGGCCGCTAAAGCATCTTGAAGTGAGATGGATTGACGGAGCCTCGACAAATGCGGCGTTTTCGAAGATGTCGCGCATAATCCTATCGGAAAACCGCGCGCACTGTTCAGGAACATTCGCCAAGACCGGATTGTTCCACCCGCGCCGCTTGTGTTTTTTCGCGCTTTGCGCTTTGTCGCGGGAAAAGAAATGCAAACTCGCGCCAAACTGAGTCTCCATGCGTCTTTCACGTTATTTTCTTCCCATCCTCAAGGAGGACCCAAAGGAAGCCGAAATCGTCTCGCACCGTCTGATGTTGCGGGCCGGCATGATCCGGCAGGAGGCCTCCGGCATCTATGCATGGCTTCCGCTTGGGCTTCGCGTACTCGGCAAGGTTGAGCGGATTGTTCGCGAGGAGCAGGACCGCACCGGCGCCATGGAACTCCTGATGCCGACGATTCAACCTGCCGACCTCTGGATCGAAAGCGGCCGCTATAATGATTACGGGCAGGAGATGCTGCGCATCCGTGACCGGCACGACCGGGCGATGCTCTACGGCCCGACCAATGAAGAAATGGTCACGGAGATGTTCCGCGCGTCCGTCCGCTCTTACCGGGACTTGCCGCTGAACCTTTACCATATCCAGTGGAAGTTCCGCGATGAGGTGCGTCCGCGCTTCGGCGTGATGCGTTCGCGCGAGTTCCTTATGAAAGACGCCTATTCCTTCGACGTGGACAAGGAAGGCGCGCGGCGCTCCTACAACAAGATGTTTGTGGCGTATCTGCGCACCTTTGCCCGGATGGGGCTGACGGCCATTCCGATGCAAGCCGACTCGGGTCCCATCGGCGGCGACATGAGCCATGAGTTCATCATTCTTGCGACGACCGGGGAAAGCGAGGTGTTTTGCGACCGTGCCGTCCTCGACATGCCCGTGCCGGGCGAGGATGTGGACTATGAAGGCGATCTCCAGCCGCTCGTCGACAAGTTCACGAGCCGCTACGCCTCGACCGATGAAAAGCATGACCCGGAAGAGTTCGCGCGTGAAGTGTCTGAAGACCGCAGGGTCTCGGCCCGCGGCATCGAGGTCGGCCACATCTTTTATTTCGGCACCAAGTATTCCGAACCCATGAAGGCCGTCGTCGCCGGGCCGGACGGCATGGAAAAGCCCGTCCATATGGGTTCTTACGGGATCGGACCGACACGGCTTGTGGCGGCGATCATCGAGGCGAGCCATGATGACGCCGGAATCGTCTGGCCCGGTTCGGTCACGCCCTTCGATGTGGGGCTCATTAACCTGAAAGCAGGCGACGAAACGACCGATGAAGCCTGCGATGACATTTACGGCAAACTTGGAAATGCCGGAGTTGATACGCTTTATGACGATACCGGCGATCGGGCCGGGGCGAAATTCGCAACGATGGATCTCATAGGCCTTCCGTTTCAAATCGTCGTCGGGCCGCGCGGTCTCGCCGGCGGTACGGCGGAAATCAAGGTGAGGGCCACAGGCGAACGCGAAACGGTCAGCTTGGAAAGCGCGCTTGCCCGCGCCATCGAAGTGGCCAAAGGAGCAACATTCTGAACGCTTCAACTCCACCGAAAACGGGCACATGGCAATGAGAGTTCATGCAACGGCGCCTGCCGCGAAACCGTCGGCCGGGCCCGCGCCCTTTTCCGGCTTTGAGTTGATGATGGCCCGCAAGCTCATCACCTCCAGGCGCAAGGAGCGGTTCGTTTCCGTCATTGCTTGGATTTCCGTACTCGGCATTACGCTTGGCGTGGCGACGCTGATCATCGTGATGGCGGTGATGAACGGCTTCCGGCAGGAACTCTTGGACAAGATTCTCGGCCTGAACGGTCATGTCATCGTCTATCCCTCCGACAGCCGTTTCACAGATTACCGAGACGTGGCAGAGCAACTGCGCGGCCTCGATATCGTTGTGAAC
>JAKSCL010000407.1 GCA_022360615.1 Hyphomicrobiales bacterium
GCCCGATCCGATCAAAAGAACCTTCATTCCGCCTCGCAAACAGCTCAGATCTTTTGGGCTCTATCATGCCCGCCCATTCCGGTCACGCGGGTCTGTTGGAGCGAAAACGCATCCATCCCGCGCTTAAGGCCGTGCGATCAAATTGGGAACGAGATTTGAAGGAGACAACCATGTCCGATCAACGCAAGAATTTCTTCAATCTGCATGATGAGAGGAGGGGCATTCCCCGCACACTTGCCGAAGGCGTCACGACGCGGGTGTTTCCGGGCGAGCATGCAATGCTGTCTGTTGTCACGCTCGCGCCCGGTTCGAAAGGCAAGCTCCACCATCATGCCGAAGAGCAGTGGGGGATGATGCTGGAAGGCAAGGCGCTACGCATCCAGGGCGATTCGCAAATCCCGGTACAAAAGGGTGATTTCTGGCGCACGCCGCCGAATGTGCCGCATACGATTGTTGCGGGTTCTGAAGGCGCACTGGTCCTCGATGTCTTCAGCCCGCCGCGCGAGGACTACACAAAGCCTGGGTCAGGGTTCGGGTCTGCCGGGACCTGAGGTTCGCGCACCTGGGAGCGCAGCCCTTTTCCAAGCGCTACGCGCCCGTTATGCATGGGGTATGGCATCGTCCGCTACATCGAACGTGACCGAGTACTCAGTCTCGGAGATATCGCAGGCCGTCAAACGCACGATTGAGGGCGAATTCGCCTATGTGCGCGTGCGCGGCGAATTGGGCCGGGTCTCAAGGCCGGGTTCGGGCCATGTTTATCTCGACCTCAAAGACGAGAAGGCGGTTCTTTCAGGCGTCATTTGGAAGGGTGTGGCAGCGGGCCTCTCGATCCAGCCGGAGCAGGGCCTTGAGGTTGTGGTCACGGGGCGATTGACGACCTTTCCCGGCCAGTCGCGCTATCAGATCGTCATTGAGGCCATCGAACCGGCGGGCCTTGGAGCACTCATGGCGCTTCTTGAGGAGCGCAAGAAGAAACTCGCCGCCGAAGGCTTGTTCGATCCGGCCCGCAAGCAGCTTTTGCCCTATCTGCCGCGCGTGATCGGCGTTGTTACCTCGCCGACGGGGGCCGTCATACGCGATATCCTCCATCGCCTTGAGGACCGCTTTCCGGTGCATGTCCTCGTATGGCCCGTGAGAGTGCAGGGTGAGACGAGCGCGCGTGAGTTGGCGCGCGGCATTGCCGGTTTCAATGCCTTGCCGGAGGGTGGTGCGATCCCCCATCCCGATGTCCTCATCGTCGCGCGCGGCGGCGGCAGCCTTGAGGATCTCTGGTCCTTCAATGAGGAGATTGTCGTGCGCGCGGCAGCCGCCAGCGATATCCCGCTCATTTCAGCCGTCGGCCATGAGACCGACTGGACGCTGATCGATTATGCCGCCGATGAACGCGCGCCCACGCCCACGGCGGCGGCCGAACGCGCTGTGCCGGTGCGCGCCGATCTTCTCGCAACCGTTGCCGATCTGAAGCGCCGCCACGATATCGCAATCGCCAGACGTTTTGAGGATGCCAAGGTGCGCCTGCGCGCCGCTGAACGCGGACTGCCCCGCATCGCCGATCTGCTTGCTTTGCCGCGCCAGCGCCTGGACATGCTGGCTGAGCGCTTGCCTGTGGCGGGACGGGGGGGTGTTGCCCGATACCGGGCCCGCTTCCGCGAAGCCGCAGCAGCGACCCGTCCCCAGGCTTTGCGGCGCATGGTGGACGACAGGCGCCGCCGCTTTCTGTCGCTTGCTGACCGGCTTTCGCCGGACCTTTTGTCCCGTCCGATCGACGTGCGGCGGGCGCGTCTGACGGAGATTGCGGAACGCGCGGATGCCGCCTATCTCCGCCGGATCAGGGATGCGCGGGCCGAGGTTTCGCGGCTTCAGCAAATGATGCGCGCACTCGGCTATGATAATGTGCTCAAGCGTGGCTTTGCGCTGGTGCGCGGTGCGGACGGTCAATTGATTCGCACGGCGAAAGCCGCGCTTGCGGGTGCGGCACTTGATATTCAGTTCGCCGACGGTCACGTGACCGCGGCCGTTGATGGAGGGGGCGATAACCCGCCGCCACGCAGCACGCAGCGTAGGTCTGGTGCTGCGAAGCCGGACGCGCAGGCGTCCCTTTTCGGCGAGGAGGGCTGATTGGGTTCGGCCCGGCTCTGCACCCATTGCGTGTATGAGGGCCTTGGCATCACCTGCGCGTTCCCCTTATGGTGTCGCCAGCCAGGAGGATTCCAGACATGAACCGGTTCCAGCGCGGCATTCAGCCGGCAAAGGAAGCTGTGGTCGAATACACCCAAAGCGACTTCCATGTGGTCTCGCCGGGGGCTTTTGTCCGCTGCGCCGTAACGGGCGAGCCGATTCCCCTTGAAGATCTGCGCTATTGGAGCAGCGAACTGCAGGAAGCTTATTCGTCGACCGACGCGGCTTTGAAGCATTTCCGCGAAAAGCTTTTGGAGAAGCGGGGCGCTTGAGCGCGCGGATCACCCGAATAAGGGCGCAAGCAGCCGTGAAAGGCCGTCAGGGTCGTCAAAGACCGCCTTCAAATCAACAACCGATGTGCGCTCCCGCAAGATATCCAGTTTCCTCGACCCTTTGAAACGTGCTGCATCCTTTGCCGTTGTCACGGGCAGCAGGCCGCCGCGCTCCGAAAGGTCGAGGATCGCCCGCGCATCCTCCGGACTATAGGGGTGGTGGTCCGGGAAGGCTTTGGCTGTCACGACGTCGCCGCCCAGTGTTTCGACGGTGGCGAAGAACTTTTCGGGCCGGCCGATACCGGCGAAAGCCAGAACGCGAACGTCTTTCAGGTCTTTTTTGCATGTTGCCTCAGACCGGGCTTCGAAGACCGGGCGGCCGAGCTTCTGCGCCTCATCGCGCAGTTTTTGCGTCCGGTCGGACTCAGCTGCGCTCCCGACGATCACAAGCGCATCGGCCTCGGGCATCTGCGCCTCGACAGGCGCGCGCAGCGGCCCAGCAGGGATGGAAAGGCCGTTGCCCACGCCATAGGTGCCGTCGATGGCGATAAGCGAACAGTCCTTTTTCAAGCTTGGGTTCTGAAACCCGTCATCCATGATGATAACCGACGCGCCGGTCTTCTCCGCCAAGGCCGCACCGGCGGGTCTTTTGCGTGAAACGATGGTTGGGGCATGGGCGGCAAGCAGCAGTGCTTCGTCCCCCACATCGGCGGCGGTATCGCTTTCAGTATTCACGATATGAGGGCCTGCGGTTTTGCCGCCATAGCCGCGGGTCAGGAAGGCGGGGCTTTGCCCCATTGCCGTCAAACGCTCGGCAAGGGCGATGGCGGTCGGGGTCTTGCCGGCGCCGCCTGCGATGAAGTTGCCCACACAGATGACCGGCACGGTCGCGGCCGCTCTTGGTTTTTGCCGCATGCGGGCAGCTGTCACCCGTCCGTAAAGGAAGCCGAAAGGTTGGAGCAGAAGGGCAGGAAGCGTGGGTTCGCTCTTCCCCCAGAAGGCCGGTGCGCGCATGGGTTCAAGCGGAGGGAGCGGGGCGCTCCCGCAACCGTGTCCGGGCAAAAACCGGCTGCAAAGCCTCCAATGTGCGCGCGCTTGCACCCCGCATGCCTTCGATGACTGCCTGTGCTTTGGCCGACACCGAGGCGCGGCGATCTTCATCTTGAAGCAGTGCCGAAACAGCCTCTGACAGTTCCTTCGCGGTGGTCACTGGAACGACACCGTCCACGGCTGCAAGCGCGTCGAACACCTCCCGGAAATTAGAGGTGCTCGGCCCGTGTAGGACGACGGTTCCGGTACGGATGGGCTCAATGGGGTTCTGGCCGCCATGCTCAATCAGCGTGCCGCCCATGAGTGCGACAGGTGCGAGCGCTGTCACGGTGCCGATTTCCCCCAGCGTGTCGAAGATAAAAGCATCCGTTCCGCTGTCGGGCACGGACATCTTTGTGCGCAAAACGGTTTTAAGGCCAAGGGCATGTGCTTTCTCCGCCATCCCAGGGGCACGTTCAGGATGGCGCGGAACCATGAGAAGCAGGCAATTGGGGTCTGCTTCCCGGATTGCTTGATGGGCATTGAGAACCGTTTCATCCTCGCCCGGGTGCAGGCTGAGTGCTGCCCATACCGGGCGGCGCCCAATGGCGGTCCGCAAATGGCCGAGACTCTCCCCGTCAAGAGGCGGCGGCGCAACCTCGAACTTCAGGTTACCGGTCGTCACCACGTTCTCGGCACCAAGCGTGCGAAAGTGCTGACCGTCATGTGAACTCTGCGCACCGATCACCGCGAAACGGCCAATCAGCGCTTTCGCCACTTTTGGTGCGCGGAGCCAGCCTCGCGTAGACTTTGCCGACATCCTGCCATTGACAATGGCAAAGGGAATGCCGCGTGCATCGAGCGTCCGCACTGTCGCCGGCCAGATTTCCGATTCTGCAAAGAGCATCGCATCCGGTTTCCAGTGATCGAGAAAACGATTGATGGCCACCGGCATGTCGAGCGGTACGAATTGGTGAAGTACGCCCTCGGGCAACCGGTCACGCATGATACGCGCTGACGTTACCGTGCCCGTGGTGATCAAAAGTGCCGCATCGTACCGCGCCTTCAACGCATCGATGAGGGGAAGCATGGCAACCGCTTCGCCGATGCTCGCTGCATGTATCCAGAGAAGCGGGCCATCGGGCCGCTGCAGCCCCGCAAATCCAAGCCTTTCGCGCAGACGCTTGGGGTCCTCTTTGCCGCGCCGCTTGCGGCGATTGAGAAAATAAGGGGCAATAGGCGCCAGCGCATCCATCCCGAACGCATACAGTTTGAGTGCGAATGGCCAGGCCGCTTCAGTCACCGGTTCCATCCGCCAAGCTGTAAGCCCGTTCATGTGCCGCGTCGAGGCGTTGCTTCAAGACCGCTTGCGCTTCGGCAACGGTCGGCTCATCGGCTTGACGGGCGACCATCAGTGGCGCGCCGATGGAAAAGGCCATGCGCCCAAAGGGCAGGTTGATGGTCTGCCGGTCCCAATTGTTCAGCCGGATGCGGCGGCTGGTAACAGCGGCAAGCGGCACGATGGGCCGGCCGGAGAGCCGCGCAAGCGTAATGATACCGAGACCCGCCTCGCGGGCCGTGCCGCCCGGCATGTCCGCCGTAAGGGCCACCGTCGCGCCCTCATTCAAGGCTTCCAGCAGCGCGCGTGTGGCGGCGACGGCACCTTTCTTGTGCATCTTTTGCGGCTTGTTCCCGCCGGACCCGCGCACGAGCCCAAGGCCGAGCTTCGTCGAGGCGTGGGCGATGATATCGCCGTCGAAGCTCTTTGAA
>JAKSCL010000196.1 GCA_022360615.1 Hyphomicrobiales bacterium
CATCAAAAGAAGGGCAAGCACCACATCGACGGTCTGGGTTGTCGTGGCGTGCAGAACCGTCGTCACGGCGGTCACGAAGACGATCTGAAAAAGCGAGGTGCCGATAACGACGTTGGTCGGCACCTTCAAGAGGTAGATCATCGCCGGAACCATGATGAAACCGCCGCCCACCCCCATGATCGAGGTAAGGAAACCGACCAGCGCGCCGAGGGTGAGAATTGGGATAACGGAGAGATAGAGTTTCGATTGCCGGAAACGGGTCTTATAGGGCAGGCCATGCACCCAATTGTGCTGGCCGGGTTTACGCAAAGCGGTGCTTTGGCCGCTGCGCCGCTTTTGCAGCGCCTTGATGCTTTCAACCAGCATCAGACCGCCGACGGTGCCCAGAAACACGACGTAAAGGATGGCGACGCTGGTATCAAGCTGACCTGCGGCCCTCAAGGCCCGGAATGCCTGGACGCCTAAAAAGGCGCCGACGATACCGCCCGCGAGAAGGACGAGCCCCAATTTGATGTCGACCGCGCCGCGCCTGAAATGGGCAAGCGCGCCGGAGACCGAGGAGGCAACGATTTGGTTCGCTTGTGTCGCGACAGCAATCGCCGGCGGGATACCGGAAAAGATGAGTAGAGGTGTCAGCAAAAACCCGCCGCCGACCCCAAACATCCCCGACAGGAAGCCAACCGCACCGCCCATGCCGAGAATCATCAGCACATTGACGGGGATTTCAGCGATCGGCAGGTAAATCTGCATTCATTGTTGCCCGGCCGAACCGGGAATAGGTGCTCAACCGGCCCGTTTCCAGGCCGAAACAAGCCGCTGGGAACACGCGGTCGCTTTTTTGTTGCGATTACGCTCCTTAACGCGCGAACACAGGCCTTTGTCAATGACAGGCAGCCCGCTTTTTGAGGGTTTACGGCGGATTGTGGTTAACTTGCCGCGTCCGCTAGCTCACGCACGAGATCATCGGTGATGCGGCCGGTTTCCGGCAGCCCGAGCCTCCGTTCAAATGCCCGCACTGCCTCCAAAGTGCGCGGGCCGATAATCCCGTCTGCAGGGCCCGGATTGTAGCCGAGCGCATCAAGGAGTGACTGCGCCCGCTGAACGGACGAAGCCGCCCGGGACGTCTTCGTGCTGCTCCCGCTGTCATCGGCACTGGCTGAGACGGTGTTGGGGGCCGGACCCCAGCCGCCCGCGGGCACGCTGACCTCATTGGCTGCGGGATCGATGGCAAGCGGCTGCCAGTTTTGCAGCGCCAGCCGGGCGGCAAGCAGTGTTTCCGCGTCGAGCTGGCCTTCGAGTTCCGTCTTCTTTGCTGCGGCTTCCTTGTCACCGCTTTTTGCGGCGATTGCGAACCATTTGTAGGATTCCGCCATATTGCGTTCAACGCCAAAGCCGCGTGCAAAGAGGATCGCAAGGTTGTACTGACTATCGGCAAGATCGCGTTCCGCAGCTTGCCGGAACCAGTTGGCGGCCTGGTTGAAATCCGGTTCGCCTTGAACCCCTTCGGCGTAAAGCACCGCCAAATTGTGCATGGCCTTGCGGTTGCCGTTGTCGGCGCCGCGTTGGTACCAGTCCTTCGCAAGCGACAAGTCGCGGGTGACGCCCTGGCCCTTTTCGTAAAGGCTGCCGAGACGGTATTGAGCTGGCGGAAGGTTCTGCTTTGCAGCGCGCTCGTACCAGTCTGCGGCTTTTCCAAGGTCGCGGACAAGGCCGGTGCCTGTCGCATAGCGCGCCGCAACCTCGAATTGCGCGGATGCATCCCCACTCAGTGCCGCCAAACGCAGTTTTTCCGGAACCCGGCCAATCGGAAGATCGCCAATGAGCCCGGTCGGCGGTTGTACCGATCCCGTCTGAAGATTGGCAAGCGTTTCTGATGGGGTGGCGGAGGCGATGGATGTGCCTTCCGCTAACTCGGTTTCCGCCGGGATGAGCGTGCCGCTTTGAACGAGGGGATAAACCTGGCGCGGACCTTGGCTGGCGGTTTGCGGAAGGGAGAGAAGACCGGTGTCGGGAACGAGCGAAGACTGGTCGGCTGGCGGTGGAATGCTGCCATCGAGACCTTCCGGGGCGTCCGGGGTTTCGCCCGCTGCCGATGTTTCATCGGCGGGTGTGCCGGTGTCGATATTGGTTTCGACTGCGGATTCTGTCCCCGTATCACCGCCGGTCAGTAGCGGCCCGACCACCATCAGCCCCGCTGTGCCTATGACAACGACGGCGGCTGCGATCATGAGTGGCTTGCGGATCCGTTTAAGTAGGCTTCCGTGTTCAACGGCGTTCTCGGCTTCTGTGGCCGGGGCCATGTGCGCCGTATCCGTTCTTTGTGAGGCTTGTGCGGCCCGGCGGGCCGCTGCGATAAAGTCGGCTTGGGGATTGTTTGAGCGGCTGCTTGCCGCATCATCGCCGACGACGCGTGCGCCGGTGTGACGGCGCGGTGACAATTGGGGTTCGACCGGCACCTGAGCCGCTGGAGAAGTGCTGCTGGGCCTTGGACCGCGGCCAGGCTCGATTGGACGATGGATTGTGTCATCGTCTTCGACGAAATCAGGCATCGGCGCTGTCAGCGCAGGTTCCGCCGTTTCAGCCTCGTCTTTACCCAGCTTGCGCGCAAGCCAGCTGTTTCGTTTTTGTTTCGTCTTCGCTTCCGGTTGCGGCGTGGCAGCGGCGGCTGTTGTCCCGGCGGGGGGCTCGGTTTCAAGCGACTTGATCCGTTGAACCAGCTTCTCAAGCGTTTCCTGGACCGCGCCGAGCGCCTGGCGTGTGCGCTGATCGGAAGCGGTAGCTTCCTTTTGCAGCTCACCAATACGGTGTTGAAGCGCGTCGACAACCGCATCCGCCGGTGCGTTGTTGGAGCCGCCCGCCTCAAGAATGGCTTCACGCGCGGCCTCCTTTGCCGCTTCAATGGTCGCTGCCTCGGTTCCTTCGAAACGGTTGAAGAGGTCGATGAGGCCCCGTTCAATCGAACTCAATCCCTGAAGGTTTTCTTGAGCTTCTTCGATCTTGTCGCTGAGCGCGGTAACTTGTTGTTCGAGTGCTTTTAGCGCCGACACATCGATGCCGCCTTCGCGCATGGTGTCGATGCGGTCGGCGAGTGAACGGATTTGCTGATCGAGCCCTTCGAACTCGGTACGTCCGCCACCGGAGGAAATCGTTTCCTGGATTTCGCTGCGCATGGCCGCAAGCCGCTCATCAAGTGCGGACAGGTCCGGCTTTGCTTCGGAGAGCTGCGTTTCGATGCGCCTTGCCACGTCTTCGAGATGCTGAATGACGTCGCCATCCGGCTGTGCCGTATCGCGAGGGGCCGAGAAATGGCTGTCGAGACGCTGTGCAATCTCGTCGAGCTTGTTGATGAGCGTGCCCTGATCCTGAGGCGTTTCCTCATCGCGCATCTTGGAGATGGCGTCTTCGATGCGATCCGTGAGAGCCGCGAGCTTCTCTTCAAAAGGACTCTTTTCGGAACTCTTTGCAAATTGCTGGTTGAGCCGGTCGGTCAGGTCTTCAAGCCGCTTGTCCAGCTCTTCGAAACGGGGGTGGTGCGCTTCCATCGAGTGGCTAAGCTGCGCTGAAAGGCTGTCGAAGCGTCTGTCAATGGCGGCGTCGTTCTCGATGCGCGTGCCAAGTGCATCCTCAATCCTTGCCGACAGGACGCTGAAGCGGTCATGGAGGGCGTCGAATTCCGGCTTGATGATCTGGCCCGGCGCATTCAGCATCGTTCCAATATCGTCAAGCTGCGTGCGGATTGCCGCGATATCAGGGGTGTCGCTGTCGAGTGCACGGTCGATATGGCGTGCAAGCAGTTCGAAGCGTTCTTCCAATTCCGCTGACTGCACCGTCTCACGATAGGACGCCTCAAGCGAGGATTGGCGCGTGGCGATATCGTTGATAGCTTCTGTCAGGCTTTGAAAGCCGTTCGCCGCAACATCTGAACGGCGTAGCGCCTCACCCGCCTTGGCGGTTTCGCTCGCAAGCTGATCGGCGAACTGGTCCGGATCGAAGGATGCCGCTAATTTCTCTATCCGCTGCTCAATACGGTTGATCTGGCCCTCAAGCCGTGCCGGCTTCACATCACTCGCCGCTGGGCTGGCCTTGTGCTCTTTATCGGCGGTGAGTCGGCTTTCGATTTCGTCAAGACGTTTCAAAAGCCGGGTGCTGACAGCATGACCGGGCGAAGCCGCTGGCGGCAGGCCCGGGCGCTGGGAGGGTAGGCTCTCCGCTGGCCGCGCACGGGAGGGTTCCGGATCGCGTTTTTCGGATGCAAACCGGTGTTCGCGCGCAGCCGCGGATTGAAGCTGGTCCTGGATAGCGTTCAACTGCCGCTCGATCGCCGACCATGAGAAAGCGGCTTTTTCTTCCGAACGGGCCAGGCGGCCGGAGAGCGATGCTACGGCTTCCGCCAGTTCCCACACCTCACGTTCCAGTCGCAGCGCGATGACGTCGGTGCCGATGAGCCGGCCGCGATCGGAATCGCGCAGCTGCCCGGAGATGTTCTCAAGCCGGTGGCGCAATTCGCCGATCCTGTGCGCCGAGCGGTGGTCCGCCGCGCTTGCGGCACCGGAAGTAATTGCCTTCTCAGTTTCCGCAAGGCTGTCACTCGACATCTGTATGACTTGGTTGAGCCATTGCCCGACGGTCAATCCGGCGCGCCGCGCGGCTTGCTTGGCTGTTTCCCGAGCTTCGGAGTCGATGCCCTTGATGCTCCACGGCTGGCCTTGAGGCATGGTCTACGGCGATCCTTCGCTGCCCGCTTGCGGTCGAATTGGGCGCCTTGCCGATCTGATTCTTGACGAGATGGCAGACATACGAAGGCACCCGATCCCTGCCCCCGATGATATCGGCGGTCATGGTAAACACGCCGTTAATTACAGTTTCACAAGGGCTTGGCGGCGGTCCTTGATGAACGGAGACAGAGCGCCACACTCATACGAAGTAAGGAGTTGCAAAGCTCGCCAAAGGCGAGATAGTTCTAGATCACTCTAGTTATGCGACAGTATCAGGCACAACAAAAAAGGAGGGGGATATTTTTGATGCTCGAAATGGTTGCATGCCGTGGTCATGAGCCAGCAAACCCGGCTCGCAGAGATGATGGTGACCCAGTGTTCACGATTGGTGAATTAGCGCGTGAGTTCGATGTTACGTTGCGGGCGTTGCGGTTTTACGAGGATAAGAACCTGCTTCATCCGAAAAGGCGAGGCACAACGCGCCTTTATGCGCCGCGTGATCGCGTAAGGCTTCAAATCATCCTTTGGGGAAAGAGGATGGGTTTGTCGCTTGCAGAAATCAAAACGCTGCTTGAACTTTATCACGAGCCTGATGGCAAACGGCGTCAGCTTGTTTACGTGCAAGAAAAGCTCGTTGAGCAGAAGACACTGCTCCACGAGCAGAAGCTGGCGCTTGAGCAGCAGATCGATGAGGTGCGCAATGCCATTGAGGAAGTGGGGAACCGGCTGAAAGCGATCGGCTGATTGACCGGTACGGCGTTCTCCCGTCATTTTTCTGCTTTGCCGCCGCACTAAGTAAATGGTGGGGCGTGATTCGGGCTTAGTCCAGACGGGAGAGAACGCTGTGGTCTTTCAACATAACCTGTGCGGAGCCGCCGCGGCGCTCTTCATCGTGTTTGTGTTTCTGCCGGGAGAGGCGGGGGCAGAAGGCCGCTACATTCTTCAGGAAAGAGAGGGTTCGGCCATCATTTTTGATTCGGATACCGGCCGGATGTCTGTGTGCGCAGAACGCAGTGGCGGGCGTTGGGCTTGCGAATTGGTGCCCGATGAGCGCCGTGCGTTCGAGGAGGAACTTGCCCGGCTCAACAGCGAAAACGATCAACTCCGTGAACAGATCATCGCGCTCGGTGGAAAGCCGGAAGTCGAAGAAAGCCAGGACACCTTCAGCATACCAAGCCGGGAAGAGGTCGATGCGATGATGGATTTCTTTGAGGATTTCTCCGACCGGATGATTCAATTGGGCGACAGGCTGCGCGACCGTCTGGGCACGGAAGGCGCACCAGGCGAACCTCTTCCGCTGCCACAAGAGTGATGCACCGGGTAATTGAAGGACAAGATCCATCAACGCCATTCCGGCGATGGAAACCACCTTTTCCTTAGTGCATGTTCCGGAAAATGTCCGCGATTTTCCGGTAAAAGTCATGCGCCGGCTCTTTGAAAATACCGCGTTTTATCGAACCCGGTTGCTTCCGGATCGACCGCCACACGCGGAACCGCCACACGCGGAACCGCCACACGCGGAACCGCCAGAAGCGGTGCCGCACCCCTGGTCTGCGGCCCGCCGTCCTAACCCCGCTCGGTTCGCGCGACGGCGGGCAAGTCGACTTGCGGCCGGTCGCTTAGCATGCTGTCGACGATCGAGGCGAATTCCGCGCGTCCGATAAAGTCGTCATGGATGCGGCAAAGATTGGAGCGCAGGTGGTTCCGGATGAGCTCATGATCGGGGGTCATCAGGGTGTTATGGATGGGGATGACGGTGACAATGCGCTGGTATGTGCCTTTCGGGATATCCTTGACGGGCTTCGGCGGCATGACTTGCACCGGGCGCAGCGTATCCTCCAATTCGCCTCGCGCGCGCTCCCAAAAATCGTTTCTGAAGCCTTCAGGCACCGGATAGCGTCCAGTAACCGCAACGGCGGATTCGATCAGGGTTTCAAAAAGGTCGGTTTCGCGGCCCGGCGCGTACCGGCGAAGCACGCCTTCCACCATTTCCGTGACGTATTGCAGGGCGATCGGATAGCCCTCCCAGCGCGCTCTGCTAAGGGCTTCCAGGAACGCCGGCTCCTTGAACAGCTTCTGCGACAGAATTCCCGTACGCGCCCGTGAGTACTCATAGACGCATTTCTGGATCAGGAAGGCGGAGCGGGTGTCGATGAAATCCTCCAGGTCGCCCTTGCAGCGCACGGGCGGCGGTTTTCGAAACACATCTAAAAGGCCCATTGGGTGGTTCTCCCAGGCAACCCGCATGAGGTTCTTTACCGCGCCGCAAATTTGGCGGGCGCACTGCATGCATTTTGCGCTAGTCTACCGCCAACAATAAGTATTCGCCAAAGGCGAACGCAGCGTTTGTAGGCAGATCCGGTGGTTTGGGCACTGGAGCTTTTCACGCTCGCTGCAGGAGAGGGACGCGTTTGGGAGGTCCTGCGATGCCCGGCTGGGTGGTCGTTGCCATCGCCATTATCTATCTGCTGTTGCTCTTTGCGATCGCAAGCTATGGCGACCGTCCGGCGGGACAGAACCGCATGCGCCGCGGGCGGCCGCTTGTCTATGCGCTCGCGATTTCGGTTTACTGCACATCCTGGACGTTTTTCGGCTCGGTGGGCCTTGCGGCCACCTCCGGTCTTGATTTCCTTACGATCTATATCGGCGCGGGGCTGATGATCGCCTTCGGCTATCCGGTCCTGCAGCGGATCGTCACGGTGTCGAAGGCGCAGAACATCACATCGATCGCCGATTTCTTGAGCGCGCGCTACGGCAAGAACCAGACTGTCGGCACCGTTGTCACGCTGATCGTGACGATCGGTGTCGTGCCCTATATCGCCCTTCAGCTTAAGGCCGTTTCCCTTTCGTTGGCGACGGTTCTCGAGTTCGATCCGAACGGCGTTCTTCCGAATGGCACGATCTCTGCCACAGCCTTTCCCATCTCCGGCGATATCGCGCTGCTTGTCGCACTGGTGCTCGCGCTGTTCGCCATCCTCTTCGGCACGCGGCAGATCGACGCGACCGAGCACCAGGACGGCTTGATCCTGGCCGTTGCGGCGGAGTCAATTGTCAAGCTCGTTGCGTTTATCGCGGTGGGTCTGTTCATCACTTATGGCCTTTTTGATGGTTTCGGCGACATCTGGGCCCAAACGGCGGACCGCCCCGAAATCCGCAGTCTGTTCCTGCGCGATCTCGATGGCAGCGCCTGGATGGCCATGTGTTTCTTGAGCCTGACCTGTATTATTCTCTTGCCACGGCAATTCCATGTGCTCGTCGTTGAGAACTACCATTCGGGCGAGCTGAAGCGGGCACGTTGGCTCTTTCCGCTCTATCTCGTCGCCATCAATCTGTTTGTCGTGCCGATCGCCATTGCGGGCCTCATCACCTTCGAGGGTCGGGAGATCGACTATGATATGCTGGTGCTGCTTCTGCCCCTTGAAGCGGATGCCGCAATCTTCACGCTGCTTGCCTTTGTCGGCGGCTTTTCGGCGGCGACCGCGATGGTGATCGTTTCGACCGTTGCGCTTTCGATCATGATTTGCAACGAGATCGCCGTGCCCATGATTTTAAGGCGCCGCAATCCGGAAGCTCCGGTCGAAAAAGACATGGGGCACACCCTGCTTGCCGTACGCCGTTCGGTGATCCTGGTCGTGCTGTTGCTCGCTTATGCCTATTATCGCGTGAGTGCGGATGAGGTGGCGCTCGCGTCAATCGGGCTCCTTTCGTTTTCCGCAATCGCGCAATTGGCGCCGGCTTTCTTCGGCGGACTGTTCTGGCGCCGGGCCACGGCCCGCGGTGCGCTTGCTGGGATGACGGCAGGTTTCGCCGTTTGGAGTTACACGCTGCTCCTGCCTTCGCTTGCCCGCGCTGGCCTTGTTTCCAGCGATATCTTGACCGAAGGCCCCTTCGGCTTCGCTTTCCTAAGGCCCGAAGTGCTCCTTTATCTGGAGTTCGCCCCGCTCACCCATGGCATTATTTGGACCATGACCGTCAACATCGCGGCCTTCGTCGCGGTTTCGCTTCTTCGTCCGAGCGAGCCCATCGAAAGGTTGCAGGCCGGGATTTTCATCTCACAGGACCGCACCGGCCGCGCCAATCCGCTGATGCGTTGGCAATCCTCGGTCAGTGTCGGTGATCTCATGCGCACCGTGTCGCGTTACTTGGGTGACGAACGCACCGAACGGGCATTTGCGGAATATGCCTCGCGCAACGGTTTCGCCCTTGACCGGCAAGCGGCCGCGAACCTTGCCGCGATCCGGTTCGCGGAGAATCTTCTGGCAAGCGCGATTGGCGCGGCCTCTTCGCGGATTGTGCTGTCGCTGCTCTTGAAACGTGAGAATGTGAGCCCACGGGCTGCCCTCAAGCTCCTCGACGATGCCTCTTCCGCAATCCAATACAACCGCGGCCTCCTGCAGACCGCGCTCGATCAGGTGGGCCAGGGCATCGCCGCCTTCGACCGCGATTTGCGGTTGATCTCATGGAACCGCCAGTTCCGCGGTCTGCTTGGCTTGCCGCAGGCTTTCGGAATCGTCGGGACACCACTTCACGACATCGTCCGCTTTCTGGCCGAAAAAGGTGAATTCGGCGAAGGTCCGCCCGATGCCCTCATCGACAGCCGGATTGAGAAGATCGTTATTCATCAGGAGACCTTTCTTGAAAGGCTGAGCAAACGCGATCTTATTCTGGAAGTGCGGATCAACCCGATGCCCGAAGGCGGGATCGTGATTACCTTCACCGACATCACCGATCGGGTAAAGGCGCAAGAAGGGCTTGCGCAGGCGAACGCCAATCTTGAAAAACGCGTGCGCCAACGTACCGAAGAGCTTGAGCGTTTGAACCGGGAACTGGGCCTCGCCAAGGCTGAAGCGGAAGACGCGAACCGTTCAAAGACCCGTTTCCTGGCGGCTGCTGGCCACGATGTCATGCAGCCTTTGAATGCCGCCCGGCTCTACAATTCGAGCCTGCTGGAACGTGACCTGCCGCGGGAGGATGAACGCCTTGCCCGCAACATCGAAGCATCGCTTGAAGCAGCGGAGGACATTCTAGGAGCCCTTCTCGATATCTCCCGGCTCGATACCGGGGCGCTGAAACCGGAACTGTCCAGTTTCCCGATGGATGATCTGCTCGAACAGATCGTCGTCGAATTCTTGCCAAGCGCGGAGGACAAGAACCTCGATCTCCGGGTCGTACGCTCATCGCTCAGTATCCGATCCGACCGCCGCCTCTTGCGCCGGGTCCTGCATAATCTTGTCTCAAACGCTGTCAAATACACGACCGAAGGCCGTGTGCTCGTGGGCTGCCGCCGCAAGGGGCGGCGTGTCGAGATCATGGTCTGCGACACGGGGCCCGGCATTGCGCCCACGAAGCAAAGCCTGGTGTTTGAGGAATTCCAGCGCCTGAATGAAACCCGCGAACCGGGGCTGGGGCTTGGTCTTTCGATCGTCAAGCGCATGTGCGGCGTGTTGGATCACGGTGTGACGGTGCGCTCCGTACCGAGACGCGGCTCTGTCTTCAGCGTTTCGGTGCCTCATGTTCCCGCCGGTCTGCCGCGCGCGGCCAATGATGAGATCACGGCGCGCATGCCGCGGGCCCGCCCGGTTCGGGGAACGGATAACGCGCTTGAAGGGCTTTCGGTCGTATGCATCGACAATGATCCGCGCATCCTCGATTCCATGGAGTCATTGCTTCTGAATTGGGGGTGCTATGTGACAACGGGAACAACGGCGCGTGAGGTCATCAGCGAGGTGCAGGCCAAGGGCCGCCCAATCGATATTGCGCTGATCGACTATCACCTTGACGACGCGAGCGGTTTCGATGCCTTGAAAAGCCTGCGTTGGACACTCGACGGGGCATTGCCGGCGGTCCTGATCACGGCCGACCGGTCACCGGCGCTCAAGGCCCAGGCGGACACCATTGGCCTGCCGGTGCTCTCAAAACCCGTGAAGCCCGCGGCGTTGCGTGCGGTCATGCAGCGCACTCTTGTGCAAAGGCCTTCCGCCGCTGAGTGATCGCCGCAAATCGGCCTTTACATGCCGAGTGCCTGCCATTGACCGCTTTCGATGCGCGCGGCAGCGATTACCGCCTGGGTTCGGCTGTCCACATTGAGTTTTTGGAGGATGGCTGAGACATGCGCCTTCACCGTCGCCTCGGAGACACGCAGCTCATAGGCGATCTGCTTGTTGAGCAGGCCCTCGCTCAACATCATCAAAACGCGTACCTGTTGCGGCGTCAGTGTCGACAGACGCTTGGCGAGATCGCGCTGACTGTCGTCCTCTTCGCCGCCTTCAAGGTCGATATGATCCGGAAGCCAGATACCGCCTTCAAGGACATGGGCGATGGCGGCACTGATGGCGTTGATTTCCATCGATTTTGGAATGAAACCCGAAGCGCCTAGATCGATACTGCGCCGGATGACAGCCGGTTCCTCGCTTCCCGAAATCATGATCACTGGGATTTGCGGATACTGGGCGCGCAGAAACATCAGGCCGGAAAAGCCCCGTACACCCGGCATCGCCAGATCGAGAAGGACGATATCGACCTCGTCATGCCGGGTTACCGCATGTGTCACCTCGTCGAGCGAGCCGGCTTCTTCGATGGTCACGGCGCCGAATGCATCGGCAACGGCGTGACGCAACGCTCCCCGGAAAAGGGGATGGTCATCCGCTATGACGAAGACGTACCCGGAACTGTTTTTGCCCTCTGGAGCGGCGCGCACGCTCACCTCTTCTAAGCGCCATAAACGGCTCTTCGAGCGCAGACTATCCCTTGATCGGCGAGTGTTGACAAGCGCAAGCGGGATTTTGCGCACTTCTAAAGTCGAATGTCGGAGACGGTGGACCGATGATAGCGACGGAATTAGATGGCCGGGAGTCCGAACTTGGCTGCGGTAAATGCGGCAGGGCAAGCGGAGAGTAACCATCGGCGGTCCCGCCAACTCTCTTTTTGCCCGCTCCAGGCGGCCTCGTCTTCAACCGGATGGTAACGGCTGCATGAAGACCATAAGCGCACCGAATTCTGGGTGCTCTTACCGAAAGACTTCAGGCCGCCCGGAGCTTATGCCCAATGGGCGAATTCGATGGTGTTGCGGGAAGCCTATCGATGGTTCGCCCAGTTCTCCGCGGCGATTTGTGCCGGCCTTTGGTTCTTGTGCTTGTGCTTTCCCTGTTTCTTTGAACTTATGCCGGGATGGACACGCGCGCACGGCACCAAGCTTATCCCCCTTTGAAGCCCTATCGCACCGGACGGCTCAAGGTCTCACCGCTGCATGAGCTTTACTTTGAGGAAAGCGGCAATCCCAATGGTCTGCCGGTGGTTGTCTTGCACGGCGGCCCGGGCGGTGGTTCGAGCCCGGCGATGCGCCGTCTGCATGATCCGAAAACCTACCGCATTATTGCTTTTGACCAACGCGGCTGCGGCCGCTCCACCCCGCATGCCGAGTTACGGGAGAACACGACCTGGGCGCTGGTCGACGATATCGAAACGTTGCGCGCGCATCTCGGTATCGAGCGTTGGCAGGTCTTTGGCGGCTCCTGGGGTTCGACGCTCGCGCTTGCTTATGCCGAAACCCACCCGCAGCGGGTGACGGCCCTTGTCCTGCGCGGCATTTTCATGCTCCGGCAAAAAGAGGTCGATTGGTTCTACAATGCGGGCTGCAACGCTCTTTTCCCCGATGCCTATGAGGACTTCATCGGAGCGCTTCCCGTGGATGAGCGTGATGATATCCTTGGCGCGTTTCACCGCAGACTGACCGGCGATGACGACGCCGAAAGGCTGAAAGCGGCCAAGGCCTGGAGCCAATGGGAGGGGCGGACGCTCTCGCTCGGCGAGAACGAGGGCCGGGTCGCACGCTTTGGACACCCGCAATACGCCATCGCCTTTGCCCGGATCGAGTGCCACTATTTCATCAATAAAGGCTTCTTCGATGAAGACGGTCAGCTGTTGCGCGATATTGGGCGCATCAGACATGTTCCATGCGCGATTGCCCATGGCCGCTACGATGTCGTGACGCCGGTGCGCAACGCCTGGGACCTGAAGACTGCCTGGCCGGAAGCCGATCTGCGCATTGTGCCGGATGCGGGCCATGCACTGAGCGAACCGGGTATCGTCCACGAACTCGTCGCGGCGACGAAGCGCTTTGCCTCGCTCGATTAAGGGTCCTCGCTGTTTGCCGGGATGCAGACAACTCATCCAAAGCCTGGACTGCCCGCTCAAGCCCGGAAATGACGGTGAGAGGGACCGCGCTGTCGGCGCCGAACATACACCCTCATGCTGATGAGTGGTTGCAACCCGCGTCTCGAAGCATGGGCAAAGAGGGTGGGTTGTGCGGCCCACCCTTTGAGGCATGCCCTCATCAATTGCGGGACGACATTGCTCGTGTTGCCGCGCTGTTCCGTATGATGTGCGGTGTTGCCCCAACCCGGAGCATTTTCGAAAACCGGGCATAGATGTACATCAACCCGTTTCGAAGCTTCCCTGAAAGCACATGACGATTTCGCGGGCGTGCGGCCGCGCCCGGTGCTCGATCAGATAGACGGCTTGCCAGGTGCCAAGCGCCATCCGTCCGCCGATGACAGGGATCGAAAGGCTGACATCGCTGAGCATTGTCTTGATATGTGCCGGCATGTCGTCCGGACCCTCGGTGTTATGCCGGTAAGGGCCGCTTTCGGGCGCCAGACCGTCTAAGGCGTCAAGAAGGTCCGTCTGCACACGCGGGTCGGCATTCTCCTGGATGGTGAGGGAAGCGGAGGTGTGGCGGAGGAACAGCGTCACCATGCCATCTTTCGCCCTGGCCGATGAGAGCCAGCTTGCGACCTTGTGCGTCACGTCCGCAAAGCCGCGCGGCCTTGTCTCCAAACGCAGCTGTCCGAAATGCTGCCGGAGTATTTCATCTTGGGCTGGCAAGGGGGCGTCAATGTCATATCCCATTTCAAGGGCCTCCTACGGCGGTTCTCGCAAGATGCAGGGGAAGCAGCGACGCTATGCGCCGCATACTCTCCCCACACCCGGCAATTTCGCTTATGAGTGCGGAGAACTTGCCATAACGCAACGATCCGCCGTCATCCGACATGTTTTCCATAGATCCCGCACTTTTCTCCGAGGATGCCGTTGCCGCTGAGACGCGTGCCCTCAATGCGGACATCATCGCAGCCTTGGAGGACGCGCCCGATCAATGGTCTTTGCCCCATACCGTGATACGCGAGCGGCGTGCGCTGGGGCAGGGCATTTATCCTTTGCTGCCGAAATCATCGAGGGCCGAGACGTTAAGCATCGACGGACCGGGCGGGGTTATCGCCCTGCGGGTCATCCGGCCCTTGGGCGTTGCGAAGGGCGTCTATTTGCACATCCATGGCGGCGGCTGGATGTACGGCGCGGCCGATCAGCAGGACGCACTTCTGGAGCGTGTCGCCGACCGCGTCGGTTTTGCCGCCGTCAGCGTCGAGTACAGGCTTTCGCCCGAGCATCCCTTTCCGGCCGCGCCTGACGATTGCCTTGCCGCCGCCCTCTGGCTGAGCGAGAACGCCCGATCTGAATTCCAGACGGAAAAGCTGGCGATTGGCGGCGAATCGGCGGGCGCCCATCTTTCGGTCCTGACCCTTCTTGCGCTACGCGAACGGCACGGGCTTTCGCCTTTCCAAGGCGCCAATCTGGTGGCGGGCTGTTTCGACCTCGGCCTCACGCCGAGTGCAAGGCAATTCGGCGATGAGAAGCTCATTCTGCGCACCACGGATATCGAGAACTTCGTGAAGCGTTTCCTGGTGTGCGGGACGGACCGCCGGGCGCCGCACATCTCGCCTCTTTACGCCGACCTGACCGGTATGCCGCCCGCGCTCTTTTCTGTCGGTACCCGCGACGCTCTTCTCGACGACAGCATCTTCATGGCGACGCGCTGGCTCGCTGCCGGCAACCTTTGCGATCTCGCCATCTTCCCAGGCGGCGCGCATGTGTTTCAAGCCTTCGCCATCCCGCTCGCCGAAGAAAGCCTTCAACGCATCGACGCCTTTCTCCAATCGCTTGCCTGATACATCAAAACTGGATTTCGAACATGGATGCCATCGAGACCTATCGCGGCTTCATCAATACGTGGGAGTGCGACGAAAACAATCACCTGAATGTGCGGTTTTACTTCCAGCGGTTCGAGATCGCGGCGACCCATCTCTTTGCCATTTCAGGCATCACCTGGGACCCGGATTGGGTCATGTCGCGCCATGTCCGGTATCTGAAGGAATGCCATGGCGACCAGATGCTTGTTGGACGATCGTTCCGCCCGTCCACCTTTCCGGACGCCGTCGCGCACATGCTTTACGATGCCGAAACCGGCGATGTGGTCGCAACCGCGCTCGATACGCTCGGTCCTTCGGCGGAAAAAGCCCTTTTCCTTGCGAAAATCCCCTTAGCCGAGCCCGATAAAACCGTTGGCCCGCGCGGCGTAAAAGGCGGCCAGGACACGGAGGAGAGAACAGGATCCACCCTTGTCGACGGCGGGCACATTGTGATTGACCGGACGGTGGTTACCGGCGCGCATGTGGGCGCCGACAACCGTTTTCACGCTTATCACATGGTTGGCCGGGTCTCGGACGGTGTTTCCCATTCCTGGGCCCATGCGGGCTTCACGGGACAATGGCTCAACGCCAACAATTACGGACGTGTGGCCGTTGAGATCAATCTTTCCATATTTGAGCGCCCGTTGATCGGAAGGCCTGTGCACGTTGTTTCCGGCATTCGCTCGGTTTCACGTTCGGTCATCGGCTTTAGGCACATTCTGGTCGATACGCTCAGTGACCGGGTCTACGCGATCGCGAACAATGTCGGCGTGATCATGGACCTTGAAAAACGAAAAGCCGTCCGGGTTCCCGACGACATTCAGGCCCTTGCCGAAAGCCGGGTCATCATAGGCTGATCCTTTTGCCAAAGGTGCAGTTTCCACTTGGCAGCCAGATGCTCTAAAGCATCTGCTAAGCAAGAAACGCGGAACACCGAATGCCTTTAGCGGAAAGCGACAAAGCTCTGATCGCCGGCTTGCGCGCCGAAGCGCGCAATTGCCCGGAAAGCGGCATTGTCGAGGTCTTTAACTACGGCCGCACGAGACCCGGTCTTATCCCGCTTTGGGCAGGGGAAGGCGATTTGGCCACCCCCAGTTTCATCTGCGATGCTGCGACGCGGTCGCTCGCGGCAGGTGAGACCTTTTACACCTATCAGCGCGGGCTGCCGGAGTTGCGTGCCGCCTTGGCCGCGTATCACGAGGCCCAGTTTGGCCGGCCATTTTCTACGGAGCGTTTCTTCATCACTGGCGGCGGCATGCAGGCGATTCAGCTTGCCTTTCAGGCTACGGCGGGTGCGGGCGATTCGGTCGTTATCCACACACCGGCCTGGCCCAACGCGGCCGCAGCCGCTGGACTTGTCGGTGCGCGTGTAGTTTCGGTTCCTTCCGAATTCAGCATCAATGGATGGTCGCTCGATCTGCAAAAACTCTTTGATGCCTGCGACGGCACCACCCGTGCCATCTTCCTCAACAGCCCATGCAATCCCACCGGATGGGTGGCGACAAAGGCCGAATTGCGCGCGGTCTTGGATTTCACGCGAAGCCATGGGATTTGGATCATCGCCGACGAAATCTATTCACGCTTTGTGTTTGCCGGTGAAAGGAGTGCGTCATTCCGCGATGTGGCGGAGGATGACGACCGTATCCTTTACGTGAACACCTTTTCGAAGAACTGGGCCATGACCGGTTGGCGCATTGGTTGGATCGAAATCCCCGAAGCGCTCGGCCAAGTCTTTGAGAACCTAATCCAATACAACACATCGGGTGTTGCCGCCTTCATGCAGCGCGCGGCGTTTGCCGCGCTTGAGCAGGGCGGCGCGTTTGTCGAGCATCAGATCCGCCGGGTGAAAGAGGGCCGCCAGGTTGTTTGCGGCGTGCTTGCTAAATCCAATCGCGTGGAGATGGCGTGGCCCGAGGGTGCATTTTACGCCTTCTTCGCCATTGCCGGTGAGGACGACACCGCAAAACTCGGCTTGAAGCTGGTGGATGAGGCGAATGTCGGGATCGCACCGGGAACTGCCTTCGGCCCGGGTGGCGATCGTTTCATGCGGCTGTGCTTTGCCCGCAAGGCTGATGACTTGGCGGAGGCCGCCCGGCGGTTGTCGCATTGGCTGGGAGACGGTGCGGACCAATGATCGCTGACGGCCGTTTCTCCGCCGTGTTGCGCCCATGTGACGCGTGATCCGGACAAGGGGCGCATCAAACATGGATTGCTTTTTGAATCCCATCTGTGAAAAATCGTAGGTATTATGACGAAGGCGCTCGATGTTTCCGGCGCACGCCTTGAGAGCGTGCTGAACACGGCGGTCGATGGTATTGTTGTCATCGACGAGCAGGCTCGTATTTTGATGTTCAATAGGGCTTGCGAATCCCTTTTCGGTTACAAGGCCGAAGAGGTGATGGGCCGGAACGTCAAATGCATCATGCCGGACTCCTATGCCTCCGAGCATGATCAGTACATGCACAATTATTTGAGTACCGGCACCCGCAAGATCATCGGGATCGGGCGCGAGGTTTCTGCACGCCATAGGGATGGCACTGTTTTCCCCATCGATTTGTCGGTCGGTGAAGCCGAGACCGCGGATGGCCGGCAGTTTATCGGTATCATCCGCGACCTGCGTGCCCGCCAGGAAAACGAGCGCCGCCTGAAGGACCTGCAGGGGCAGATCGTCCACATCGCGCGGCTGTCGGCGATTGATGAGATGGGTGCTGCCCTTGCGCATGAGCTAAACCAACCGCTCACGGCCATCATGCTCTACCTCCAGGCGATTGACCGCAGTTTCCAGAAGGAAGGGCAGGCCCCCGATCTGCGCCGCATAACCGAAATCCTACAAAAGGCGGTGCATGAGGCAGATCGCGCCGGCGGGATCATCCATCGCCTGCGCCAGTTCGTCGAGCGCAAGGAGACGGACCGCTCTTTCCAGGATATGCGCATGTTGGTCGACGATGCGGTGGAACTGGCAAGCCTTGGCGCAAGCAGCCGCGGAATTGCCGTGCGTATGGATCACCCGGAAGAGCCGGTGACGGTTCTCGTCGATCCCATTCAGATTCAGCAGATCGTCATTAATCTGGTGCGCAATGCGGTGGATGCGCTTGTCGCGGCGCCCGATGGCATCATCATCATCTCGACCCGCCGCGAAGGGCACGCCACCGTTACGCGGGTAACGGACAATGGCCCGGGCATCGATCCCGGCATCCGCGATGCGCTTTTCAAGGCATTCAGGAGCACGAAGCCCAATGGCCTGGGAATCGGCCTCGCCATTGCCCGCACGATTGCGCAAAACCATCAGGGCGAGCTTTATTTCGAGGATGGGCCGGACGGACGCGGCACGACTTTTGTCTTGCGTTTACCGTTCGAGCGCGCCGATCAAGACGTGGGCGACGAGACGGCCTGTTCCACACGCTGCGCGGAGCACGGCCATGGTGATTTGGCCGAAAGCCTCGCACCCCATCCTCAAACGCTTGATCCGGAACGGGCGGAGTAGGGCAAACCGTGTATGCTAACGAGAGATTCGCAATCCGGAAAAATGACCGAGGCATCGGGGCTGTGGTTTCATGAACGATATCGAGTTTTCCCAAAAACCTTCCATTCATATCGTTGATGACGATCCAGCAGTCTGCGACGCGCTCTCCATTGTCTTTGAAATGGAGGGGTTTGACGTCTCCGGTTTTGCAGATGGGAATTCCTTCGTCAGCGCGGCCCATGAAACGCTTCCCGATTGCATTCTCCTGGATGTTCACATGCCGGGGAAATCGGGCCTCGATATTCTGCGCGAATTGAATGCGGAGAACATCTCGGTGCCCGTCTTCATCATCTCAGGCCAGGGCGACATCCCCATGGCCGTGCGTGCCATCAAGGAAGGCGCATTCGATTTCATCGAAAAGCCGTTTGATGCGGAAACGGTGGTTGAGCGTGTACGCGAGGCGCTTGCCGCGACTGAGCGTAACAAGAACGACGGCAACAAGCCCACTGACAGTTTTCCAGGCCGCGAACTTCTCACGCCGCGCGAGGTTGAGGTTTTAAACGAAATCGCAGCAGGCGCTTCCAATAAGGAAGCTGGCCGGACGCTCGGCATTAGCCCGCGCACCATAGAGGTTCACCGGGCCCGTATCATGGAAAAACTCGGCGCGCGCAACGCTGCTGATCTTGTTCGTATCGTCCTTTCCGGTTGAAGCCCACGAAGCCCGAGGCTTCGTCTTGCCGCTGCTATCCGGGTTCCGCTTGACGGAACGCCGTTTACCCTGTCTTCGGCATCCGGATTCACGCGTATTACACTTTGAACGCCACAGGCCTAGTTTGATTGCAATCAATTTTCGCTGCGCGCGCAGTCGGAGGTTGCATTGTCCGATTTGATGGTTTGTCCGTAAGGTGCCCGAAGTAAAGCGCGATGATTGTCCACATTGTCGAAGATGATCTGGCGGTCTCGGATTCGTTGAGCGAGTTCCTGAGCGCCATCGGGTACGACGTCGCGCTCTATCACGACGGCGGCAGCTTCCTTGCAAACGCGGCCATTGCAGACGGCGATATGATCATTGTCGATCTCGCGCTGCCGGACATGAATGGCAGCGAGGTTGTGCGTTGGCTTCAATCGGCCCATCCGGGCATCCGCATCATTGTCGTTTCGGGACAATCGAAAGCGGCGATTTCCCGGGCTCTGGCCGATGTCGATGTTGGCATGGTGATGCGCAAACCGCTTTCCGTCGATCTCCTCGCCGACACGATCGCGCAACCCCTGTGAACTTTGAATGAAATTCCTTTTTTGCGTGTTTTGCCGAACGTCGTTTCCGTTCCGGACGTGTTTGCGGGCTGTTTCTCCGTATTTCCGCTTAAGTAGCGCGCCTTAAGTAACCGAACGAATTTCCGGCGCGGCCGCGATTTGTATGATCGAGATCAAATCGCAGCGGTTAAGTCACGGTTTTTCCTGATACTTTGTTTTCCCGGCGCTGCGCAAAAAGAGGCTGCTCCATGTTGCAACTGACCAGAGACGCAAGCGCCTATCAACACCGCGACAGCCTCACAAAGGCTTATCCGGATGCTGTTTCACATGAGCCCTTCATAGCGAGCACGCCCGCCCGGTCGCTTAAGTATGGACCGCACGATTCAATTTTCCTTGAGGGGGATCAAGCCGGTCATATTTACGAAATGGTCGAAGGCGCAGTGATGCTTTACAAGCTCCTGCCCGATGGCCGGCGGCAAGTGGTCGAACTCCTCGTGCCGGGCGATCTGTTCGGCTTGACCTGCGATGAATTTCAGGATTGCTCTGCCGAAGCGCTGACAGTGGTGCGCGTGCGCATCCACACGCGCGAGGCGGTCGAGCGCTCAGCTGAACTTCAACAACGCCTGTTTTGCCATGCCCGCGCACAAATGCAGGCCCTGCGCGACCATGCCGTTCTCCTGGGCCGCAAGTCGGCGATGGAGCGGGTCGCAAGCTTTATCGAAAGGCTTGCGCTCTCATCGGACGACGACGCCATCCGTTTGCCGATGACGCGGCAGGAAATTGCCGATTATCTGGGTTTGACGATCGAAACGGTAAGCCGGTCATTTTCAGAGCTGCGGCGCCGGGGGCTCGTGGCGTGCGAACGCCAAGACGTGATCCGCGTCCCCGATCTTGAAAGGATTTCCGAGTTGACGGGCGCGCACTGAAGACCGAAGGATCGCGCCCTGCTTCCGGGCTGTTCCTTCCCGGGTAAAAAAGGAACACTCCTCTCGCAGACTTTTGCCGTGTCCTCGGACACGGCTTTTTTTGTCCCCGGTGTTTTGCGGGACGGTCTGGACACTTTTTCCGAAGGGTTCCGTTTCCGGAAGGTTGTTTGCGGCCCCTTACCCTGCTCCTAGACCGCTTCCGAATGGCGGCCCGTTTCCGATCTCAAATAGCTGGCGAAGGCAGCCGCTGCCTGATCAGGAAGCGCCTTGCGATCAGCCACCGGAACACCGATCTCCGCCTGGGCCTCCCATGTCGCCCGCATAGCCCTTTGCATCTCGTCCGGCGTCAGGTCGCCGATATCACCGTCCGGACCCTCCATGCCCCAGAGCGCCTGTAGTCCAGCGCTGCGCGCGATGACATAGGCGGCCGGGGTCCGGTGCCTGGCCTTGGCGTCCGCCGCCCTTGCCCGGCGCATCAGCGCGTACCG
>JAKSCL010000408.1 GCA_022360615.1 Hyphomicrobiales bacterium
GAGACCCTCAAGCGGCACATAGCGCACGCCCTGGCGGGCTTTCTTCGCCGCGCGGGCCGGGCCTTCGAGCGCGTTCCATTCTTCTTTCCATTCGTTGACGACGGCGGGACCGTAGGTCTCCGTCAGCCCGTAAAGATGGGTGACGTTGAAGCCGTTCTCGGCCATGGCGGCGAGCACGGCTTCAGGCGGCGGGGCAGCGGCCGTGAAGAACTCGACCGTGCGGTCGAGCTGCCGTTTGTCGCTCTCGGCGGCGTTCAGGATCGTCGCCATGACGATCGGCGCGCCGCACAGATGGGTGATCTGCTGATCGGCAAAGGCGTCCCACATGGGCTTCGGGCGCACCCAGCGCAGGCAGACATGGGTGCCGCCAACGATGGAAATCGTCCAGGGAAAGCACCAGCCATTGCAGTGGAACATCGGCAGCGTCCAGAGATAGGTCGCGTGCTTCGGCATCGAGCCGGTCAGCACATTGCCTTGTGCCAAAAGCGCCGCCCCGCGGTGGTGATAAACGACGCCTTTCGGGTTGCCTGTCGTGCCGGACGTATAATTGAGGCTGATCGCATCCCACTCATCGTCGGGCATGTGCCAGGCGTAACCGGGGTCGCCCTCGGCCAGCAGCGCCTCATACTCCATCTCGCCCAGCATTTCGCCGTCCTGAGGGTACTCCGGATCGTCATAGTCGATGACGAGGGGCTTTCCCTTACACAGAGTGAGCGCTTCCTTGACGGTCTTCGAAAACTCGCGGTCGGTGATCAGCACCTTGGTCTCGGCGTGATCGAGCGTAAAAGCGATAATCTGCGCATCGAGCCGCGTGTTGAGCGTATTCAGGACCGCTTTCGTCATCGGCACGCCATAGTGGCACTCGAGCATCGCCGGCGTGTTGGAAAGCATCACCGACACCGTGTCGCCCTTGCCGATGCCGCGTTTCGCAAGCGCCGCGCCCAGCCGCCGGGCGCGGGCATAGAAATCGCGATAGGTCGTACGCGCATTGCCGTGGACGATCGCGGTATGATCGGGGAACACCTTCGCCGCGCGGTCGAGAAAGGTGAGCGGTGTCAGCGGCTGATAGTTGGCCGGGTTCTTGTCGAGGCCGATATCGTAAATCGAAGTCATCTGCGGGTGTTCCCATCCCTTTATAAACGCAGTCTTTTTGAAAACCGGCGCTATAGAAGCCACAGCGGCGCCTCGCGATCAAGGCGAGGTATGCGCTTTAAGCAACTCTTGTTGATTTGACGAAATTGCGGTTTGAAAGCGCTTGCGCGAGGCGGTTTCATACACGCTGAACGATAACAATAACACTTGGCGGGGCATCTATGACCGGCATCATCCTCCATCATTATCCGCAATCCCCAGTCACAGAGAAGGTGCGTGTCGCCTTCGGTATGAAGAATTTGTCCTGGGCGTCGGTCGAGGTCCCGCGCCTGCCGCCGCGTCCCGATCTTTTCCCAATGACAGGCGGCTACCGGCGGATTCCCGTGATGCAGATCGGCGCCGATATCTATTGCGACTCGCAATGCATCTTACGCGAGCTTGAGCGGCGCTTTCCCAAACCGGGCCTGTTTCCGCCGGGTGGGGCGGGGATGCCCTGGGGTGTGATGCGCTGGATGGACACCGATGTCTTCGATCTGGCGGTCCATATCGTGCTCGGCGCGGACCCGGCGGCGTTGCCGCCGAACTTCGCGAAGGACCGGGGAAGACTCTATCTCGGGCCCGATTTCGATTTGAACAAGGTCAATGCGGAATTGCCGCATATCCTTTCCCAGCTTCGTCCGCAGCTTGGTTGGATCGACCAGCGGCTTGCCACGGGCCGCGATTTCATCCTCGGCGAGCAGGCGGGCATGCCGGATATCGCAGTCTACTACATCGTTTGGTTTCTGCGCGGGCGCTGGCAAGGCGGACCGGCCCTCCTTTCCGAATTCCCGGCGCTTGAGGCCTGGGAAGCCCGCGTCCGCGCCATCGGCCATGGCACGATGACGGAGATGAGCGCGGGCGATGCGCTCGACGCGGCGCGCGAAGCCGAACCCGATGCCCCACAGCCCTCCGACCCGAAGGACCCACAAAGGCTGACGGCAGGCATGGGCGTGACTGTCGTGCCGGACAGCGACAGCGGCGACCCTGAAGTGGAAGGCACCATCGTAAGCGCCGGTCTTGAGACATTGACGCTTGCGCACGCCGATCCGCGCGTTGGAACGGTGCATATTCATTTTCCACGCGTCGGCTACCGCGTGCGTCCGCTTGACGAGGATGCAACCGGCAGCGGCTATCTGGGAAGCTGAGGCCCGGCCTTGTCCAGAATGGCATGGGCCGTAAGATTGATCGCCCGTGTGGTGATCTGAAGGGAGTCGACCATGCTCGATATCGTAAAGCCGCGGCCACGCGCGGATATCCGCTTCGACGAGGGGCGCCACCCGCGCGCGAAAATCGGCTATGTGTTGCTCGCGACCGAGCAGACCGTCCAGGACGATGCCATGGCGCTCAGGCCGGAGGGCGTCGGTGTCCATTTCACCCGCGTGCCGATCCCGGATTCAATCACCAATGAATCGCTCGGCTCGGTACGCGACGCCCTCGCGCCTGCCGCCGAACTGCTGCTTCCGGATGGGACGCTCGATGTCATCGCCTATGCCTGTACCTCGGGAAGCCTGGTGGTTGGCGAGGAAAACGTTTTTGCCGAACTCAATAAGGGTGCGCCTGGCGCCAAGGCGACGTCGCTGATCACCGGCGTCATTCGGGCATTGAAGACAGTGGGCGCCAAGCGGATCGTGGTCGGCACGCCCTATCTCGACGAGATCAATGCCCGCCAGGCCGATTATCTCGCGAAAGCCGGGTTTGAGGTGCTCTCGATCACCGGCATGAACCTTGAGTTCGATTCGGAGATGGTCCGCGTTGCGCCGGACTACATCAAGGAATTCGCGCTCTCCCTCGACAGGCCCGATGCCGATGCGATCTTCATCTCCTGCGGCGCGCTGCGCTCGCTCGATGTGATCGGCGCAATCGAAGAGGCCGCCGGAAAGCCTGCCATCTGCAGCAATCAGGCGATGATCTGGGATACGCTGCGGCTGGCCGGGATCGAAGACAGGTTCGAGGGCTACGGACGGCTGCTCGGCACGTTTTAAAGCGATAGGCGGCGAGGTTTGTTCGACTGACCTCATTCGGGGGAGCAGCCGGAGGCCGCGTTTCGAAGGATCGGCGGCAGGCTTTAGCCTCATGCTGCGCTTCAGGCGTCCACGGCCTCGGTTCCCAGCCAGTCTTTCACCGTTTCCAGTTTGTGAGCGAGATGTTCTTTAAGGAGACGTGAAAGCCATGGGCCATCGCGGGCTTCCAGTGCCACAAGAATATCCTCATGCTCGGCCACGGCCTGAGCCCAGCGTTCAGTGGTCATGTTGGCCATGTAGCGCGCTGTCATGATGCGGGCGGACAGGGTGCGATAGGTGGTTTGAAGGGTTGCGTTCCGGGTTGCGTCGAGGATGGCTTCGTGGATTTCCCGGTTGCGGCGGAAATAGGAGCCTAAATCGCCATCCTCGTAATGCTCGACCATTTCTTCGTGGATGCGGCGGATACGGGCGATTTCCCTGTCCGTGATCTCCTGGCAGGCGATTTCGCCTGCGAGCGCCTCAAGGGCGCCCATGACCGGGAAGACGTCTTCGAGATCCTTCATCGTGAGGGACGAGACGGATGCGCCCCGGTTCGGCGTTAGCGTCACCATGCCCTCCGAGGCGAGCACTTTGAGCGCTTCGCGCAATGGGGTGCGGGAGACGCCGAAGCGTTCGCAGAGTTCCTTTTCCGGCACCTTCTCGCCGGGCTTCAATGTGCCGCCGGTGATCAACCCGCGCAGCCGGTCGGCCAGTTCATCATGAAGAGAACGGCGTTCAACCGCATCAACGCGTTCAAGCATGTTCATGACCGTGTCCCTCCCGCTCGGCTGCCGCGACCGATTCACTCATTTTCGCTGCTTTAAGCGAAGTTTCAAGGACACGGGCGACGTGCTGCGGTTTGCGGCCGGTCCCATCCGCGATCTGGTGGCGGCATGAGGTGCCGTCGGCGACGATGAGCGCGTCTTTTTCAGCCTTCCGCACCGCGGGCAGAAGCGAAAGCTCCGCCATCTTGATGGACACGTCATAGGTCTCGGCCTGATAACCGAAGGCGCCCGCCATACCGCAGCAGCTTGTCTGAATGGTCTCCACTTCCATCTCTGGGATGAGCTTCAACACCTCTTCGACGGGGCGCACGGCATCGAAAGCCTTCTGATGGCAATGGCCATGGAGATAAGCCTTCCCGGCGATCGGTGCGAGGGGTAGCTCGAGCTTCCCGTTTTCTTTCTCGCGGGCGAGGAACTCCTCAAAGAGAAAGGCGTTTTCAGAAAGTGTGTCCGTGTCCTCGCCGGGCAGCATGGCCTTGAACTCGTCGCGCAAGGTGAGAAGGCAGCTTGGCTCAAGGCCGATGACCGGCACGCCGCGTCTGGCGAGCGGCAGAAGGGTTTGAAGCGTGCGGCGGGCCTCCTTGCGGGCTTCTTCCACGAGACCGGCGGAAAGGAAGGTGCGCCCGCAGCAGAGCGGCCGGTTTATCCCGTCATCGGCCTGCGGGAAGAGCACCCGATAGCCGGCGGCTGCCAGAACGGTGATTGCGGCGCGGGCATTCTCCGGTTCGAAATAGGTGTTGAAGGTATCGGCGAAGAAGACCACCTCGCGTCCGTCTTCCGGGCCGAAGGCCGGTGTTTCGGGGTCAAAGGTGTCGAACACCCAGGCGGGGAGGGCGCGTTTGGCCGAAATCCCCAGGAACCACTCGGTTAACTGCCTAAGACCCGGGAACCAGTTTCGCATGTTCATGAGCCGCGGCAGCTTCGATGCATACGGCGCATAGCGGGGTAGATAGCCGACCATGCGGTCGCGCGGCGAGAGGCCGAATTTCTCGGCGCGCGCGGAAAGCACTTCGATCTTCATTTTCGCCATGTCGACGCTTGTGGGGCATTCCCGCTTGCAACCCTTGCAGGACACGCAAAGCTTCAGCGTGTCGGCCATGGCGTCGGAGGTGAGGGCGTCTTCGCCCAACTGGCCGGAGATGGCGAGACGTAGCGTGTTGGCGCGGCCGCGCACCACATCCTTCTCGTCGCGCGTGACGCGATAGGACGGGCACATGACGCCGCCCGCAAGCTTCCGGCAGGCGCCATTGTTGTTGCACATCTCAACGGCGCCCTGAAAACCGCCGCCCTTGCCCGGCCAGGCCGACCAATCGAGCGCTGTTTTCAGATTCTTCACGTCGTATTCGGGGCCGTAGCGCAGAAGCCGCCGGTCATTCATCTTCGGCGGGCGGACGATCTTGCCCGGATTAAAGAGCCCGTGTGGGTCGAACGTGTCCTTGACGGTCTCAAAGGCGCGGATGATCTCGGGTCCGAACATTTTTTCGTGGAATTCGGAGCGCACGATGCCGTCGCCATGCTCGCCCGAGTGGGAACCTTTATAGGACTTCACCAGATCGAAGGCCTCCTCGGCGATGGCGCGCATGGCTTTCACGTCCTTGTCCTGCTTCAGGTTGAGGACCGGGCGGACATGCAGACAGCCGACCGAGGCGTGCGCATACCATGTGCCGCGCGTGCCGTGTTTTTCGAATATGCGGGTGAGGCCGTCCGTATATTCAGCCAGATGTTCCAGCGGGACGGCGCAGTCCTCCACGAAGGAGACGGGTTTTCCCTCTTGCTTCATCGACATCATGATGTTGAGCCCGCCCTTGCGGACCTCGGTGAGGGCGGCCTGCAGCTTCGGTTCGATGACGTCGACGACACCGCCCCATTTGCGCGGCTCACGGTCCCAGGAAAAGCCGAGGTCCGCCATCAGGTCCGCAAGGGCTGCGAGGCGTTTTTTGTTCTCTTTCGGGCTCTCGGCGAATTCGACGACGAGAACCGCATCGGGTTCGCCGCGGACGATGGCCTCGAGCGTCGGGCGGTAGATGGGGATATCGCGGCCCAGTTCGATCATGGTCCGATCGATGAGCTCGACCGCAATCGGCTCCAGTTTGACGAGATGCTGGGCTGCATCCATCGCCTCGTAGAAGGAGCCGAAATGGCAGACGCCCATAACCTTGGGCCCCAGCACGGGCGAGAGCTTCAGCTCGACAGCCGTCGTAAAGGCGAGGGTGCCTTCGGAGCCGATAAGCAGATGCGCCATGTTGTTGGCCGGTCCATTCGGGACAAGCGCGTCGAGATTGTAACCGCCGACCCGGCGCTGCACGCTCGGGAAACGGGCGGCGATCTCAGCCGCTTCGCGCTCACCAAGGCGCAGCATATCGCGGAAGAGATCCTTGTCCGGCCCACCGGCATTCTCGCCGGCGGCATCGCGCGGCACCTTGCCGAAATGGAGTTTTGTGCCGTTTGGGATGATCGCGTCGACCGCGACCACATTGTCGCGCGTCGTGCCATAGCGCAACGACCGGCCGCCGCAGGAATTGTTGCCCGTCATGCCGCCGATGGTGGCGCGGGAACTCGTGGAAATGTCGACTGGAAACCAGAGCTTGTGGCCCTTTAGCTGGCGGTTCAGGTCGTCAAGAACGATCCCTGGCTCCACCACGCAGCGTTTCTCGTTTTTATCGAAAGAGAGGATACGGTTCAGGTGCTTCGATGTGTCGATGACGATCGCGTTGTTGACCGTCTGGCCGCATTGGGAGGTGCCGCCCCCGCGCGGCGTGATGGCAAGGCCCTCTTCGCGGGCGATATCGATGGCGGCTGCCACATCCTCCGTCCGTCTCGGAATGACGACCGTATGCGGCATCATCTGGTAGGCGGACGCGTCCGTCGCATAGCGGCCGCGCGAGAAGTTATCGGTCAGGACCTCGCCTTCAATCGCTTTATTGAGCCGGTTCGCAAAAGCCGGCATCAGGCGCTGAGCCGTCATTTTTCCTCCCGTCCATTGCTGGATTTGTTTTGTCCGGTGCTGTGACGCACGGCGCGAAGTCCGTGCAAACTGCATCTGATATCTACTTTAACCCGTTGTTTTTACGGACGGTTTTCCGGAGAATCGGTTGCCTCGCTCCGGGCGGTGCCTGCGCATATGACCGTTGGGCATTCTTGTGCTTGACATGCATTATGAATTCGTAATTCATTATTCGCAAGGTTGCGAACCGTATAAGGTGATTTCAAGATCGCAGCCGTGAGGGAGAGGGAAGCATGAGGCAGGCTGGCCGGCATTTCTTGCAGATTCCGGGACCGACGAATGTTCCGGACCGCATTCTTCGGGCGATGGACTATCCGACGATGGATCATCGGAGCCCGGAATTCGCCGCGCTGGGCAAACGCTGCCTCGATGGCATCAAGACGATTTTCAAATGCTCGGGCCCGGTCATCATTTATCCGGCGTCGGGCACGGGCGCCTGGGAAGCCGCTCTCGTCAACACGCTCTCGCCAGGCGACAAAGTGCTGATGTGCGAGACGGGCCATTTCGCCACCCTCTGGAAGTCCATGGCCGATAAGCTCGGCATCCAATCGGAGTTCATTGAAACCGACTGGCGGGTAGGTGCCGATTCGGACGCCATCGGGGCACGGCTCGCGGACGACACGGGCCATGAGATCAAGGCCGTGTGCGTCGTTCACAACGAGACCTCGACCGGTTGCGCCTCCCGCATCGATGAGGTGCGGGCAGCTATTGATGCTGCGAACCATCCGGCTCTTTTAATGGCCGACACGATCTCCTCACTTGCCTCTATCGACTTCCGGCATGACGAATGGGGTGTCGATGTCACTGTGTCCGGTTCGCAAAAAGGCCTCATGCTGCCGCCGGGGCTTTCCTTCAACGCGGTCAGTCAAAAAGCGCTTGAAGCGTCGAAGACGGCGAAGCTTCGGAAGTCGTTCTGGGAGTGGGATGACATGCTGGCGGCGAACGCCAAGGGTTTTTTCCCCTATACGCCCGCCACCAATATTCTTTACGGCCTCGCCGAAGCGATCGACATGCTGCATGAGGAAGGGCTCGGCAATGTCTTTGCCCGCCATGACAGGCATGCCGAAGCGACACGGCGCGCGGTCGAAGCGTGGGGGCTCGAAGTTCTCTGCCGCGAGCCGAAATTCCATTCCAGTTCGCTGACGGCGGTTCTGATGCCGGAGGGCCACAGCGCCGACCGGTTGCGCAAGATCATTTCTGAAAAGTTCGACATGTCGCTTGGCGCCGGGCTGTCGAAGCTCGCCGATAAGGTGTTCCGGATCGGCCATCTGGGCGACTTCAACGATCTGACGCTCCTCGGCACCTTATCGGGTGTTGAGATGGGCTTTGAAATCGCGGGCGTTCCCCACAAGCGGGGCGGTGTGCAGGCGGCCATAGACTTCCTATCGGCCGAGGCGCAGAGCGCGCCCTCGATGGAGGCTGCGGCCGAGTGATAACCACCTTCAAAAAAGTGAGAATCGGTACGGCAAACAGGCTTGAAATCTTCAACGAAGCACGTTTGCAATTGAAATCGCGTGATCAAAGCGAATGACCAACCAGGTACGGGCCTGTGCCGCCACCGTGCCTTTGACATCCAACAATGGCGGCCCTTGGGAGGAAGAGCATGTTTAAGAAGTTCGTATTGGGCGCTCTCGTCGGCGCCAGTGCGATTGCCCTCTCGTCGTTCGCGGCGGGCCCGGCTCTCGCGAAGATGGAACTGAAGTTCGGCCATGTGGGCGCGCCAGGGTCGCTCTTTGAGGACTCGGTCAACCACTTCGCCGAATGCGCCAATGGCCGCCTTGGCGATGCCGCTGAGGTGCAGACCTTCGGGTCGAGCCAGCTTGGCAAGGACCGTGAGCTTCTGCAAAAGCTGAAACTCGGGCAGATCCACTTCTCTTTGCCGTCGTCCGTGATGTCTTCGATCACGGAAGAGTTCGGCATTTTCGAAATGCCCTACATCATTCAGGACCGCCCGCACATGGAGCGTGTGCGCGACGCGATCCTCGATGACGTGCTTCAGCCGGCCGTGAAGGCCAAGGGCTACCGTATTCTGGGCGTTTGGGAAAACGGCTTCCGCCACATCACCAACAATGTCCGGCCGATCAACCAGCCGAACGATCTGGAAGGTGTGAAACTGCGCACGCCGAAAGGCGCGTGGCGCGTCAAGATGTTCCAGGGCTACGGCGCAAATCCGACGCCGATGGCATTCTCCGAGGTGTTCACCGCGCTTCAGACCGGCGTCATCGACGGCCAGGAAAACCCCTATGCGCAGATCGCCAGCGCGAAGTTCCAGGAAGTGCAGAAATATCTGTCGGTCACCGGCCACGTTTACACGCCGGCTTATGTGCTCGTCTCGGACTCGCATTTCGCGAAACTGCCGACTGACGTGCAAGCCACGCTTGAGGACTGCGCCGTTGAGACGCAAGACTTCGTTTACCAGCGCGCCGCTGAACTTGAAATCGAGCTTCTTCAAGTGATCAAAGATGCCGGCGTCGAAGTGAACGAAGCCGACAAACCGGCCTTCATCGAGGCATCGAAGGCGGTCTACGACGCGTTCGCGGAAGAAGTCGAAGGCGGTGCCGAACTCATTGACACCGTTCAAGGTCTCGCAAACGCGTCCTGACTTGAGGCAACGTCTCTTTCAAAGAGAAACGGGGGCGGTCGTCTCGCGCTGCCCCCGCCATCGACCCCGACCCCGCAAAAAGAAGCATCGATAACGGACGCCTTTCGTTTGTGGCGTCCGGCAGGGGAAAACCAACTGTTTTCAGAGTAATTGCGCTTTTCCTTGAATCGCTCAATCGCTCCTAGTTTCAATCTGCTCTGATTAGGAGGAGCTCTTGTCCAGGGCCGCGAAAATCCTCGGCGAGTTTTTGTCTTGGATTGTGATTACGTTGATGATCGTTCTCACCGTTGTGGTTGTTGTTGCGGTCATATACCGGAAGCTGGGGGCATCGCTGTCTTGGTATGACGAGGTCGCGTCCATCCTGCTTGCATGGGTCACCTATTTCGGAGCCGCGCTTGCCGCCCTGCGCCGCAGCCATATCGGCTTTGACGGCGTTCTCATTGTCCTGCCCATGCCGTTCCGCCTCTATGTCGCCTATGCGGCGGAAGTGCTCGTCATCGCCTTTTTCGTGCTGATGGCGTGGGCCGGCTGGACCGTGTTGCAGGTGCTTGAAGGCGAAACGCTCGTCAGCCTCACCTGGGTGCCGGTCCAGCTCACGCAGGCGATCATACCGATCGGGGCCGTGCTCTTCATCATCGCTGAGATCCTCAGTATCCCAGACTACATGCGCGATGTCCGCGCCGGTGTGTCCTCGGAACATTCGACCATGGAAGACTTGGTCGAGGATCAATTGGCCAAGGACCGCGAAGCCGAGGAGCGCCGCTAATGCTTATCCTCATCATGTTTGTATCGCTTGTCGTGATGATCGCGATGCATGTGCCGATTGCAGTCGCGCTCGCCATTTCCGCCGTTATCGGCCTTTTGATCGACGAGGGCGTGTCGAGCCTTGTGGTCGTGGCGCTCGATATGTTCGACGGCGCAACGAAGTTTTCGCTGATCGCGATCCCTATGTTCGTGCTGGCGGGCGCGATAATGAATGCGACCGGGATCACAAGGCGGCTCATCAACTTCGTCGCGGCGCTCATCGGCTTCGTGCGCGGCGGGCTTGCGATGGTCAATGTCGGCGTGTCGCTGTTCTTCGCCGAGATTTCCGGCTCAGCCGTTGCCGATGTGGCGGCCATGGGCTCGGTGATGATCCCGGAAATGAAGAAACGGGGCTATCCGGCGCCGTTTGCCGCAGCCATCACCTCTTCCTCGGCCTCGCTCGCCATCATCATTCCGCCGTCGATCCCGATGATCCTCTATGCGGTTTCGGCGGAAACTTCGGTCGAGCAGCTTTTCGTCGCGGGCTTCGTTCCCGGCATGATCGGCGGCCTTGGCCTGATGGGCGTGGCCTACTGGTTCGCGCGCCGCTACGACTTCCCGATCGAGCAGGCCTTTCAACTGAAGACCCTGCGTGAAACCTTCTGGGAGGCGGCCCCGACCTTCCTCCTGCCGATCATCATCCTTGGCGGCATCTTCGGCGGTTTCGTCACCGCTACGGAAGCGGCTGGCCTTGCGGTGCTCGCCGCGGTCGGGATCGGCATCTACTACCGCGAGGTGGATCTGAAGCAGCTTAAGGACGCCATGCTCGATGGCGGTATGCAAACCGCGGTCGTCATGCTTCTGGTTGCGGCTTCGGTGCTGATGGGCGGGCTTTTGACCCGCGCCCAGATGCCCCAGGAGCTTGCCGCCTGGATTCTGTCGATCACGGACAACAAATATCTGATCCTGTTGTTCCTGAACTTCTTCTTCCTGATTATCGGGTTCTTCCTGCACTCTGCAGCCGCCATCATCCTGGTTGTGCCGATCATCATCCCGCTCATTCAGGCAGCCGGCATCGACCCGATCCACTTCGGTCTCGTCGTCACGCTGAACCTCGCCATCGGTCAGCAGACGCCGCCCGTTGCGAGCGTGCTGATCACGGCGTGTTCCATCGCAAAAGCGAATATCTGGGATGTCTCCAAGGTAAACATCTACTTCATCGGTGTGCTTCTCACCGTCTTGCTGATGTGCACTTATATCCCGGCGATCCCCATGTTCCTGGTGGAAGTCTTCTACCGGTAAGCCGAGGAGGAAAGAATGAGCGTCGCGGTTGCCGAGCAGGAATTGGCCGGTGGTGAACTCCTTTACGCCGTCCGCGACCAGATCGGCTGGGTCACCTTCAACCGGCCGCAGGCAAGGAATGCCTTCACCTTCGCCATGTATGAGGGTCTTGCCGATATCTGCGGCTCGGTGCCGGGCGATGGTTCCGTCAAGGCCATCGTGATGACGGGCGCGGGCGACCGCGCCTTTGCCGCCGGCACGGACATCGCCCAGTTCCGCGACTTCTCGACCCCTGAAGACGCCATCGGCTATGAACGCAAGATGGACCGGGTGCTCGGCACCATCGAGGACTGTCCGGTGCCGACGATTGCCGCGATCGCGGGCGCCTGCACGGGCGGCGGCGCAGGCATTGCCGCGTGCTGCGACATACGGATTGCCGCGCGCGGGGCGAAGTTCGGCTTTCCGATTGCCCGCACGCTCGGCAATTGCTTGTCGATCCCGAATTACGCCCGCTTCGTTTCCCTCATCGGGGCGGCGCGCACGAAAGAGATGATCTTCACCGCGCGGCTCTTGAGCGATGAAGAAGCGTTTCACACGGGGCTCGTGACGGAGCTCTTGGACGATCACGCCGCGCTGATGACCCGCGCCGATGAACTGGCCCGCCAGATTGCAGGCAATGCGCCCCTGACGCTGCGGGCCACCAAGGAA
>JAKSCL010000409.1 GCA_022360615.1 Hyphomicrobiales bacterium
AGAGACAGGCGGTTTGACCGGACGGTCGCGAAAGCGATCAGAGAGGGCAGGGCGCTTGACCGGGTTACAGTGAACAGGATCGCGGGCCGGTATGGCGACCGGCTTTTGCAATTGCGCGGTGAAGCAATAGCGCGTTCGGAGATGTTATCAGCGCTTCAGGCATCCAAATTGGAGGCATTCCGTCAGGCCGTGGACAGTGGCCAGGTGTCGCGGGAAACGATCAAGCGCACATGGCGGACTGCCGGCGATGGCAGGGTCCGTGACACGCATAATGGTATGAACGGGCAGACCGTGCTGGGGCTCGATGCACCGTTTATCTCGCCATCTGGCGTGCGGCTTATGCATCCCGGCGATGGGCCCGCCGAAGAAAGCATCAATTGCCGGTGCAATCAGGAAATCAGGATCGACTTTCTTGCCGGTGTCGAATGAGGGCACGGCGAACATACGCGAGGAACCACGATGACCGTCACCGCTGAACTAGACGTAAGTCTCAAGATCAAGCAAGTCGGCAATGCCTTCGGAGGGGGGCCCACCTACGAGCCGACGCTTCGCTTTGCCGAAGCCATCGCAAACGGCACAGGCGCGGGGCAGGCCGATCTGTATCACATCGCCGAACGCACCGTTGCAGACGGCGCCAACGATGATGTCGACCTTGCCGGGGTCCTGGCGGATGCCCTTGGAAATAGTTTTGCCGCCGCCGAACTTGTTGGGTTTATGATCATCAACAAACCCGCCGGGGCTGGAAGCAACACGACCGACCTGACCGTTGGCGGCGGCACAAACCCCTTCACTGGCTTCGTCGGCGGTACAGCACCAACCATCGGGCCGCTGAAACCAGGCGCCCTTGCCATGCTCTTCGCGAGCGACGCGGCAGGTATTGGCACGGTCACGGCTGGAACCGGAGACATCCTCCGCGTCACAAATGCCGCTGGCGCCGCAAACACCTATCAAATCGCGCTGCTTGGCCGGAGTGCCTGATTGGCCAAGTCGTTTTCCGCGCAAGTCGGTGACTGGGTGCAGAAGTCCGAGCGGCGGATGGAGGCGGTGTTCAAGGAAAGCACGCAGCGCGTCATCGAGGAAGCGCAGAAGACGCGAAAAGAAGGTGGTCGTATGCGTGTTGACACCGGATTCTTGCGAGCTTCGTTGATGGCATCAACTGCCGCGATGCCGCTGCTTCGTGCAGGCGCAAGACCCGCTCCGAACACGCCCGATAACTCGGTTCTGTATGAGAGTGATCAGGTTGCTTTGGTCATTGCGGGCGCTGGTGTCGGTGACACGATTTACGCTGGGTACACTGCCGAATATGCCGCAGCTAGAGAAAGCAAGGATGCCTTCGTTACATCTGCCGCGCTGAAATGGCAGCAAATCGTCAATCAAGTTGTTGCGGAGACGAGGGGCCGCGTTCGGTAACATCATCCGCGGCTTGACGAAGGCCTATTCCGAGAGCGGCAAGAATGTGCCGAGCAGTCTTGAGTGCGGTGTCTGCTCTCGTCGTCCGGCCTGGTGCCGTTCCGAGTGCGTGCAAGGCAGCACCGAGCCTTGCGTTGGCTTCATCGTCCGATACCGGGCGATCATCGTTCATGAAAAAGAGAGATAGCCGATGGCGTTGAATGTGGAAAGCGCCATTGCAGAAGCGTTGTTCGCGCATTTGTCAGGGATGACGGATGGTTGGCCGGTCGCCTGGGAAAACAGCGCGTTCGATCCGCCTGAACCACAATACTATTACCGGGTTCAGCTGATCCCGGGACCAACCGAAAGCGCGCATACCGACGCCACGCAGTACCGTTGGTTTGGCGTGTTCCGTGTCTTTGTGGTTGTACCTCAGAAGACCGGCAGCATCGGCGCCCTTGATCAAGCAGGGCGCATTGTCGAGCGCTTCGCAGACCTGAGCGAGATCACAAGCACCGTAGGCTTCATTCAGATCACGCGCCGACCTGAAGTTATGGGCGGGCTAACTGACGACCAGACCTACAGAGTGCCGGTCGACATACGTTACGAACTATTCTCAAACTGAGGAGAATTAAAATGGCGAACAAGCTCACCTGGGCTAAGGCCAATGTGGAGATATCTACGACTGCGCAGAATTCGGATTTGAACCAAGCGGGCTTTGAAGGCCTCAGCTACACCAAGATCAACTCAACAGGTTCAGCCGGCGATTGGAGCGCCACAGATAACATCATCAACTACAACACACTCGACGATGATGTGTCGCAGAAACAAAAAGGCGTGAAGAATGCGGGAGATCCGCAGATTGAGTGCGCCTACATCAGCGACGACGCAGGACAGTTGGCTATGGTCGCGGCGGCTGCCGCTGTGGACGCTTATGCTTTCAAACTCACGCTTTCAAGCGGCGATATTTGGTATGCTCGCGGCATTGTCGGCGGTGGCGGTCTCGGCGGCGGCGGCGGCCGGGAAGACTTCGTTGTTCGTCAATTCACTATTGGCCTTGTTCAGGCTGCATTTCTCGCGAGCTAATCTATGGACCTTTCCCAACTGGTTGTGCCGGACCAACCTTACCGGCTCGAACTCATTCATCCTGTCAATAAAGAACCCCTTGGCGTTTTCTTTGATATTCGCTCCGCCGAGAGCGATGAAGTTAAGGCCGTAGTTCGACAATCGCTTAATGAGCGGATGTCGAAAAGGGCGCGCACGATGACCGCGCAGGATGTTGAAGATGAACTGATTGAGCGTGCCGCGGCCAGTATCATGAGGTGGGATTGGGGGGATCATGAG
>JAKSCL010000237.1 GCA_022360615.1 Hyphomicrobiales bacterium
CAGGCGCTCATCCCCGGCTGTTTCAGCGGCATGGAAGCCGACGAACCATTCATACCCGAAGAGAAGCACGGCCTGGGCAATGTTGAGCGAGGCAAAGGCCGGATTGACCGGATAGGTGAGGATTTCATCGGCAAGCGCGATCTCCTCATTGGTGAGCCCCCAGCGCTCCCGCCCGAAAAGAACCCCGGCATCCTCGCCGCTCATCTGCCGCGTGAGAATCGCATCGACAGAGGTTTTCGGCCCGACAACGGGTTTCGTCATGTCGCGGTCGCGCGCCGTCGTCGCATAAACGAGACCCAGATCGGCGATCGCAGCCTCGAGGGTGTCATGGACCTTTACGCCCTCGATCACCCAGTCGGCGCCGGACGCGGCTTTGCTCGCGGCCTCGCTTGGCCAACCGTCGCGGGGCGCGACAAGGCGCAGCCGCGACAGGCCGAAATTAGCCATGGCGCGCGCCGTCATGCCGATGTTCTCGCCAAGCTGCGGCTCAACCAGAATAATCGCTGGCCCGCCCGATGCCGGAATTTTCGTTTTGTCGGTCCCAGCCACCAATCCCACTCACGCTCAACCCATGCCCAGACGCCGAATGCATCATAACAGCACTATCGCACAAGGCCGTGGTGATCACGTAACGATCGGCCGCACCGGCGCCAAACCCCGGATACCGGCCGGCCACGGCATCGGGCAACAGCCCCGGTCCAAGTCGAATTCGCACACCCCAGGCCGATCAAGCGATTCCACTTCACGTCAAAATGCTCTATAGCCGCAGCGTCACGCCTGCAGGGCTTTCCGGCCCGCAAGAAGCAAAAATCGCAAAAAAGGGGCTTCGTCTGCCATGGACAAGATCAAGGTCGCACACCCGCTCGTCGAACTCGACGGCGACGAGATGACACGGATTATCTGGCAAATCATCAAAGACAAGCTGATCCATCCCTATCTCGATCTGGAACTCGAATATTACGACCTTAGCGTCCAGCACCGCGACGAGACCGACGATCAGGTGACCATCGATGCCGCCAACGCCATCAAGAAACATGGCGCCGGCGTCAAATGCGCGACGATCACCCCCGATGAAGCGCGCGTTGAGGAATTCGGCCTGAAAAAGATGTGGCGTTCGCCGAACGGTACGATCCGCAACATCCTGGGCGGCGTCATCTTCCGCGAACCCATCATCTGCAAGAACGTGCCGCGCCTCGTGCCCGGCTGGACGCAGCCGATCATCGTCGGCCGTCATGCTTTCGGCGACCAATACCGCGCGACCGACTTCAAGTTCCCCGGCGCCGGCACGCTGACG
>JAKSCL010000320.1 GCA_022360615.1 Hyphomicrobiales bacterium
GAGAGACCGAACAGCGCGGCTGTGAGAAGGCCGATGGCGGCGAAGTTCTCCACAATGCCGGGGTGGGCGTGGATGGCCATATGATAAGAGACACCTGCGAAAAGCGACATCAGAACGATTGCAAGCGTATCGGCTAGCCAGGCAAGCGGCGCAAAGCTTCGGGCAAGCCACCGGAAACCGCCCCGTGGCTGCATTGCGAAATCCGATGTTGCGCTTGAAATCGTCGTCACCTTCATTGCCTCCGCCGCACGATTGCGCTTGTCTTTTCTGTTTCATTCCCGGTTTGCGGTGGGGCCGTTGATGTGCCGTTTGGAAACGGCCGTGCAGTCAAAATGCCCGTCTGCTCGTTGACTAAGCAAGAGCGGGGCCAATCGGGTGATCTTGGGCCAGACGCTCCCCGACCCCGTTGCGTCTTCGTTTTCCGATCGAACGCGCGATGGCTGAGACGCTCTTTGCGGACGTCTCAACACTAAGCTTCGATTCCTGGCCCGGTCTTCGCAGTGATTTGCCCATTGATGAATGGGTGTCCCGTCTTGCGACAAGAGGGGACCGTTTCAAAAGCGGGAAAACCGAGGATGTCAGCTTTTTTTGAGACCTCAGCCAAGGCGTTCACTCAAGTGCCGGAGGCCATGATTGGCGGTTTGCCGCTTGCGGTGATCGGCCGCGAGGCGTCCGCAAAACTGATGTTGGAGAAAGCATTGGAAGCTCGCGGCAAAGAGACCCGGCCGCTGTGTATCACCTCGGCGAACGGCCAAGTGGTCTCCTTATGTGCCCGTGACCCAGCCGCCCGCGGCCTTTTCATGGCCGCCGACCTTATTCATGCCGACGGCATGCCGCTTGTCTTCGCCTCGCGCCTTGCGGGTGCGCTGACCCTGCCTGAGCGTGTCGCCACGACCGATCTCTTCCATGACGTCGCGGGCTTGGCCGTGAAAACCGGGGCCCGGTTTTACATGCTGGGTGCCCGTGAGCCGGTCGTAAGGGATGCCGTTAAAGAAGCCCGGCGCCTTTACCCCGGCCTTGATATCTGCGGTTATCGCAATGGCTATTTCTCCTCGCTTACGGAAGAGGCCGAAGCGGTCGCGGCCATAAACGATGCGGCACCGGACATCCTTTGGGTGGGCATGGGTGTGCCGTTCGAGCAAGCTTTCATGGTGCGCAATGCCGTGCGTCTGCGGAATGTGGGTGTGATTAAAACCTCCGGCGGGCTTTTCGATTTTCTGTCCGGCCGGAACAGCCGTGCGCCGCATTGGATGCAGGCTGCGGGGTTCGAATGGCTTTACCGCGTGGTTTTGGAGCCGCGCCGGCTTGGCCTGCGCTATCTTGCGACCAATCCGCATGCCGTTTTCGTGCTCGCGACCAAGACGGGATGATGATGCTTCCTTCTGCGCCTTTCGTCGTGTTTGCCTCTAAAATCAGTAGACAATCACATTCATCCCCGGCAACGTTCTCGCTAATTAGATTATAGCGAAGCTGGCCGTTCAAGGCCGGCCGGACAGGGAGGACGATATGATCCGTTTCACGCGGCGTTTTGCATTCGGTTGTGCCTTTGTCTTGGCGATGGGCATTGCAGCGATGCCCTCAGACGCGGCCGATATCGAAGCGACCCATTTCCTCATTCCAGGCGGCGCGGGCGGCGGCTGGGACGGGACGGCCCGTGGCGTGGGCGAGGCGCTGACGAAGGCCGGAGTCGTCGGTACTGCATCTTACGAAAACATGTCGGGCGGCGGCGGCGGCAAGGCCATTGCCCATCTGATCGAAACCGCCGGCAAGCAGCAGGACACCCTCATGGTGAACTCGACGCCGATCGTCATCCGTTCGCTGCAGAAGGTCTTCCCGCAATCCTTCAGGGATCTAACCCCCGTCGCCTCGGTCATTGGCGACTATGGGAGTTTCGTGGTCCACAAGGAATCGTCCGTCAGTGATTTCGGCGCGTTGATCGACGCCTACAACGCCGATCCCTCAAGCGTCTCGATCGGCGGGGGGTCAGTTGCCGGCGGCATGGATCATATCGTTGCGGCTCTTGTGATGAAAGCAGCGGGTGCCGATCCGAACGAAGTGAAATACGTGCCTTATGACGCGGGCGGCAAGGCCATGGCAGGGCTTCTGTCCGGTGAGATCAAGGCGCTCTCGACCGGCTTCGGCGAAGCGATCGATCTTGCCCGCCAAGATACGGTCCGCATTCTTTGCGTAACCTCGAAGGAGCGGCTCGATGCGGCGCCGGATGTGCCGACTTGCAGCGAGGCAGGCGCAAGCGGTGCCGAGTTCGTCAACTGGCGCGGTTTTTTCGGACCGCCCGGGTTGCCGGACGAGAAAATGGATGCCTATGTCGCGGCGTTTGAAAAAATGTACGAGACGGAAGAATGGGCAGCCGTCCGGGACCGGAACGGCTGGGTCGATATCTTCAATCCGGACGATGGGTTCGTCGCCTTCCTTGAAGCTCAGGAAAAGCAGATCGGAGATCTGATGAAGGAATTGGGCTTCCTTTGACCGGCATCTGATGGGTCCTTCCCGCATCGCATCCGGGAGGGGCCGTTCCAGTTCGAGGCGCATTATTCATGCTTTCCAAGGACCGCATTGGCGCGCTTTTCATGCTCGCCTTTTCGCTCGGTTATGGCCTGATGGCAACGCGGATTCCGCTTTTGCCCTTCCAGCGCAATCAGGCTTTCACGGCGCAGACGATGCCGGAGGCGCTGGCCATTCTCGGTATCGCGTTATCTCTCGCACTTCTCCTGAAGCCCGGAAGCGCTGAGGGTCAAGAGATACGCGGCTTTCGCTGGAGGGAGGCTGCTCTTATCTGCGCTCTGATGGTCGCATATGGATTTCTCCTGCGGCCAGGGGGATTCATCCTTGCGACCATCGCTTTTCTGTTTGCCGCGATGTGGCTTTTGGGCGAGCGCCGCTGGCTTGTCCTGATCGGCGCTTCGGTCCCCATTGTTATCGGTTTCTGGGCGCTGATGACACAGGGTCTCGACGTTTTCATCGAACCCTTCCCTGAATTCATGCGGGGCTGAACGCATGCTGGACGGTATTTTCGCGGGCCTCGGCACGGCCGCTCAACCGGTCAATCTGATGATGGTCGCTGTCGGCTGCTTTGTCGGCACCTTTATCGGCATGTTGCCGGGGCTCGGGCCGATTTCGGCCATCGCCCTTATGATCCCGATCACTTATGGCTTCGATCCGGCGACTGGCCTGATTCTCATGGCAGGCGTTTACTACGGCGCGATCTTTGGCGGTTCGACCTCCTCGATCCTGATCAACGCGCCCGGTGTTGCCGGCACGGTCGCCACCGCCTTTGACGGTTATCCGATGGCCAAGAAAGGCATGGCTGGAAAGGCATTGGCCATTGCCGCTTATTCGAGTTTTTCGGGCGGCACCATCGCTGCGGTCTTTTTGCTCGTCGCGGCGCCTTCGCTGGCAACCGTGTCTCTGGCCTTCCAGTCGACGGATTATTTTGCCCTTATGGTTCTGGGTTTGACGGCGGTCGCCGCTTTCGCCGGAAAGGGCAATGTCATCAAGGCCCTGCTGATGACCGTACTGGGTTTGATGCTCTCGACCGTCGGGACCGATCAGACGCAAGGCATCCAGCGCTTCACCTTTGGTTTGCTTGACCTTATCGACGGCATATCCTTCCTCTTGTTGGCGATGGCGACCTTTGCCCTGTCGGAAGCATTGATGGCGATCCTCAGGCCCAAGTCCGATGCGGACCGCCGCCGTGAAATGGAGGCGCAGAAGAATCTCGGATCGATGGCGTTGAGCCGCGCTGAGGTAAAGGAGATCGCACCGGTCGTCGGGCGTTCCTCGGTGCTGGGCTTCCTGGTCGGCGTTCTTCCTGGCGCCGGCGCCACGATTGCGAGTTTCCTTGCTTATGGGATGGAGCAGCGCCTTGCCGGTGCGAAGAAGGGCGCTGAGTTCGGCAAGGGTTCCATACGCGGACTTTCGGCGCCGGAAACGGCCAATAATGCGGCCTGTTCCGGTTCCTTTGTGCCGCTTCTGACACTCGGCATTCCCGGTTCGGGCACCACGGCGATCATGCTCGGTGCCCTGATCTCCTATGGCATTCAGCCGGGCCCGCGGCTCTTCATCGACAATCCGGAAGTTTTCTGGTCGGTGATCATCTCGATGTATATCGGCAACGTGATTCTGCTCATCATGAATCTGCCGCTCATTCCCTATATCGCGCGGATTCTGGCGGTTCCCTCGACCGTTCTCATCCCGATGATCATCTTCTTTTCCCTGATCGGGGTTTATTTCGTTTCCTTCAACACCTTCGATATCCATCTGATGGTGATTTTCGCAGTGGCTGCGGTGGGGCTGCGCCTGCTGGACTTTCCAATGGCACCGATGCTTCTGGGTTTTATCCTGGGTGGCATGATGGAAGAGAATTTGCGCCGGGCGCTTATCATCAACAACGATTCTTGGTCGTTCCTCTGGGAGCGTCCGCTGACGCTATCGATCCTTGTCATTGCCGCGCTCGTCTTGTTCGTGCCGATGATAACGCCTTACTTCACCCGGCTGCTGGCGAAGCGGCGCGAAGCAGCCGGTGAAGGCGGCTGATCCTCACTAGCTCCGGCTGCGCATTTTTTCCGCCGCCGCTGCGCATGCCGCGCGCCATGCCGCGTCCGCGCCCCGGTCTTTCAGCGCATTCAGACCGGCTTCGGTGATCCCGCCCGGCGTGGCAAGGGATTGGAGCACCTCGGCAATCGGTGTTTCTGGCCTTTCCGCTGTGGCCATCCCGGCCGCCTCGAATAGACGGGCGGCAAGCGTTTGTGCGGTTTCGGGCGGCAGGCCCTGTGTTGAGAACCAGTCCGCAGTCTCAAGAATAAGGGCATGGGCCCACCCATAGACGGCACCGCCGACGCTTGCGGTGTTGAAATGCCCTTCATTCGAGAACGGGAACACAGGGCCGAACCGCGAAAGAAGCGTCTCGATCTCGTCATTAGGGGGGTATAATGCTGTCGGGCTTTGGCCAATGGCGGCAGCGGCGATCGGCATAGCCCGGTGAATGCGCGCGGGTACCGCCATGGAAAGCTCCGAGACCGCCACACCGGCACAAAGCGAGATCAGGCGGTGTTTACCGGACCAAGGCAGGCCTTGCACGGCAGCCGCTGCGTGGGCGGGCCGCACGGCGAGGAGGACAGTCTTGGTCTGCGCAACGACTGCTGCGTTGTCACTGGCAACGCGCACGCCGAATTGCTTGGCATAAGCGGCAGCCTGCCCGCGTGGCGACACGAGGATTTCATCGCCCGCGCCGCCCGCATGAAGCCAGCCTTTGATGAGGAATCCGGCTAGATGTCCCGCGCCAATCATGCCGAAAGCAGTCATTGCCGCGCCGAATCCGGCCGTTGGGCGAGCGCCTCGAGCATCTCCTCAACGTTCGCGCAAGGCGTTACGCCCGCCTGACGCACCTCCTTCTCAACCTCGACCGGCAGGGATGAGTCGGTATCCTCCATGATTTCGTTCAGCCGCCCGCCGATGAAGACCGGAGTGTCGGCACCGCGCGCTTGCAGCTCTGCTTTCAGCCGTCTGGCGTAGCTGAGCGCCACGCCATTATAGGTCGAAACGGCGATGGCATCCGCATCCGTATCAACCGCCAGAGCGGCCAGATCATCGGCATC
>JAKSCL010000411.1 GCA_022360615.1 Hyphomicrobiales bacterium
ATCGACCCAGCATATCACGCCGTCATCCTGAAGGCGTTATTGGTTCACAGCGCACGGTGGGACGGTGAAACGGCGGCGATGCTTCATGAGATAGTCAACGAGGGGCAGAAGCTTCACTGGGAGCATGCCCGTGACGAAATCAGTCGCTTTCTCGGTTTCGGCTGCCCGGATATCGAGCGCGTTGTCGATTGCGCCGAGAACCGCGCAACACTGATCGGGTGGAACACAATCAGCGCAAAGGAAACGAACCGTTTCGCGGTGCCGCTCCCCGCCGAACTGGACGGAACAGCCGGATTCCGGGCGCTGTCGGTGACAATCGCATGGCTGACGCCGATCACGCATTCGCACCGCATGTACCGCCTTGCGAAACTCAAGGCCAGTCCGGGCGGCGACAAGAAGTTCTCCATCGGTGCTGCCAACGCGAAGCAACAGCCGTCGCACAATGCCCTCGGGAAAGGGACCGTCTATCAGCAGCGCTGGGAAGGCGAAGAAGCCGCGGAGTTCGTCGATGAAGGCAATCTCGTACTCGATGTCACCTGTTCACCCGCAGCCGGTGAACTGGACGATCCGATCACCTATGCCGTGGTCGCGACATTGGAAGTCGGACAGGGCGTTGCCGTGCCGGTTTATGAGCGGGTGCGCGAACGGCTGCGAGAGATCGTCCGTGTCCGGGCATGATGGGCTAGGGTTCGACACGCCGAGTCGTGGCAAAATCTTGGATCCAGCCATACCCGAGCTCTTTTGGAGCGTGGCGTGGCGTAGAACTTCGGAGTAGTAGGACGGTATAGAAATCAATATTCAGAGGTCGGGTTGCTCGTTCCAAGTCCGTCTTGGGCGAATGATAGGGACCAAATGTCTGTGAAGGTGAGAAACATCGAAAGCGCCGAGAAAATCTCGCAAAATCAGCAGCTTGACAATTTAACGGTACAGTTAACGGCGTTTCCTCCCGCAGAAATTTTTTCGCAAGCGATATCAAGCTATTAGCCGGCGAGCTGGTAATCGAGTGGGAGAGGGTTGTAATTTTCAACTTATGAGCGCAAGGATCGGCGTGCGTAAGTCTTTGAAAAATAAAGATGTCCTCTTTCGCGGTTCTGTCGTCTCTTGGCAAGAATTACCCCGGCGAAACAGTCTAGCGATGCTTTGCATGCTTAAGCCACTAATCTAAATGCACTAATTCCGTGCAGGCATTCTGATTTTGGCCTGAAGCTACTTTTGGCTCCGCGCATGTCTTTGCGTGTGGGGTTCTCAGGCAGGATCGCAATAATCTTGTTGAGCGCCACAGAAGTCCCAATCCTAGCAATCGTTTGACCCTGGATCATCAGATTCACGTAGCATGAGTATGCGTTCCGGTGGTCGTGACGTCGATTAGACCTGTCACCAATATCAAGTAAAAGAATTTATTCCTGAAATACTTTAAAAAGATAAATCTTGCCTTTCGCAAATCATTCACAGAATATATGTATATGATCCACAGTATAGAATAGTTCTAAAGTAGTTAAGTCTGACCTTGTTTCCGAAGTTGTTTGAATGAATCAACCCATCAACAGCGGGTTGTGCTTTTGACGGCTCGGAAGAGTTTAACCCCGACTGTTCGGATTCAATCACGCGCACATTGCCGGGCCAGAGATCTGTCATTCGCGCCGGAGATTGTTGGCGCGGAATAGGCGCCAATCAGAAGACCATGAATTCATCCGCCAGAACGGGAGATTGCAGCTATGGCTCTGATCGATGATGTCGGGTCCATACCGCGTTTCTCGATAACCGCCGAACAAGTGCAGACACACTGGTGTTGGCCTGGTTCGGAAAACAGCTGCGAGTTTCCCGAACCGGTCAAATCGGAAACCGAGGTGGCTCGGGGCATCGTATGGCATCGGGAGATTGCGCCCGGATTACTCGCCGTTCGCTCGCAGATTGAAATCTTCGCAGACTTCAATCTGAAGGAAACGCATGAGCCATGCTTAATGCTCGGCGTCATCTTGAATGGATGCGCGCAAATCAGAGTGGGTCCTCAAGCCTATAAGCTTGAACTTGGAGAACTCGGTGTGCTGCGGTTTGGCGCCCGGGAAACAACCACGGGGATCATGGAACGCGATACGCGCATGGACTTGGCTGGGGTTGTTGCCAGACCCGACTGGCTTGCGCGCAACAGCGTCGATGACGCGATCGAGCAAAGCGGCATTTTGACA
>JAKSCL010000412.1 GCA_022360615.1 Hyphomicrobiales bacterium
AACGGATGTGATCGGTCCGTCAACCCAGTTTCATGAAATCAGTTGCTCGCCGCACGCATGTGGCTAAAGTAGAGGCAGGTTTGAAAATTGCCTAAAGAATGGTCAGTGCGCGCATGAGTATCCCGGCCTTTTCGATTGGCGGGGTCCCGGTCAAGAATAGGGTTTTCCTCGCGCCCATGTCGGGCGTGACGGATGCGTCGTTCCGTTCGCTGGCGGCGGAAACCGGTGCTGGGCTTGTTGTCTCCGAGATGATTGCGAGCGAGGATCTGATCAAAGGCGGTCAGGATGCATCGCGAAAGCTGAGAGCGGGAGACCGGGGACCCTTCATCGTCCAGCTTGCGGGCCGCGAAGCGCGCTGGATGGCGCTCGGCGCAGAAATCGCGGCTGGACGTGGCGCCGATGTCATCGACATCAATATGGGCTGCCCGGCCCGCAAGGTCACGAAGGGTTATTCGGGTTCGGCTCTGATGCGTGACCTCGATCACGCGCTCCGCCTGATTGAAGCGACGGTGAAAGCGGTCGATGTTCCTGTAACGCTGAAAATGCGCCTCGGCTGGGACGAAAACACGATCAACGCACCGGAACTCGCGTCCCGCGCCGAAGCTGCCGGCATTCAGATGCTCACGGTTCATGGCCGCACCCGCTGCCAGTTCTACGATGGCGAGGCGGATTGGGCGGCGGTGCGCGCCGTGAAGGAAAGCGTATCCGTCCCTCTTGTTGTCAATGGCGATATCGTCACCGCCGAAGACGTTGCGCGGGCGCGTGCTGCCTCGGGTGCGGACGCGGTTATGGTGGGGCGCGGCGCCTATGGCCGCCCCTGGTGGCCGGGTGCTTTGGCCAAGAGCTTGACGAGCGGCGAACCGCCCATCGTCCCACCGCTGCGGTGGCAGTGCGGTTTTCTCATCCGCCATCTCCGAATGATGCTTGCCGAACATGGCAGGGACGTCGGGCTCAGGGCGGCGCGGAAACATATTGGCTGGGCGATGGAACATGCGATGCCGGCGGGAGCGGCACTCGCGGAGTGGCGCAATCTCGTTCTGCGCGACACGGATGTTAGGCGAGTGGAAGCGAACATTCTGCGCTTTTTCGACAGTTCTGAGCGTTTTGAGGAAAGGGCGGCCGCGTGATCACATCGATAGCCAGCCGGATTGCGGGTGCTGAAAGCGAGGCATTCGCCGCCGAGCGCATTGTGGATGCACTCCCGCACCCTGTCCTTGCAGTCGATGCCGAAGGCAAAATCCTGTTCTCAAACCATGCGGCGGAAGCCTTCTTCCAGCTTTCCGAAGCGCTTTTGCTGCGTACAAGGCTCAAGACGCTGGTGCCTTTCGGCAGCCCGATCCTGCAGCTCATCGAGCAGGCGAGGAGCCGCCGCGCGGCGGTGAACGAATACCGGATCGATATTGGGACACCGAGCCTTGGCATGGAACGGATTGTCGATGTCCATGTGGCGCCGATCACCGACAACTCCGGCGACGACGTTGTGGTCGTCACTTTCCAGGAGCGCACGGTTACGGACAAAATCGAACGTCAATTGACGCACCGCACCGCCGCCCGTTCCGTGACGGGGCTCGCCGCCATGCTGGCGCATGAGATCAAGAACCCGCTTTTCGGCATCAAGGGCGCAAGCCAGCTTCTCGAATCGACAGTGGGCGATGACGACCGCATGCTGACCCGGCTGATCGGTTCGGAGGCCGATCGGATCGTCCGGCTTGTCGACCGTGTCGAGGTGTTCGCCGACAACCGCCCGGTCGAGCGTGAGCCCGTCAATGTGCACGAGGTTCTCGAACACGTGCGCGAGCTTTCATCGGCAAGTTTTGCCAAACATGTGACCTTTATCGAGGATTACGATCCGTCATTGCCGCCCGTGCTCGGCTCGCGCGATCAACTCATTCAGGTTTTTCTCAATCTCATCAAGAATGCCGCAGAAGCCGTCAAAGGCATGGGCACGGATGCCGAAATCGTTCTCAAAAGCGCCTTTCAGCCCGGAATCAGGATTTCCGTGCCGGGTGCTGGAAAGGCTATTGGCCTGCCGCTTGCCTTTACCGTCCAGGATAATGGCCCGGGCGTTCCAGCTGAAATCCAGGAGAACCTGTTCGATCCGTTCGTGACAACGAAGGAGAGCGGATCGGGCCTCGGGCTGGCGCTTGTCGCCAAGGTGATTGGCGATCATGGCGGCGTTGTCGAATGCGAAAGCGAGCCGCGCCGGACCCAGTTCCGCGTGCTCTTGCCAATGCACCGCGCATGAGTGCCGGCGGTTTCCAACAGGAGGTTCTCGCGATGCCCCAAGGGCGCGTGCTCATAGCCGATGACGATGCGGCGATCCGGACCATTCTCAACCAGGCCCTTTCACGCGCCGGTTATGAGGTCCGCTCGACGGGAAATGCGGCAACGCTTTGGCGTTGGGTGCAGCAAGGGGAGGGCGATCTCGTCATCACCGATGTCGTGATGCCGGACGAGAACGCGTTCGATCTTATTCCGCGCATCAAGCGCATCAGGCCCGCTTTACCGGTTGTCGTTATGAGCGCGCAAAACACGTTCATGACAGCGATCAAGGCGTCGGAGCGCGGTGCTTACGAATACCTGCCGAAGCCCTTCGACCTGA
>JAKSCL010000414.1 GCA_022360615.1 Hyphomicrobiales bacterium
GAAACATCCATATCGGCACGGGATTGAACAAGATCCTGAAGGATATGGTCGTGCGTTCCATGCAGATGCAGGGCTGGGACGCCAACTACGTTCCCGGCTGGGATTGCCATGGCTTGCCAATCGAATGGAAAATCGAGGAGCAATACCGCGCCAAAGGCAAGAACAAGGACGAAGTGCCCGTCAACACGTTTCGGCAGGAGTGCCGCGAGTTCGCTGAAGGCTGGATCAAGATCCAGACCGAAGAGTTCCGCCGTCTCGGCGTCGAAGGCGATTTCGAAACGCCCTATACGACGATGAGCTTTGCGGCCGAAGCGCAGATCGCCCGCGAACTGATGACCTTTGCCATGACGGATCAACTCTATCGCGGCTCGAAGCCCGTGATGTGGTCTGTCGTGGAGAAAACGGCGCTTGCCGAAGCCGAAGTCGAGTATCACGATTACCAGTCGGACACCGTCTGGGTGAAGTTTCCGGTAGTGGCAGGCCCGGATGATCTGGTCGGCAATCCGGTCGTGATCTGGACGACCACGCCATGGACGATCCCCGGCAACCGGGCGATCTCGTTTTCCTCTAAAATCGGATACGGCCTTTACCAAGTGCTCGATGCCGCCGAGGACAATTGGGTTCAACCGGGTGAAAAGCTGATCCTCGCCGACCGGCTGGCGACGGATGTCTTTACTGCGGCACGCGTCACCGATTGGAAGAAAGTCCGGACGGTTGCCGCTGATGAATTGGCGTCTTTCACCTGCGCCCACCCGTTGCGGGGCCATGGCTACGACTTCGACGTTCCTTTGCTTGATGGCGATCATGTCACCGATGATGCGGGAACTGGTTTCGTGCACACGGCCCCCGGCCATGGCCGCGAGGACTTCGAGGTGTGGATGGCGAATGCCCGCGACCTGCGCGAGCGCGGCATCGACACGGCAATCCCCTACACAGTCGATGCAGATGGCTGCTTCACGGCGGATGCTCCGGGTTTTGAAGGGTTCGATATCCTTACCCGCAAGGGTGACAAGGGCAAGGCAAACAACGCGGTCATCGACGCTTTGCGCGGTGTGGGCATGCTGGCGGCCCGTGGCCGGCTCAAGCACACCTATCCGCATTCCTGGCGCTCCAAAAAACCCGTCATCTTCCGCAACACGCCGCAATGGTTTGTCCATATGGACAAGGGCATCGGGGCGCAAAAGGGTAAGACACTGCGTGAACTTGCCCTGACCACCATCGACAACACGCGTTTCGTACCGGCAGCCGGACAGAACCGGCTCCGCGGCATGATCGAGGCGCGGCCCGACTGGGTGCTCTCGCGTCAGCGCGCCTGGGGCGTGCCGATCACTGTTTTCGTCCACAAAGAGAGCGGAGAGGTTATTCCGAACGCATCCTTCAATGGGGCGCAGGACCTGATCGTCCGGATCGGGGAAGCTTTCGAAGCCGAAGGCGCGGATGCCTGGTTTGCCGAAGGCGCGAAAGAGCGTTTTCTCGATGGTCTTGTCGCCGATACCGGCGATTGGGAGAAGGTGGATGACATTCTCGACGTCTGGTTCGATTCCGGCTCGACCCATACGTTCACGCTCGAGCGCCGCGACGACTTGAAGGTTAAGCGCAAGGCGGATGGCGGCAAGGATTACGTCCTTTACCTGGAAGGCTCCGACCAGCACCGCGGCTGGTTCCACTCAACGCTTCTGGAAAGCTGCGGAACGCGCGGCCGTGCGCCCTATGACTGCGTCCTTACCCGTGGCTTCGTCATGGACGAAGAGGGCCGCAAGATGTCGAAATCGCTTGGGAACACAGTGGCGCCGCAGGATGTTATCAAGCAGTACGGCGCCGATATCCTTCGCCTCTGGGTTGCTTTTTCGGACTACTCCGAAGATCTGCGTATCGGCCCGGAAATCTTGAAATCGAATGTCGATGCCTATCGTAAGCTTCGTAACACCATGCGCTTCATGCTGGGTTCGCTTGCGCACTTCAAACCTGAAGACCGTATTGGTTATGCGGAGATGCCCGAACTCGAGCGGCTCATGCTGCACGAGCTTTCGCGGCTCGATGATCTCGTGCGCAAAGCCTATTGGGCGTTCGACTATAAGCGGGTGATGGCAGCGCTTTTCAACTTCGCGACCGTCGATCTCTCCGCTTTCTACTTCGATATTCGCAAGGACGCGCTGTACTGCGATCCGCCCTCAAGCGTGACGCGCAAGAGCTGTCTCACCGTTCTCGACCATCTCTTCGATTGCCTCACAGCCTGGCTCGCGCCGCTTCTTCCGTTCACCATGGAGGAAGTATGGCTCTCGAGGATGGGCGAAAGCGCGGGCTCGGTGCATCTGCGCCAGTTCCCGGGCGTGCCGCATGAGTGGGCAGATGAGGATTTGGCGCTGCGCTGGAAGACCATCCGCCAAGTGCGCCGTGTCGTTACCGGCGCGCTTGAGATTGAGCGCCGTGAGAAGCGCATAGGCTCATCGCTTGAGGCTGCGCCGGAGATTTACATCGCGGATACCGATCTCTTCGGGCGCGTTAAGGATGTGGATTGGGCCGAGATCGCCATTACGAGCCAAGCGACGCTCGTCCAAGGCGACCATCCGGCATCCTCGTTTCTGCTTGACGATATGCCGGGCGTTGGCGTCGTGCCGGGACAGGCGGAAGGGCGGAAATGCGCCCGTTCCTGGAAGATCCTGCCTGAGGTGGGCTCGGATTCGGATTATCCCGATCTTAGCCCGCGCGACGCGCAGGCCATGCGGGAGCTGCAGGCAGCCGGCATTCTGGCGGCGGAATAAGCATGGTGCGGATGAATGAGCGGTCGCATGCCGGCCCATGCAATCGTTGTCCCCGGTTTTATTCCGAGGGGGGCGGTTATGGCGGATGCCGGCCCTTCGCAATACATTCCAAAGTCATCCTCGGACTTGTTCCGAGGATGACCTCCGGTCCCTGGTATGCGGCATCATCATGACCCCTTTCCGCCTTGGCCTTCTTGTTGCGCTTCCGCTGCTCGTTCTCGACCAGGTAACGAAATACTGGGTCCTTGATTTCCTGGATTGGGGGCTCGCGGGCCGGGTGACGGTGACACCGTTTTTCGATCTGGTTCTGGTATGGAACTACGGCATTTCCTATGGCCTCTTCCAGCAGGATGGCGTCTGGGGACCGCGTGTCTTGGTTGCGATTGCGGCCGCTGCAACCGCGGGCTTCGGCTACTGGCTTCTCAAGACCCCCTCGAAGTTCGTCGCGGCCGCACTTGGGCTTTTGATTTCGGGCGCGGTCGGCAATGGGATCGACCGGGCGATTCATGGCGCGGTGATCGACTTCGTTTCGCTGCACGCTTATGGGTTCTACTGGTATGTCTTTAACGTTGCCGATGCGGCCATCGTTGCCGGTGTGGCGCTTTTGGTTTATGACATGATCACCGAACGCCGCAATGTTGACGAAAACGCGGATTAGCAGACCTTCTGAGGCGCTTGGTTGCCGGCAGCAGCCGTTGGCGTTGTTATCGAGTTTATGAGCAGCACATCCATGTCGCGCATTCCGGCCATTACGCAGGCTAAAATGATTCCCATGATTGTCATCGGTCTTTCGGTGGCGCTTGGCGCATGTTCTTCCCGCTCGCCGGAAGTGGCGACCAGCTCCACGAACGCGCTTGACGTCATGAGCGGCCGGGCGCTGGCGCGTGGTATCGGTATCCGCGAGGATGTTCCCGAAATCAACGCGCAGCCGCGTGCCGAGCTTGTGATACCGCCCTCGCGCGATCTGCCTTCGCCGGAAGATGTGGCTCAGAACCGTCCTCAGGATTGGCCGGAAGATCCGGATATTTTGGCGGCGAAGGAACGTGAGAAAGCACGCCAGGAACCCCTCACGGTCGCGGAGTTTTTCAAAAACTCCGGTTTCCGTAATGTGCGGGTTCGTTCAGAGGATATCGCCGTCGATCCGAGCCAAGCCTTCCGGCAGGAGGTTAAGAACCCGGACAACCGTATGACCGAGGCTGAAATGCGCGAATTGGCCCGCGAGCGGTTGATTGCCCAGCAGGAGGAGGCCGCGACGAACTCAGGCGGTAGCTTGGCTGCGCCGCCGGTGTCGCATTTGGTTGTCTCGGAGCTCGAGCACGAAGAGGCCCAGAAAATCAACAAGGAGACGGTCCCGGGCGGCCGTTTCGGAAGCTGGTTCGGCCGCAGAGGCCAGTCGGCTGACAAGCCTGATCCATTCACGCCGAAAGACGACTGACCGTTGCCGTTGCCTCTGGTAACCGGCTTCGGCGTATCCGCCAACATAACGAAAATTTCACGTTGAACCGTGTGGTTTGGCGCTAGTTTTGAACTACGTAACACTTAGCGTAGTTTCATAGTCGCCGCGCCGTTCGTGCGCGGTGATCCGCCCGCCATGCCCTTTGCAAAATCACAAGCGGATTGAATTTCATGTCAGAAAACAAGACCGCAGCCTTCCCCCAGCCGCTCCTTTTCCGGCCTCTAACCATCGCTACAGCCGCGCTTGCCTTTGCAGCCGCCGCCATCTCGGCGCCCGCAACACGCGCGGAGATGAAAACCGATTTGCCGGAGGTGTTTGCCCCGAACGTCGAGAGTTTTGCCCTCGACAATGGCATGGAAGTGGTCGTCATACCGGACCGCCGCGCTCCGGTCGTGACCCATATGGTCTGGTATAAGGTCGGTGCCGCGGATGAGCCGCCTGGCCAGTCCGGCATTGCGCATTATTTGGAGCATCTGATGTTCCGCGGCACGAAGAACCTTGCCGATGGTGAATTCTCCGAAAAGGTTGCAAGCCTAGGCGGCCGTGAAAACGCCTTCACAGCACAGGATTATACCGGCTACTTCCAACGCGTTGCGAGTGAGCATCTGCGTCTCGTCATGGAGCTTGAGGCGGAACGGATGGCCAATCTCGATCTCTCCGAAGCGGTTGTTGAGAAGGAACGCGGTGTCGTTCTGGAGGAGCGGAATTCCCGGGTTGAGAATGAACCGTCGTCGCGGCTTTTTGAGGCGCTGAACGCGGCATTTTGGAAAAACCATCCTTATGGGGTGCCGATCATCGGCTGGCGCGGCGAAATCGAGGCTATCACCCGCGATCAGCTTCATGATTTCTACGACCGTTTCTACACGCCGAACAATGCCGTGCTCGTGGTTGCCGGAGATGTCGATACCGCTGAAGTCAGAGCGCTTGCCGAAGAGATTTATGGTGCGGTGCCGCGCCGTGCCGAACCGGGTGAAAGGGTACGTCCCCAAGAACCGGCTCATGAGACCGAGCGCAGGGTGATTCTGTCGGACCCCCGCGTTACCCAGCCAAGCATGACCCGATTCTATCTGGTGCCAAGCTATACGCAAGCCGAACCGCTTGAAGCCGAAGCGCTCGACATTCTTGCTGAGATTGTCGGCGGCGGGTCCACCAGCCGCCTTCATCGTGAGCTCGTCATGGAAAAGGGTATCGCGACAAGTGCCGGTGCATTTTACTCGGGCACCGCGCTCGACATGAGCCGCTTCGGTTTTTTCGGCTCGCCCCGCGGCGATGTAACGCTTGAAGAGATCGAAGCTGCAATCGACGCCGTCGTCGCCGAGGTGCTCGAGAACGGCGTGACCGAGGAAGAGGTGGCAAGCGCTCAAAACAGTCTTGTGGCGGCTGCGGTCTACGCGCAGGATAGACAGTCGGCCCTCGCGCGGATTTTTGGCGCGGCTCTTACCTCCGGTTCGACGGTCGCAGACGTCCAGGCATGGCCCGCTGAAATCGCGAAGGTCACCGTTGAGGATGTCAATGCGGTGGCGCGCCGTTATCTCGACCGGCGGCGCTCGGCGACAGGCTTTCTTCTTCCGGAAGCAGCCGAGCGGTCCTGACCGGGCCAGGTGGCGTTAAATATCACGATGAAGAATGAATGATCTGAATTGGGAGGGCTTGATGATGTCTTGCCGGGGAAGCACTGGCCTTAATACGCCGAAACCAGCGTCGTTCCTTCTGTCGGTTATTGCAGGTTTCACCCTCCTGTGGCTGCCACCTAGCGAGGCGGCGGCGATGTCGACACCCAATGAGATTGTCACGCCGGGCGGTGTGACGGTTTGGCATGTGGAAGACAACACCAACCCGCTGATTTC